>NZ_JACJOU010000012.1 GCF_014695725.1 Microcoleus sp. FACHB-672 | reverse complement strand
GTCGTAAGCATTGACTATTTTTTCTCGCAAATCTACTGAGTACGGTTTCATTATGATTCTCAATACCTTTAATGTTCCCTTGAGTGTACCTCATATCTCTCAAAAGCGCTGTAACTTCAATCACCGGCACACTTTCATCCCAAAATGCCGCGTCCATTGTTAGCAAACTCATCAACAGTTTGCTGCGATAATTCATGAGTTGCCATTGCCAGCAAAACCGGCATCGGTAAAGTTAAATGATGCGCCCCTGCTTGTAATGTCGCCACCGCTTCTTCTGGAGATTTTACACTCGCTGCTAAAATTTTTGTCTGACTGCCTGCTAACACACTCGCCATATCTCGCACCAAAGCCACCCCATCCCCCAACAGCCGAGTAGCACGATTAACATAAGCGATCGCGTATTTCGCCCCTGCTTCTTTTGCCACAACCGCCTGCGCTGGACTATAAATTGCTGTAACCGAACAAGGTATATTCGGTGAAAGAGACGCCACAACCCGAAAACCCACCTCAGTTGCCGGCACCTTCAACACAGTTTGCTCACCGATCAATTCAAATGCCGCCTTTCCTTCCGCCACCATGCCATCAAAATCAGAAGCCGTGAGTTGGTAATACAACTCTCCAGAAATAATCGCTTTCAATTGCTTAAGCGTTTCTGCCGGCGCTAAATCACTTTTACCTAAAAGAGTCGGGTTCGTCGTAATACCAGTAACCCACCCCAATTTGCTAGCAGATTGAGCTTCACTAATAATTGCCGAATCGAGATAAAGAGCCATTTACTTTCCTATTATGTTTATGAACAGCTAAATATTATGCCCGTTAAATACAAAACTCACTCACTAAAAAAAAGCCCCAACAGGCAATGTTCCTATCCCAAAAACCATCAAATTATCTGCCTCTACCTAACCACAGGCTATGCCTACATCTGTGTTTATCTGTGTGCATCTGTGGTTAAAAAACTCTTATACAACTTCCCACAACACCTCACTTAATTCCCTCAAATGGACCCAAAAAAGTAGGTTCTGGACGAGTAACATGAACCTCCCATAGCGCCTTAATTACAGCCAACACCTCACGCCCGGCATAGCGCATCATTGAGCGATCTCGATATTTTTCCCAATCGGGCGTTCCTAAGCCAACAGCATCCACACCTAGCTGCCGGCAAGTGTAAACCGCACGCGGCAAATGGTAACTTTGCGTAATTAAAACAGCCTGTTTCACCCCAAAAATTTCCTTCGCCCGATAGCAGCTTTCATAAGTGCTAAAACCGGCATAATCCAACTGAATATCCTTAGCCGGCACTCCGCGTTCAGCAGCGTATTCCTGCATCGCTTTCACTTCGTTATAATCTTCGCTGCTGTTATCGCCAGTCATCAAGAGTTTGCGAACCCGCCCTTCTTTGTAGAGATCCACTGCAGCTTGTACCCGATCAGCCAGCATCGGCGTCGGGCTACCATCCTCCCACACACCTGCCCCAAAAACAACCGCCACATCCTCTTCAGGCACTTGAGAAATATCCGTGTAGCGCCGGCTGCTAGTCACAGCATTGACATAGTAGTTCAACATCAGTGGTGTCAGCGCCGCACCCAATCCTAACAGCACGAAGAAAAAGCGCCGGCGAAGGAGAAACCTTTTATGCAGCATAAATCTAGAATGACAGCAGCATTGAACCTTTATGTTTTAGCAGACTCAGGCTTCTTATTTCAGGATGCAACAAGTTAAACAAGCCAGAGGTTTGTCTCCCCCTAACCCTTCCCCCCTTCCAATCCAACCGCTTCAGAAATATTACCCAACCCCCGTTCCTCCAACTTTTGCAGCAAGCCGGCGAGAATTCGGCGCACCATCCAGGGTCCCTCATAAACAAAACCCGTGTAAACTTCCAATAAACTCGCACCGGCTGTAATTTTTTCCCAGGCATCCTCAGCAGTAAATACGCCGCCGGTGCCAATAATTGCCAACTGTCCTTCAGTTTGCTGCCAGATAAACCGGATCACCTCTGTTGATCGCTGTTTGAGCGGGAATCCGCTAATTCCCCCCGCTTCTTCTTTGACAGATTTCCCTGTTTGTGATAATAACTCAGTCTTCAAAGTATCCCGGCGAATGGTGGTATTCGTCGCAATAATTCCAGCCAGCCGGTACTGTTTGGCCACCTCAATCGCCTGTGAAATCGCCTCCCATTCCAGATCCGGTGCGATTTTAACCAAAATCGGCTTACTGTTCTGGTTTTCTTGTTGCAAAGCGTCCAAAATCGTGGCAAGCTGGCCGGCATCCTGTAGGGAGCGCAGTCCGGGAGTATTGGGAGACGACACATTCACCACAAAATAATCCCCTAAATCTTTGAGAAGCTGAAAGCTACCAAGATAGTCTGCCGCAGCTTCCTCTAGCGGTGTTACCTTAGATTTACCCAGATTAATTCCAATCGGGATGTTGCGATCAGTCACTGCTTCGGGGTCATCTACCACCGGCAAATGAGGAGGGGAAGAAGATAACCTCGCTGCCATAGCCGCTGCCCCCTGATTGTTAAAGCCCATGCGATTGAGGACAGCTTGATCTGCCGGCAAGCGAAATAATCGAGGGCGGGGATTACCGGCTTGAGCTTGCAAAGTTACCGTTCCCAATTCAGCAAAGCCAAAGCCAAAACTTGCCCAAACGCCGGCGGCAACCCCATCCTTATCAAACCCAGCGGCTAAACCAACGGGATTAGAAAAATTCAGCCCCCACAATTTTTGTTCCAATCGGGTGTCAGAAAAACAACAAGAGCGCTGAAATTGTGATTGAATCCAACTAGCAGGTGGGTGATCGCCTTGCCGGTTAAGCCAGCTCAGCAGATCCATAGTCTGATGATGCAACCACTCTGAATCAACATTCAATCCAGAAAACAAAACAGGACGTATACCTGATCGATAAATATCCAAGATCAATCCTCACGGTGGCTAGTAACTAAAGACCAAGTAATGGGTAATGGGTAATGGGTAGTGGGTGGTAAGTAATCTTTCCAATCCCCAATCTCCAATCTAAAATCTAAAATCTAAAATCTAAACTTGTTGAGATGGGTCAGCAAAAACAGACGACCTACGAAAAACAGCTCATTGCCTTGGGGCGTACTCTCCAAACTCTCCGAGAAGAGGAGAATGTCGATGTTCTAATTGAAACTACCCTCTCATACCTTGAAATCGCATTTGACTATCAATTGCTTTGGATTGGCGTCTATGATCGCCTCGATCACCGATTATTAGGCAAGGGAGGGCGCAGTGGCAACGGAGAAGCCTCTATTCTCAAACAGAGGTTTAACCTCACTCCCGGTGATATTTTAGAGCAGGTCGTGATCCAACAACGACCTGTGGGCGTGCCGGATTTGCGAGAAGAAACGCGGGCTGGAGAGTGGCGCAAAGCGGCCCAGCAATTGGGCATCCAAGGCACGCTAATTTTCCCCATGCGTTATAAAGATCGCTGCTTTGGCGTTGCCATGCTGGGGTCTAACTTGTGGGGCATCTCGCCCAAAGCCCACGAGAAGGCGCGGCTGTCCATCATTTTGGGCGGGCTGGCGGCAGCTTTTTACCGGCTAGAGATTGACTGGCAGCGCCGGCAAACCAAACATCCGGAACAGCCCTTGTTGGCATTGCTTCCCCGGCTGCGTTCCCTCACCACCCTGGATCAATGCCTAGAGGCAGTCGTTGAAGAAACGCATAAATTTGTTGCCCCCAACCGAACCAATGTCTACTGGTTTGAGCCGACTCGGCGCTACTTCTGGCGCAGGGTGGGCAATCATCACAAAACATCACCTTTCGGAGAAAACAATCAAGCAGCCTCAGGCATCATGGTGTCCGATCTGGGGGGCTTCTATCAAGCGCTAATGAGCGATCAAATTGTTTCCATTGGAGAAGCTCATTCCTCCCTCAAAGGGGATATTACCGCTCGCTTAATGCAGCAGATTCGGGCGAGATCGCTGCTGGCAGCCCCCATTTTGTTTCAAAAGGAAATTTTGGGGTTTCTGGCAGTCGAGGGCAACGATGCCCGGATTTGGCAGGAACAAGAGAAAAACTATGTCCGGGGGGCGGCTCAACTACTGGCTCTGGTTGCTCCTTTGTCTCAAATGGAAGCCACCCTTGACCAAACAAAGTTGGATCGGGCCTTAACTGCCGGCGTCACCCATGCGATTTACAGTGACGATGACTGGAAGACCACGTTAAAAACCTGTGGAGAGCAACTTGTAGCACACCTCAAGGCTGATCGATTTCTTGTGCTTCTCTACAACCCTGAACACAATCAGTTTGACATCTGCTATCAAAACCAGCCGGCCAATCGGCGGGCAATATCAACGCCGCTGAGTCCCCTCACTGAGGTAGACACTCAGATGTTGCAAGAAAGTCCCGAAGCGATCGCGATTGAAAATTGGAACGAAGATTTCAAGTTGATGGCTTGGCGTTCTGCGTTTTTCGATTTGGGGATGCGTTCAGTTTTGGTGTGCGGCACCTCTCCAGGTCATGGCATTGAAGGGCTGCTGGTGGTGGCCAGCGAAACCACGCGTTCTTGGAGCCATAGAGAGCGAGAATTGATCGCCGTGGTGAGTCAGCAGATTGGTCTGATTCTGCACCAGTGGCAGCTACAAGCCGCTAATGAGCAACAGCAACAACTTCTGACAATGATTCAATCAGGGTTGACAAATTTGCTGCAATCAGGCCATTTGCCGTTGGAGGAGATAGAACGGTTGGGAGTGCAGCAGTTGGCTCAAGTGATGAGCTGTCCTCTTGTGACGTTGGTGACGTGGTTGCCGGGGAGAGCTGTAGGCCGGATTGTTGCGCCGATAATCGCCAATAGTTTGTTTTCGCTGAATACCGAGATCGGCGTCCCCGTCCAAACGGATGCCCTGGTTCAATGGGCGCTGCTGCAAATGTCAGAACCGCTGGAGGTGAAAGCAAGCGATTTGCCCTTGGACACGAGGCAGTGGCTCAATGGGCCGGGAGTTGGCCAGATTTTGGTGATGGCGCTGCGAACTTCGCCGGCTCATCAGCCAACGGGAATTTTGGTGGTTGCCGATCAGGCAGATCGCCGGTGGTCACCCAATGCGGTGAGGGCGATGACTTTTTTAGTGAACCAACTTGCTTGGTCTCGCCGTTACCTGATGCTTACCTCATCGCTTCAGTGGCAGCGAGAAGAGCTGGAATGTTTGAATTGGTATAAACACCGGCGCTTGGAGGACTTTTTTCGAGCCATGCAGTCGGGGGTGAAAAAACTAACGGAGCTGGGCAATCATAAAGGCAGTTTTGGTTCCTTGCAGATTATGCGCCTCCAGCAGATTTTGCGGCAGTTAGGCAGTTCGATTCAATCAATGCGCGATCTGCTGAAACAGGAACAGTGGCATCTGCAAACCCAAGGTGAAATTATTCCCGTTGCCAGTTTGATGCGGCGAACGCTTGATCGTGCCGGTGGGGTCATTCATCAGCGTCAACTTTGGACTCAGGTGCACAGTGAAACTCATCTCAATGTCAGCGGTGACTCGATCAAAATTGAGTGGGTGCTTTATGAGGTGCTGCTGGCAGCGTGCCGCCGGTCTGAAATGGGTGCAAGAATAGATATTTGGTGCCGGCCTTTTGACGAAAACCGTTTAGAGCTGTCGATTACGGATTCTGGGGAAATGCCGAATCTCCTGCTGAGCGAGTTACAGGCCGGTCACGATATCGATTTACTCGTTCCCTCCAGCCTGGAACAGCCTCCCGGTCTACATTTGGTTATTTGCCAGCGGGTAATGCGACAAATGGGCGGACAGCTAAATTTTTACCAGCTTGAAGATGGCCGCATTACCAGCCAGATCCTCATGCCTCTTATCAGTAAAAGGTAAGTTTGGGATGGGGAATGGGGCATAGGGCATTGGGAAATAAAAAATTCTCCCCATCGTCCCTAGTCCCTAGCCCCTACTTCACACCATCTCCGAGGAGGCTTGCACCGGCTGCTGCACCTGCGGCTGGAATTGGAATAGGGAGTATACCACATTCCGGCGAATATCGGTCATCATATCAAGGAAAAGTTCGTAGCCTTCACTCTTATATTCAATCAAGGGGTCTTTTTGACCGTAGCTACGCAGTCCCACCGATTCCCGTAAAGCATCCATCTGTTGCAAGTGTTCGCGCCAGAGGGTGTCAATCTGTTGCAAGATAAAGAATCTCTCAGCTTGACGCATCAAACCAGGTTGGATTTGATCAACCTGTGCTTCTTTTAAGTCATAGGCGATCCGAACTTGTTCATGCAGGAAAGTTTCGATTTCCTCCATCGACAAGTCTTCCAACTGCTGGGGTTCCATATCCCGCAGCAGATAGACAAATTCCTTCACCTTCTCAACTAATTTGTTGAGTTCCCATTCTTCCGAAGGCAAATCTGGGTTCACGTAAGCTTCAACGATGTCATCCATCGTTTTTTCCGCATACTTGATCACTTGCTCTTTGAGGTCAAGACCTTCTAACACCCGCCGGCGTTCAGCATAAATCGCCCGACGCTGATTATTCATCACTTCGTCGTACTCAAACACCTGTTTACGGATGTCGTAGTAGTACGTTTCAACCTTTTTCTGAGCGCCTTCGAGGGAACGAGTCAGCATTCTCGACTCGATGGGCATATCTTCCTCGACTTGGAAGGCGTTCATTAAGCCGGCCACGCGATCACCGCCAAAAATCCGCAACAGGTTATCCTGCAAGCTGAGGAAGAATTTGGTGGAACCGGGGTCACCCTGCCGGCCACAACGTCCCCGCAATTGGTTGTCAATCCGGCGAGATTCGTGGCGTTCGGTGCCGATGACGTGCAACCCGCCCAGGTTCACCACTTCATCGTGTTCGCGGCTGGTGTAGTGTTCATACTCCTGGCGAACAAGATTGTAAACTTCCCGCAGTTTTTGAATGACGGGATCATCCGTGGGGGCTTTTTCTGAAGCAACCGCCACTTTGTCTTCTGCCTCTAGTTCTGACAGAGAGCGTTCCCCATAGCTTTGCACGGCAAACTGCACAGCATTTTTGAGCATTTGCTCGGCTTCGCGGGAGAGTTGAGTGGGGAAAATCTGGGGAGAGACTTTCCAAGTTTTGACTTTCTTTGTGGTGCCGAAACCTTGGGCATTGCTTCTGCCACCGGCTGCGGCGACGCGCATGGAACCAAAGTTGCTTTCATCTTCTGGCTGCACGATCAGCGGCATGAAGTATTCCCGCACTTTCAGCCTTGCCATGTAGTCGGCGTTCCCACCCAGAATGATGTCGGTGCCTCGACCGGCCATGTTCGTGGCAATGGTTACAGCACCTTTGCGTCCAGCTTGGGCCACAATTTCTGATTCTCGCTCAACGTTCTCTGGTTTAGCGTTGAGTAGGTTGTGGGGAATGCCGCGCTCACGCAGCAGTACGGAAAGCTGTTCTGAGTTTTCCACGCTTGTTGTTCCCACCAACACCGGGCGTCCCTTTTCGTGCATTTCAGCGCACTCTTCCGCCACAGCAACCCATTTGCCGGCTTCGGTTTTATAGACCACATCGGGCAAATCCCGACGTCCAGCAGAACGGTTGGTGGGGATGCCGGTGACTTCTAAGCTGTAAATTTTTTCAAATTCCGCTTCTTCGGTTTTCGCAGTGCCGGTCATGCCAGACAGCTTGGGATAGAGCAAGAAGAAGTTTTGATAGGTAATGGTGGCCAGAGTTTGGGTTTCTGGTTGAATTTCTACCCCTTCTTTCGCTTCAATGGCCTGGTGCAAACCATCACTCCAGCGCCGGCCTTGAAGTACGCGGCCCGTAAATTCATCAACGATTACAACCTCATCTTCAAAAATGATGTAGTTTTTGTCTTTGATGAACAATTCTTTCGCTTTAATGGCGTTAAAAATATAGTGCGCCCAAGGATCGTTAGGGTCGTAGAGATCCGTAACGCCTAAAAGTTTCTCTGATTCCGCAAACCCTTCGTCACTTAAAAGAACATTGCGAGCTTTTTCATCCACTTCGTAATGTTCTTCATTTTGCAGGGCATTAGCGATTTCAGCCGCCTGCAGATATTTCTCTGTGGGGCGTTCAACTTGTCCTGAAATAATCAGCGGGGTGCGGGCTTCGTCAATTAAAATCGAGTCAACTTCGTCAATGATGGCGTAGTTAAAGGGTCGCTGCACCACTTCTGCCATTGAGCTGGCCATATTGTCGCGCAAGTAGTCGAAGCCTAGCTCACTGTTTGTCGCATAAGTGATATCACAGTTGTAGTTGCGCCGGCGCTCATCCGGGTTCATCCCCTGCTGGATCAAACCGACGCTCAATCCCAGGAAACGATGCACCTGTCCCATCCATTCAGCGTCCCGGCGAGCCAGGTAGTCGTTGACGGTGACAACGTGTACACCTTTGCCTTTGAGTGCGTTTAAGTAGGAGGGTAAGGTAGCAACCAGGGTTTTGCCCTCGCCGGTTTTCATTTCGGCAATTTGTCCTTTGTGGAGGATGGTGCCGCCGAGGATTTGGACATCAAAATGTCTCATACCCAAAACCCGCCTAGCTGCTTCCCGAACCACCGCAAAGGCTTCCGGTAGCAGTTCATCCAGCATTTCTTTCTCTTCGTTGAGAGATTTGGCTGATTTTAGTCGCTGTTTGAATTCTGCTGTCTTGGCTGTTAAAGCCTCATCGGAGAGCGCCTGGATTTCTTCTTCCAGAATGTAGACATCAGCGACAAAGGGCTGATATCTCTTTAGTTTGCGTGCGTTTGGATCTCCGAGCAAATTTTTCAGCATGGCAGGAGAGGGAGTCGAAAGGATGGAGGATCGAGGATGAAGGATGTTAGGGGTCTGTGGCCTGGGGTTAGTGGGGCAATCTCCACCTGTGCCAACCCAGTGACGACAGACACTTCACAGTTCCTCTAGATCCTATATTAAGGAGAATCCTGCCACTCTGGCGCTAGCTGCCGGAAATTGTATTGATCTGCAGAGGGATGACAGGTGAGACAAGTGCCAACACTGGTCGGTCTGGGCAGTTTGACGCGGGGGTGAAGGGCTTTAAAATAGCGAGATTGCGGCAGCCGGTAGGGAATTTCTTCCTCTTTAGTATGGGGGCGAGAAAAATCTCGCAGATAACTCCATATTAGGATGCGAGGGGGACCCACCGGCAGTTGTAATTGCCGCCCGTAATGTTGTGGATCTAGCAGTAGTTGCCGCCAGGTTTCTGTGGGCATCACTTCTGGTGGCAGCGCCACATGACAGCCGGCGCAGTTTTCCAAATAAAGTTCTTTTCCCAGTTGGTGGCTTTTGCCGATAGGATCTATTGTGCTAATTCTGGAAGGTTCTAGGGATTGGGCTAAGGCTTTTCCCATGACTAGAGTGCAGATTAAGATTGACAATAACAGCACAACGAATTTGCGCTGGCGTTTTTGTTGTTGCGGTTTTAGCTGGATAAAATTTGGCATATTTAATTGCACTAATGGCAAATGGAAAATGACTAATTTAATTAACCATTAGCCATTAGGGATTCGCAAGTCTAAGGAATGGGTATTGAGCGCAGTAACCGATCTACAATCGTCTTCGACCGCCGTCCGCCGGCTGGGATAATTCGGTGGGCCAGCACATGGGGCGCGAGAAATTTGACATCATCGGGGATGGCGTAGTCGCGACCCTCAAGAAATGCAAAAGCTTGAGTGGATCGTTGCAAAGCTACTGCACCGCGAGGGCTGACGCCAAGGGTGATTTCCTCGTCTTCCCGCGTTGCCCGTACTAGGTTGAGGATGTACTGTTGCAAAGACGTTTCCACTTTGACTTGGGCACACAGAACACTTAACTGTCGCACTTCTTCTAAGCTAATGCAGGGCTGGAGTTCGTCTACAGTGATGCCCTGGTGCAGCCGTTGCAGCATTTGCATTTCTTCGGCTTCTGTTGGGTAGCCCAAGGAAAGGGAGAGGGTGAAGCGATCCATTTGCGCTTCTGGCAGGGGGAAGGTGCCTTGATACTCCACGGGGTTCTGAGTGGCAATGGCAAAAAACGGTCTAGGAACAGGATGGGGGATGCCATCCACGGTGACTTGGTTTTCCTCCATGACTTCTAGTAAGGCGGACTGGGTACGGGGGGTGGCGCGGTTAATTTCGTCAGCTAGCAGGATATTGGCAAAAACAGGGCCGGCTAAAAATTCAAATTCTCCTTTGCGGGGGTTCCAAATGTTGGTGCCGGTGATGTCGCTGGGTAAAAGATCGGGGGTACATTGTATGCGCTTAAATTCGCCGGCAATTGAGCGGGCTAGGGATTTGGCCAACAGGGTTTTACCCACACCGGGTACGTCTTCAAGCAGGGCGTGGCCACCGGCTAGCAGGGCAACGACCACTAAGCGAATGGCATCGGCTTTACCGACGATGGTTTGATTTAGATTTTGGGTGAGGCGATCAATACTTTCCCTCATAGCCGGTAGATGCTCCTATAAAGTTGGCCTTTGTCTTTTTCTATGCTTTTTTTAACAAATAATTGAAAAGCACATTATCAATTAATCATTTCCAGTAAGTTTGTCTGTTTAGATTGCGTGTAGAGTGCGAGAGTAGAGGGATGAGGCATTTCTCCCACTGTTCCCTAGTCGCTAGACCTTAGCCTCTAGTCTCTCTCTTCCTATCCCCGTAACTTTTTTATTAGTACAGTCTTGCCCTAGCCTCTCCTCTAACAATTAGCCATTAGGAGGCTTCTGGCAGCGATGCAGTCTGCTTGAATTTGATCTTTAAGCGCCTCTATAGAAGGAAATTTTTGTTCGGGTCGCAAAAATTGTTCCAAACTGACGGTTAAAGTTTGCCCGTATAAATCCCCAGACCAATCTAGCAGGTGAACTTCAACAGTGGGATGCTTGCCTTCTACAGTGGGCCGGCAGCCGATGTTCATTACCCCAAATGCCGGCTGATTACCGCCTGTGTGGCTGTCCTTCCAGACTCGCACGGCATAAACACCATATCGGGGCAAAAACTTGTCTGGGGGCAGTTGCAGGTTTGCCGTGGGAAATCCTATAGTTCTGCCCAACTGTTGACCGAGGACTACCGGCCCAACAAGGCTATATGATCGTCCCAAAAGCTTGTTTGCCACTAGCAAGTTACCTTGCTGTAGGGCTTGACGGATGTTTGAGCTGCTAATTCTTCCGCCCTCACAGGTTTGTAGGGGGACAATCGTAACGGTAATGCCATACTTGGCTGCGAAGGCACTCAACTCTTCGACAGTTCCTGCCCGTTTGTGCCCGAAGCGATAATCTTGTCCCACGCTGATCTGAGTGGCTTGTAGTTGCCTGACCAGAATGTCTTCAACAAACTGTTGGGGGCTTAAATCAGCCAGTTCTTGGTTAAAGGGTAGTAACACCAGCTGTTCTACCCCCATTGCCTGCAAACACGCCACTTTTTCATCCAGAGGCGTGAGCATAAGCCGGTGCTGCCCGGTAAAAAACTCTTGCGGATGAGGGTTAAAAGTGACGACGGTGGCGCAGGGTGCGGATGAAGCTCCAGAAGCAGAGGAACTGTTGAACACAGGCACAGAGAGGTTTTCTCCCCGATTGCTAGTCAGTTCCCCATTACTGATTTGCCGTTGCTGCCCCAGTGCCGGCGCAGAATCAGCAAAAGCTTCTGGTGTGACATAGCTATTTAAAATAGGCCGCACCACCTGTTGATGCCCACGATGCACACCATCAAAATTTCCCAAGGCAATGGCAGTTGGTGTTAGCGCTTTTGTTAAAGAGGACAGCACCCTCAAGCGCTTTAGATTTTGACACATAAAATAAAGATTGCCTGCTTAGCAGATTTTGGATTTTTATCAAATCTAAAATCTCAATTCAGTTAGCTGACTCATGGCAAGTAGGCACTATAACGGACTCCGTTTAGCGCCCTTGATGAAACCCTAAGATATGAAGAAATCATCCCCTAATCATGCTGCCGGTAAGGACTGCGGGTTCAGTGGGAGGGTTGAGAAATCGTTACATACTGATACCATTGATTTGGTGGATAAAACGGCGTTGCTGGAATCTAGATACATCTACGCCGGTCGCAACGCCCGTGCCTGTGCGTTGAGGAGTTTTGGATAGTCTCCCTAACGAAACGCAAAGCCCACTTCAGATCGTTGGCGATTGGGTTCAGGAGTCGTTTACGCTGAAACCTTGGCATCCACCACTGCCTCTGGCTCAGAACTAGGGACAAAAGAGGGCACTAACTGAACTGACTGTCCTTCGCGGGCCATTAGACTGTCGGGGAATTGCTGACCCACTTGCTCGGCGATGCTGTCGAGAAAATCATCATTGTGCAGTGGATCGTGGTGGAAAATTACCAGCTTTTTCACATTGGCTGCTTTAGCGACTTTCACAGCCTCTTGCCAAGTTGAGTGTCCCCAACCAACTTTACTGGATTTTTCTGAATTGTATTCTTCGTCTGTGTAAGTGGCATCGTAGATCATCACATCGGCGTTGCGAGCCAGCCACAGGACGTTTTCATCAATGCGATCTGGAAAGTGTTCTGTATCGCTGATGTAGGCAACCGAACACCCTTGCCAGTTGACGCGATAACCCACGGCTTCGCCTGGATGGTTTAAAAGGGCAGTTTCTACCAGAACATCACCGATCTGGACGCGCTGGCCGATTTCTAAGTTGTTGAAATCTAGCTGAGCTCCCATGATCTGCAAAGGCACTGGAAAGTTCGGGTGGAGCATCTGGTCATTGAGACGCTGCTCAATGGTGGAGCCATTGGGGGCGACAGCGCCATAAATGTGGAAACGGTTGCCTTTAATAAAGGCCGGCACGAAGAAAGGAAACCCCTGAATGTGATCCCAGTGGGAGTGAGTGAAAAACATATTCGCCTCTACCGGCATTTGCGATAGCAGGGATAAGCCTAAAAGCCTTAAGCCGGTGCCTCCGTCAAAAATGAGGCGATTTCCTCCCACCCGCATCTCAATGCATGGGGTGTTCCCGCCATATCGTACTGTCTCCGATCCTGGACAGGCGATGCTCCCTCGAACGCCCCAGAAGTGAATGGTGAATTGATTTTGCTTGCTAGACATGGGTGTTTCTCGCTTTCCTTCCTTAGGCAGTTCATCGGTAAGGTTTTACATCTCGGCACAGTCTATATCATCCAATTTAATCTTGAGATCGGCAGTTGTGCGTAATTCAACTGAACGGACGAACTGCAAGCGTGGCTAGATGAAATAGAATGTGCGGGGCCGGCTATCTGCCGCACTTGGGGACGAAGTAGACGACCGAGTTTGAATGGCAAGGGGTTTATGAAGCAGTTATTACTAGCCTAACCTTCCCCGATGCTCTTTTGTATAGGTGTGGGATGCCAATACTTAAGTCTGCCCTGATGGCTGCTCTAAATTTGCAGACTTGCTGAAGGACTGGGGCTAGATACTCCGTATTAATTAAGTAAATTTTTTTGAATTCAAACAATCAATTTAACAAATTTAGAGAGGGATGAGGGGAGCTTGGACTAGGGGCTAGAGGGAGTACGCTGACAAGGGTCAGTTTTTGTTTGAGCCGCCGGCAATGTTGAAGGCAATGGCTGAAACACTGATATTTATGCTCTCTATGGCCTTGTGCCCGTTGGAAATCCCCCCCACCCAATCTATCCTTACTGGCGGCTGAAAAGTTAAAACGCTACCTCGGAAAGGAGAGAGGCGGGGAAATTGCTGACTAATCAATTAGTTTATAGAAAATCGAAAGATTCGTCTGTGCGGGTTGCCCCTTGAGGGTTTTGCCGTTGTGCCCGTCGCGCAGATCCAGGGAATTACGGAATAATAGGGCTTGTTGTGCTGTCCCCTATGGCGATGTCGGCTCAATCAAATATCTGCTTCAGACGCCGGCGGAATTCTCGCGCCACACACCGTGCTGTAGCGGTTTAAGTTTAATCCAAATACAAACCAGAATCCCCACGGGTCAAATTCATCAATTCCCAACACTTCTGGAGCTTCGATGATTTTGTCGTTCCCTTTAGGGGCATTGTAGAGTTTGTCAGCCAATGTTTTAATCACAGTAAGAGCTTCATCTACATTGATGTGATAGGCCAGCTCAACCGTTAGCTCGACCCGCGCCCAATCTTTAGATAAATTTTGCACTAATTGAAATCGCGCTGTTTAAAATCGTTCTCAGTCGCCCTTCTCCATTCCGCAGTCGGGTGATTCGCAGATTCATGTATTTGAAATCGTTCTCAGTCGCCCTTCTCCATTCCGCAGTCGGGTGATTCGCAGATTCATCTATTCGACTAAGCCTCTGACATCGCCCACGGCATATTGATCTATTTAACAAAATTAAAAATCAATGCTAGCAAGGTTGCTTTAGCTTGGCTTTTGCCCGTCTGCGCTTTAATTTTCACGGTCGATTGAAAAATCTTCATGACTGTAGTTCTTCTGATTCGACCTAATAAAACTTAAGTAAACTTTTTCAATAAGCACAAACACGCAGAAAAGAAGGGCATGGGGCATGGGGCATAGGGTTAGGGGCTAGTGGGAGATGGGGAGATGGAAAGTTTGTGGCGGGATTTCGTAGCAAGTTGGGATAAAACTGATGGAAAATTTTCCTGTAGATGCTCAACCGGATACCAAGGCAACTGTGGCTCATACCGATTCCGATCCTTTAGACCAGATTCGCCCTCAGAGTGCTAGTGCTTTTGATTGCGCGATGATGCAGCGATGTTTCAGCCTTGCCCGACAGGCTTTGGGTAAAACGGCTCCAAATCCGTTGGTGGGGGCGGTGGTTGTTCGCGATGGCCAGATTGTGGGGGAGGGGTTTCATCCGGGTGCCGGTCAACCCCATGCGGAGGTGTTTGCCCTGAAGGCAGCGGGGGAACGGGCCAAGGGGGCGACCATTTATGTGAATTTGGAGCCTTGCAACCATTACGGACGGACGCCGCCGTGTTCTGAGGCGGTGGTGGCGGCAGGAGTGGCGAAGGTGGTGGTGGGAATGGTTGATCCAAATCCGCTGGTAGCTGGGGGCGGAATTGCACGGCTGCAGCAAGCCGGCATTGAGGTGGTGGTAGGGGTGGAAGAAGCGGCGAGTCTGCGGCTGAATGAGGCGTTTATCCATCGCATTGTCCACCGGCGTCCGTTTGGAATTTTGAAGTATGCGATGACGTTAGATGGAAAGATTGCCACGAGTACCGGCCATAGTAGCTGGGTGACGGGGACGGAGGCGCGCAATGAGGTGCAGCACTTGCGGGCGGCTTGTGATGCAGTGATAGTGGGGGGAAATACGGTGCGGTTAGATAATCCGCGCTTAACCAGTCGTCATGCCGGCGCAAATAATCCGTTGCGCGTGGTGATGAGTCGCACCTTGAATTTGCCGGCTGAGGCTTATTTATGGGAAACGGAGGCGGCACCCACTTTGGTATTGACTCAGGAAGGAGCCAATCCTGATGTTAAGCAACGGCTGGTGAATAAGGGGGTTGAAGTTGTAGAGTTGATCGCTTTGACGCCGGCTGAGGCGATGGCTTATCTCTACGACCGGCAGTTACTTTCTGTGCTGTGGGAGTGCGGAGGGACTTTAGCGGCTAGCGCGATTGCAGATGGGGCAGTGCAAAAGATTTTAGCCTTTATCGCTCCTAAGATTGTAGGTGGCCAAATGGCTCCCTCGCCGGTGGGGGATTTAGGTTTGACAAAGATGGTGGAGGCTTTGACTCTAGAACGGGTGAGCTGGAGGCCGGTAGGGGCGGATTGTGTGGTGGAGGGGTATTTAAGAGGGGCATAGGGCAAGGCTGCGCCAACCTAAAGGTAGGGGCATGGGATCAAAAAGCTCATTTTATTTAGATAAAAAACATTAAGTCTAGCCTGCTAGCCTCTAGCTTCTAAACCCTTAATTCTTAGCCCAATGCCCAATGCCCAATGCCCCATCCATAGCCTGTGGTCATTCACCACAGGCTCGCCCAATGCCCAATGCCCCTAATAAAAAAATGCTAGAAATCCTGATTTTGAGTACATTCGTCGGCACCCTTGGCATTGAAGCCGTGATGGCCAGTGGTTGGATACACCGGCAGCAAGTTTTGGCCAAGGAATTAGATCGAGAGGAGGATGATATTTTGAGTTTGTATGATGCTAAGGAAAACTATTATATGCCGGTTGATTCTGAGCCATCAAATGGGATGGGGCAGCAGGTGTCTAAAGATCCTCGCCTAACCGGCTGGGAATATAAAATTGTGCGTGCTAGCTCGGATTTGTTTCGTAATCCAGCTATTTTTCAGAATTTGTGTGAGCAAGAGTCACAAGCCGGCTGGATTCTGTTAGAAAAGTTGGATGATCGTCGTGTGCGGTTTAAGCGTCCTTTGGGGATGCGAGAAGTAATACAAACTGAGCAGCTTTCTTTCGATCCCTATCGCTCTCATTATGGGCCGGCAACTAGCTGGATGACGTGGGCAGGCGGGTTTGCGGCGGTGGTGGCTTTAGTGCTGCCGGCCTATTTGGGTTTTGTTTTGGTGTCAAACACGTTAGCAAATACACGATCATCTTCGCCGGCATCTCCACCCCCACTGCCGGCAGCACCAAGTTTAACTGATCCGGAAAATTCTCCACTGCCGTGATCGATCTGTTGAAGCCGGTGGGTATTCTGTAGAGTAGATAAGACATTCTTTGGATGGTTGCCTTTGCTGCTTTTATGAGTTAAGACAGAAGCAGCAGCATCCAGATTCATTTACTGTCATCTGCGTCTACCGAGGACCTATGGCTAAGCACAAATTCAACAAGACGTTTGCACGCCTACTGCGCGAGATTGTTAAACTCTTCAAAACACTGACTGGCCAGTTCACGCGCTGGTTTTTACGGACATTTCTCGTAGCAGGCCGGTGGGGGCAACGCCAAGGTGGATTTGTACTCCCCACCATTGCTTTAATGCTAATGGTTGTGGCCTTGCTGGTTACGGCTATTATGTTTCGCACCTTTAACCGCACAACTCAGGTTATGGGTGAGGTGAGACAAGAGCAGATCAACAACGCTGCAACACCAGCAGTTGAGCGGGCAAAATCCAAGATAGAGTATTTATTCTCTACGGATTTGCAGACTCTTGATATTCCCCCTGAAGATAGTTTAGAGAAGCTGCTAACGAGAGAGGCTAGTGCTGGAGCCACTCAAAGTCCTTATCAATTTCCGGATGAAACACCTGTTTCGGCTAGCGAGCTTGGTTTAAGTGGTTTTGCAGCAGGCGAGCGATCGGCTGCTTGGAAATATGACACCGATACTAACGGGGATGGCAAAGCGGATGCAACCACCATTTATGCCATCCTTGCTAGAGCCAAACGAGGCGATGTCTCCATATATCCAGAGGATGGGGATAACGACACAGCCAAAGCTAATAATTTCGTGACTCGTAATGGTCCAGTGCTCACTCAACAAGGTAAGAACAATGAAGATTGTACGAGGGGAGCGGGAGGAACTAATTTACCTGGGTGGTTTGAGCAAGGAACAGCCAATGTCTACAAAGCCATTCAAGTTTATGCCATTACAGTTCCTAAGACGATAGCTGATGGCCTTCCTACCAATAATTCAGCGCTGGCAACCCTTCAATATCAGCAAGATCGCCGCTTTTCGCGCTCTAACAAATGGGGCGCGTGGTTCAGGTACGATTTAGATGTTTACCCAGGTGATCCCTTTAACTGGAACGGTGCGATGTACTCTCAAGGGAGTATATTCACGACAGGCAATACCAACAACGAAAATCGCTTTCGGGCTTACCCAATTAGCTCTCAAGACTCTTGTTTCTACAATCCTTCATCGAACTCCGCAATTGTCGCGAAAGGAGAGTTTGTTAGTGGCAGAGTTCGAGATAACAAGATATTCCCAATTCCCAGGGTGCAAATTCACGCGTGGACGCCTACCGGACAGGTCAACACGTATGATGGGTTGCGCCTAGAAAGCAATTTAGACTCTGTTGGCCCGGATAGCAGCACAGATATACCGATTGCAATTTCAACAGACCCCCTAGCACTGCACACGCGAGGTGTATCCCTATCGAGAAAAGAAGCAGGAGCAGGCTGGAATAAAGCTGAAGTTGCCCCATCTAATGAGATATTAAGTTCTGCGGGGGGTAACTACCCTCGAGTTCAGACAGGGGAAACTTATTGCGCTCCTTACGTTGATGATACCTATCGTGCTGATAACCGATTTGGCCCTAAACCAAGCTACAGCAAAGAAATTCAAGAATTCGTTATAGATGAGAATGGTGAAGAAAAGCGGGTCTGCAAATCAACACCATCATACGACACGATCGGCAAAGTCATTACTAGTAACCCTACAGGTCTAAATTTAATTAATAATGTACCGCCAACAGCAGATTTACCAGATGATGTCGGCTTAGATGGTTACTGGGAACGGCGAGCTCGTAATGAAGGTTTGCGATTAATTGTAGGGCAACGGCTGGAACTAGGTAATACCTTTGGCTGGGTAGAAGAAGAAGATAATCTCGATCCCCTTTACCCACCCGATCCTGCTATTAATCCTGAGCCAGATCGGCGCAATGAAATTCGACAATATCGCACTTTGCGAGATAACTTAGCGGCAGTTCAATCAACAGCTGTTTATCATTACACCCAGGGCGATACTGCAAGTACAGCCAACATTAGTGAGGGTGGATATTGGCCGATTGCTTATGTTGCCACAACGGCTCATCCAGGAAACCAGAACACGCTAAGCAATAGTACAACTTTTAGAAGACCCTTAACAGACTTCACTGTAAAAAATACGCCACAGTATAGGTCTCTGTTCGGTACTAATCGCAGGTTTGGAAATGAACGTTACGAAATTATTACCAACTTCTTCACTGGCGATGGAACAAATGGGTGGGAGTTCAGTGTGCTACCGGGCGTGCCGACACTACCGCCTGCTACTGAAAATGCCTATACAAGTGCTACCGGGATTACAAATGATAACTCTGATCTCAGAAAGGCGTTGAGAAACCTAGCCCAGTTTGCTGGAGATCCTGATGGGTTTTTCCCACCCCTGCAAGAAAATGGAACGGTTCATCCCTATCCCTTGTTAACGATGTGGGGGAATTTTTCCAATCTGCGGGAAAGTGTTCGACTTTTAGATACTGGAAATTACAACGATCTCAGCCTTGCAGATAAAACGAACATCCAAACAGCAGCCGGCACCTTGGGAATGTTGGCTTACAATATTAGCTTTCTGGATGCATACGATGTGACAGCTAATGCTAATACCGATGAATTAACGGATATAGGTTTAGCAGCTGAGATCAGCGATATTAAAGGCGATATTCCACCAGCAACTTTAACAGAATTAGAGGCCAAAGGAGAACTTGCCGACTACATTCTGAGCGCACTGGATCGAGCAGCACTAGCGGCACCAAATGATGAGGAAGCACAACAACGGGCTTTTTGGGCTAAATTCCTGCATACAAAGGATCAAGTAGAGCGTGATCGCACGTTAGGTTTTACTACAACAGGAACTTACACTTCTGTTCTTCTACCCGCCTTGAACCTGGGGGACATCTCCGCAAGAGGTGATAGGCCGAAATTCCCCTCTCTACATTCCATTTTCCCTAGGGATACAGGAGGCTTTAAGGGTAAGGGTACGCAAACGTCTACTGTCGTGTCGTCGTACATAAACGATCCATACATATTTGGCAATACAGGCGTTAATACAAACGTTGATTTTGAGTTTGTTGAGCCGTCAGAAATTGCTCTATTGCCACGAGACCTAAGTAACCCTGGCGACTGCTCCAGAGCTTTCTCGTGTCTGCCGGCGCGCACAACAGTAACAGCAAGCGGAACAACGCCGCCAGCAGCCAACATCATAAATGACTTTGCAACCGATCGTTCCGCTAGCGCAGCTCAAGCACGCAAAGGCATTGCTCTTTTAGACAAGGGAATGTTTGATGGACGGGAAATGATGAATGTGCGGGTTTTGGATGTTGATCTAGACCTGCTCAGGAAAACTGAGAAGAGAGGCACGGGTGATGTTTGGCTACCAAAAAGCGGTCTTGTCTATGCTTTCCGGGAAGATGCAGTGCGGGAAGATGCAATTGCCAGACCTGCCTTTAGCAATTGGGCCGCTTACCAAACCACTTGGGCCAATACTACGGGTAATCCGGCTGCTTCAAACATTATGCGGCCTTGGGAACCAGCAGATCCACCGCTATGCCAGCTAGATCCGGCAACTGCCGCCAATCAATTACCTCAATGTTTAAGTTCATCTGACCGAGGAATTAGCCCTAAACCTGTAGATTACTATGCCGATCCGGATCGGCGTCCTTACGGTTTCCGCTTGCGAAATGGGATGCATTTGAAACGAATTGGGTTACCTGATGCGGACAATCAGCGTGGCATGACCTTCGTTTCAGATAACCCTGTTTACATCATGGGTCATTTCAACCTGCATACTGACAGTGCCTCGGCTACTGCTACTAACAATCTTGAAGAATTTGACACACGTCTGCAAGTACGAAGCGATGGCAGGTACTCAAATTTTTACAGCAGAGGAGACAAAAACAACGACTTTGCTAATTTCGATGAAGATGAGTGGCGGGTGACAGAAATCATTGGGGATGCAATCAACATTCTTTCTGGTAACTTCTATGACGGTACGGTTGAAAGTGGAATTCTGAACTCAAACCCCCCTGATGTCGCTAACAATCAAAATTCTTCGTATCGCAACAGCAATATGTGGAAGGATGCACTCGCTACTACACAGCAATGGGTTTGTGAAAATCCTTACGACATACGCCAAACTGGAACTGGAGCGAATGCCCAAACTTGTAACGGGCCGATTAAGATTTTCCGCAACGGCGAAGTCAAATCTAAACCTACAACTTCAAATGATCCCACGGATTACACCCCTTACACTGAGTATCGACTATTCAGCGCAAAAAATAGAGCATTAAACAATGCAGTGTTTACGCAAGTGAATTCCGTCCTCGTCAGTGGAGTTGTAGCTTCACGAGCCAATCAAGCTAATGGTGGTTTCCACAATTTCCCGCGACTGAATGAATACTGGGGTCAATCATGTGCAGGTATCAAACCGTGCCCCCTAGGTATTTCTGGCTCAATGGTTCAGCTAAACTTCAGCAACTACGCGACGGCACCCTATGACCAAGATGCGTGGGAGCCACAAAATCCCGCTCCTGGGACTTCAGAAGCAGCTAACTACTATGTCGAAGGTGGCGCTAGCGGTCAAGGGAGTCGTTTAGCTCCTACTCGACGCTGGGGTTATGATGTGGGGCTACAGTATCAGCCGGCTGGTCCTGTGTCAAAACGGATGGTGACGCTTGACAGGTTACGCAGTGAATTCTATCGCGAGCCAGAAGTCAATGATCCATACATTTGTATGCTGCGACGCGCTGTGAATTATCCGTGCCAATGATGGTAATTGTGGAGGCTAAAAATGCAATCAGCTAAACTAAAAAACACCGAACAAGGTCTAACACTGCTTGAGTGTCTCGTAGGGATTATGGTGCTAGCAGTCATCGTTTCTGCTATCACACCAGCGCTGCTGATTGCCTATGCCTCCCGCGTACAAAACTACAGAACCGAGCAGGCTGTACAAGCAGCTCAAGCAGAAATTAATCGCGTGCGCCTCCAGATAGAAGCAGGAAATTTTGATGGAAAAACATTACCCCCCAAGATGGCACAAGGAGGAGCCGGACAGTTTGAGCTGGACGACATTGGGCCACCCAATCAAGGAAAGGGCAACTGTCCGCAGCAGAATGTGAGCGGGAGTACATCTGAGCTAAGGAACTGGTGTGGCATAGATACGAACGATGATGGAGAGTTGGATCTAGCAGTCCAATCGTTCCGCTCAGCTACTCCCGTTGATGTTTTGCAGCTGACTGGCACGAACTCTAATGACTATAAAGATGTTGCGTTTTTAATGGGAGTGCGTGTCTATACGATAGCGGCTGTACAACGCAAACCTAGCTTGCTACATCCAGCACCCAAACGAAACACAGCTTCAGGCTTGACAGATGGCGCGAAGTCAATAAGTCTGCCTCTGGTGACTCTTTACGCACCCATTGTTAGTAGTGATATAGAAAAAGGAATTTCTAGACGAGGATACTGTGAACTGATTAAGAAAATTTCAACCGATACAACAGCGCAATCAGTAAATTGCAATGAATAAGGCTAATGGCAGGACACCTTGATCAGCAAATGTTTGACTAAATAGCTATGCTTAAGAAAAACTTTAAACATACTTTTCGCCGGCAGCATAAATCAGCAGGATTTACATTAATTGAACTGTTGGTTGCTGTTGCAATGGGCTGGATAGTAATCTCAGCGCTGTTGTATTTTGTAGTACAACTCTCAAGAACAGAACAACAAGAATTAGCAATGAGCGAAACTCAGCGAGATATGAGTGTCGCTGTGGATTACATCGGTTCAGATCTAAAAGATGCAGTGTTTGTATATGATGGTCAGTGCTTAATAACAGGGCAAACAGCGCAAGGTGAGCAGTGTCCGGGTTTGATCGGGAGAATCACTTCATTTCCTGATAATGATGATGACAAGAGGCCGATATTGGCGTTTTGGAAACTTGAGACTGTCCCTTATGTCAATAACCCTGAACCTGCTCAACAATTACCGGGCCTCCAAAGCAACGGAGATTGCCAAGGGGTGGCGGCTAACCGACAAACTGAGTGTAAAAATCTTCAGATCAGCCGCAGCAGTTATACGCTAGTTATTTACTTCTTGAGAAAAACTCCTTCAAGCGGGGGAGTATGGGATGGCCCAGCTCAAATTACCCGCTACGCACTGCGTCAGTATGACCCAGATGAACTCTCAACTTTAAAACTACAAGATCCAAATTTTACACCTCCAAGCACTGGAGGGTATAAGATATGGCCTTGTGCGACGGCAAGCTGTAGTCCAGCACCAGCTCAAACAACTTTCAGGGCTGCCAATGAAGATGTATTAGTTGATTTAGTCGATGATCCTCAAGCAGGTAAAACTCCAACCTGCCGCCTTGAAGGAGAGCAAGCAACGCTATACAAAGATCTGCGATACCAGCCTTCCTACCCAGAAGCAGATCTGGACAAAATTACTAGCTTTTACGCCTGCGTGAGTCCTTGGAAAGCCGGCCAAGGTCAAGAAGTAAAGCTCTATTTGCGCGGTAACGCATTCAAGCGAGCCGGTGCCTCTGGATACAATAACACGGGTTTTTTACCCACCGTACAGGCTCAAGTTAAGACTCGTAGTACATTTGACAGACAGCCGACTTCTCTTTATTGACAACTATTATGACACTCACGACTTCCCTATTGGCAAATCGAAAGCAACAACGGCAAAAGTTGGAGGGTGTAACCGCAGGATTCACTCTGCTGGAATTGTTAATGGTTGTGATGATGGTTGGGATTCTGGCAGTTATTGGCAGTGCCGGCTATCTGGGGTGGATGACTCGGCTGCGAGTGAACGCCGCTCAAAGTACGGCTTTAAATGTGATACGTGAAGCCCAAATTCGTGCTAGGCAGCAAAATACTACTTGGCAAGCCAGCTTTCAAAATACAACAAACTCCGATGGACAGCCAATTGTTCAGTGGGCAGTTCACTCTGCTGCTACGGCCACTAATCCCCCATTTGTACCCACAGGCGTCGCTTGGCAGACTATTGAACAACCATTTATTCAGGTAGATACAGAGAATACAAGCCTAGTTTCTAACTCTGCAACATGGCGAGTTCGCTTTGATCATAAAGGTCAAGTTGTTAAGGAAGGGAATTTAGGCGTGCCGGTAACAATAACATTAACTTCTACAAAAGGTGGTCCCAAGCGTTGCGTGATTGTTAAAACCCTTTTAGGGGCTGTTTCAACCGCTACAGATAGCAATTGCAACAAATAACGGACACTTTAGGCATACTTCAAAAAAAGCCTCAGTTGGCACCTTTAGCTTTTTTTATCTCAGTATCATCAGCAGTTTTCCACAGTAAGTCACGCAAAATGCAGGCTTACTGTGAGCGAGAAAAAACTAACTACAAAAACACATCTACTTTGTATTTTCAAGGGTGCGTCCGTTGAGCTGTATTTCTAAACAAAATAAACCACAGCCACAGTTGAATTCCTCAACTGCCGGCTACACATTGGTAGAATTATTAGTTGTTGTCATGATGATGGGTGCCTTGGCGGTGCTAGGAACCGCCGGCTTTTTAGGCTGGTTAGAGCGTTTGCGAGTTAACGCCGCCCAAAGTGCCGCTTTAAACGCCATTCACGAAGCCAAAAGCCGCTCCACTCAGCAGAAAGGCACCTGGCAAACTACCTTTCGGGAAGTGGAGATTAATGGAAAATCTTACGTTCAGTGGGCGGTTCACCCAGATCCGCCTGCCGGCGAAGTCGCGCCAATGGGTATCCATTGGCAAACGATTGAATATCCAGGGGTTAAAGTCGATACCGCTAACACCACGTTATATACCAAGCAGAAATCAACCGGCCCGTGGCGAGTTCAATTTAACTATAAAGGCCATACCAACGGACAGCTAGGAAAAATTACCTTAACCTCTCAAAATAATAGTAAAGTTAAGCGATGCGTTATCGTTTCCACTCTTTTAGGTTACATCCGCGTCGCCAGCGATAAGCCTTGTCAGCCGAAGAAATGAAAAGCTGCCGGTGTATAGAGCGAATAATAATAGTAGAACAATAGGTTAGGGGATTAATATGTTTGGTTTAGGATTGCCAGAAATGGGCATTATTGCCTTAGCCGCCGTTCTCATTTTCGGCCCTAAGAAAATACCAGAGTTAGGTCGCACCCTTGGTAAAACTTTGCGTGGGTTTAAAGATGAATTGCAATCTCCTGAAGAAGAGGTAGAGGAGAAGGAACAAAAATCTGAGAATTAGCTGGAGATTTAAAAAGTCGGTTTATTGTCTGATTCCAATTAATGGGATTAAAATCAGTTTTCCAGATATTAGCCTAGGGTTTGAACCCCAGGCTAATCGCTAAAGTCCTCAGAAGAGGACGCTTGATTTTAATTGAGCCGGCACCCAACCGGCCCTAGTTTTATGGCAGATTGACTCACATCGGCCTGATTCCAGAAGAAGCCAATCCATCTGCATCACCCGAAATTGCCGAAGCAGCCGGTGAGACGCCATTGCCAGAAATTGGGCGACGCGCTTCAATTAAGCGAATCGCACGGCTCACACTTTCCGGTAAAATCACCACCAAGCTGCCATTCGTGGCCCGATCCAGCGCAGTCTGAATTGCCTCTGTTTCATCCAGAATCGACTCATACCGGCAATCCGGCTTTGCCTTCACAATCCCCTCGCAAATCAACCGAGAAGCATCTCCACGCAGGCGTCCCCGCGTATCATCATCTTCCTTAACCACAATTCGGTCAAAGATTTCTGCCGCTAGTCTCCCAAGGGCCACAAAATCCTCATCCCGGCGGTCTCCCGGCCCTCCCACAACGCCAATTCGCTCACCCGGCCAGTTACGGACAAAACCCCCCAACGCCTCATAGCTTGCCGCATTGTGAGCGTAATCCACCAGGGCGTGAAAACTGCTTAAATTAAACAAATTCATCCGTCCCGGCGTTTGATTCACCGACGCTTGGAACGTCGCCAGCGCCTTGCGAATGCAATCAATCGTCACCCCTTGAGCGTAAGCTGCTAGACAAGCGGCCAGGGCATTGGCGATTTGGAACGGTGCCATCCCCTTCAAGGTCAAAGGCACATTCACCGCCTGCTCAATTCGCAGCGTCCAGTCGCCCTTGAGAATCGACAGATAGCCATTCTCATAAACCGCCGCCAAACCGCCCTTGCCGGTATGCTCACGCAGCAGGGGGTTGTCCGGGTTCATGGAGAAATAAGCAACTGTTCCCTTCACCCGTTTCGCCATCGCCGCCACCAGCGGATCGTCCGCATTCAGCACCGCATAACCGGCAGGCATCACCGACTCAGCCACGACGCTCTTGACATGAGCCATTTGCTCAATCGTGTTAATATCCCCAAGCCCCAAATGGTCAGCCGAGACATTTAACACCACCCCGACATCAGAGCTATCAAACGCTAACCCAGAGCGAAGAATCCCGCCCCGCGCCGTTTCCAGCACTGCTACCTCAACTGTGGGATCTTGCAAAATCAGATTGGCACTTTGAGGGCCGGTATTGTCGCCTTTTTCCACCAGGTAATCCCCGATGTAGGTGCCGTCCGTCGTCGTGTAGCCTACCGTCGCACCCGTCTGCTTGTAGATATGAGCCAGCAGGCGTGTGGTCGTGGTTTTGCCATTCGTGCCGGTGACTGCCAAAATCGGCACCCGGCAAGGCGTACCGGGAGGAAACAGCATATCCAAAACCGGCGCTGCCACATTCCGGGGCAAACCCTGGCTGGGGCAAACGTGCATCCGGAAACCCGGAGCGGCATTCACCTCAACAATCACCCCATCGGTGTCTCGCAAAGGCCGAGAAATGTCGGATGTCACAACATCCATGCCGGCAATGTCAAGTCCAATAATTTTGGCTACCCGTTGGGCGATCCAAATATTTTCTGGGTGAATTTCATCCGTGCGGTCAATCGCAATGCCGCCGGTGCTCAGGTTAGCGGTTGCCCGTAAATAACAAATCTCCCCAGGGGGCAGTACCGTATCGAGATTGTGGCCTTTCTGCTCTAACAGCTTCATGCTATTGCGATCCACCACAATTTTTGTCAGAACGTTATCGTGACCCTCGCCCCGGTTGGGATCGCGATTGGTTTCCTCAATCAGTTCTGCAATGGTAGACTTTCCATTTCCCACGACATGAGCCGGCACTCGTTCAGCCACCGCCACCACCTTACCATTCACCACCAGCACCCGGTGGTCACGGCCTGTATAGTAGCGCTCAACGATCACAGAACGGGTTTTAGAAGCCGCACTCGCCGCGTCATAGGCTTCTATCGCGTGTTCCCGGTCGTTGATATCTATCGTAATGCCGCGTCCGTGGTTGCCATCAAGGGGTTTGAGTACGATGGGGAAGCCACCGACTTCCTCAATTGCTTCATCCAGCTCATCTAAATAATAGATAACCGTTCCCCTCGGCACCGGCACGCCGGCTGAGCGCAGCAGGGTTTTCGTCCCTTCTTTGTCACAAGCCAGTTCCACGCCTAGAATGCTGCTAAAATCGGTCAGCGTTGCCTGAGCGCGTTTGCCGTAAATCCCGTAACCGAGCTGGATCATTGAGCGGGCCGGCAGGGGCATCCAGGGAATACCCCGAAGTTCTGCTTCTTTAACAATCGTTTCCGTACTTGGGCCTAAAGCCGCTTCAGCCCACAGTTCTTTTAAATCTTGAATATCTTGCTCGACTTCTGCTGAAGAGTAGATGCCGGTGTCGGCAATACTCTGACACAGACGGACTGCTGCCCGTGCCGCATAGCGACCGGCTTGCTCATCAAGGTACTCAAACACGACCTGATACACACCAGGCGCGCCGGTTTCACGAGTGCGGCCAAAGCCACTTGGCATTCCCGCCAATTCTTGAAGTTCCAGGGCAACGTGTTCCACCACATGACCCATCATCGTGCCTTCTTGGACACGCTGCAGGAATCCCCCACGACATCCGGGCGAACAGAAATGCTCTACTAAACTCGGTAGCGCTTCGGTCAGTCCCTTATAAAAGCCGGGAATTTCACTTGTAGGCTTCTCAGCTAGGTCTTCTAAATCAAGACGCATAACAATGAGTTTTTGGCGTCTGATACTCCAGTAGTTTGGACCCCGTAATGTCTGAATTTTAAGTATTCTCATATCCGTGTCCGAAGGTGATGCGCGAATCTTGGCAGCAAAGGGGGCAACTAATCTAGTTTCAGGCTTGCCGGTCCCTGCAAACTGTTCATTATGAACATTTCTTGCTTGCTACTTGCTTTATTCCTCAAGATACCACCCTGCTCAAGAGTTAGGCGTTTCAAGCTGGACTTTAATTTAGAGAGTGCTGAGTCCCGAGTCCTGAGTAGGAGAGAGAGTAGAAGAGTAGTGGAGTGGGAGAGAGGCAGACAAAGAAGAAAAGTGAAGAGAGAAGTAGAAATTTGCTTCTACTCACTCTCATGATCTTTATTTGCTGAGGCTGCATTTGCTTAGGCACATCGGCCTAAGTGCTCAACTAGAAACTCGTCGTTCGGGATGAATGAAGCATCGCTTGTGCCGGTCGAAGCGATCACCGTGGCAAAGGAGGTGTAGGCGGAGGTTGCAAATGCTCAGGGGATCTGTCGCTGCTACAAACGGCTGATTTGTGTAGGACATTTCCGTGGGATCAATAATTGTCACCGTGCCTTTGCCCAGCACTTGAATCACACCATCACCTTCAAACATGGCGCAGGTGTCCTCATCAATGCCGATGCCCATTCTATCGGGGTGGGCGGCAACCGCGCTCAGCAGCCGTGCCATGCGATTTCGGTTTTGAAAGTGCTGATCGACGATGATATCTGGGATAATTCCCAGGCCGGTGGCCATATCCACTAGGGAACGATTGGGAGACTCGCCGCTGCCGCCACCGGCAATCATGTGGTGTCCCATCACTGCCGCACCGGCACTGGTGCCGGCTAAAGTAACCTGACCCAGTTGCACTTGCAGCCGGATTTTTTCCATCAGTGGCGTATCCGCCAGCAGTGCACAAAGCCGCAATTGGTCGCCGCCGGTCATGAACACGCCGGTACAGCCTTCAAGGTAGTCTTGCCAAACGGGGTCTTCTCCCTGCGATCGTTCCCGGATGTCAAGCACTTGAATCGCCTTGGCACCCATTTCTTGAAAAATGGTCGTATACCGCTCACCAATGGCTGCTGGCTCTCGCGAAGCGCACGGAATAATCGCAATCTGTGCTGCCGGCCCTCCAGCACGAGCGAAAAACGTGTGCAGGATCTCGCGTCCATGCACTTTGTCTTCAGCTCCGCCAATCACCATGATGGTCGTTTTGGTTGGTTGGGGCATTCTCGGTTCCAGAGATTTATCTTGTAACTGCAGCATGGCCTTGCTTCTGGGCGTGAGGGGGACACTGTAAAAGTTGTAGCCCACTCAGCAGATGTGGCTTCTTATAAAGTTTTCCTGCCCAGTGTAGGCTTTCTGGCTAACAGAATCAATTACAGGCTGGGATTCAATTGTCTCATAATCTTCTCACGTCATTGGCACGCTGTTTTTAACCAATCTCCGGCAGCCAGTAGAAGATTGTTTTTGCGCTTCAGATTTTGCCATCGGCTGGGATCTGGCATAAATGACGTTGGGAGTGCTTTCTATTGTATTTTCTTGTGGTAGTTGTGCGATCGCTAAAACTCGTGAGATTTGATGTAGTCACTTTATTTCCAGATTTTTTCACCTCAGCCTTGCAATCAGGACTGCTGGGAAAAGCTTTAGCCGGCAACATTGCCTCTGTTGGCTTGGTGAACCCTCGCGACTTTACCACCGACAAGCATCGGCGAGTGGATGATGAACCCTATGGCGGCGGTGTGGGGATGGTACTTAAACCGGAACCGATTTTTGCGGCGGTGGAGTCACTGCCGGCAGAACCCAGGCGTGAGGTCATTTTGCTGACGCCTCAGGGTGAGCGAATGGATCAAGGATTATTTCGCGAACTAGCAGCCGGTTATGACCAGTTAGTTTTGCTCTGTGGCCATTATGAAGGCTTTGATGAGCGAGTGATGCATTTAGTTACCCGCGAGGTTTCTCTGGGCGATTTCGTCCTAACTGGCGGCGAAATTCCGGCACTGGCGCTAATTAATGGTGTGGTGCGGTTGCTACCGGGAACGGTTGGCAAAGCAGAGTCCCTAACCGCTGAAAGTTTTGAAGCCGGCCTCCTCGATTATCCCCACTACACGCGACCGCCTGTTTTTCGGGATTTGAAAGTTCCTGATGTTTTGCTATCAGGAAATCATGCAGCGATCGCCCAGTGGCGCAAAGACCAGCAAATTCAACGCACCCGCCAGCGCCGGCCTGATTTGTTAAAAGATATTGAAACCACCCATCAAGAGGAAGGCGATTGCTTATAAAACCGGCTATGACGGTAGAGTAGGTAGCCGGTGTTTTAGCCATGAAAAAGTTCCAATTTATTTGGATAGCACTTTTGTCATTTCTGCTGATTAATGAAGTCAACTTTAATCCCAGCAAAGGTGAGGTCGGGAAGTGGGTTGAGTTCAATTCTGCCGCCTATGCGAGAAGAGGCAGCAGTGGCGGGCGATCGCGAGGGGGTTCCTTTAGCAGACCTTCGCAATCCTCCTCTCCCAGCCGGCCTAGCAGCGGCAACAGTGCCCCCCGTGACTCCTTTCCCAGCCAGTCAGCACCGGCACCTGCGAACTCTAGTGGTTCTAGCAACACTGGGGGACGCGTCCGGGGTGGATCGTTCCAGCCTTCTGCACCGGCACCGGCACCCGTCCCTTACAATCCCCCACGTTCGACAGGGACGACAAATTATCCCCCCAATTATTACCCTGCGAGGCAAGCCGATCCCTACTACCCGCGTGGAGGTGGGACGGTAATTGTGCCGGTGCCAGTGCCGGTGGGTCCTGCACCTTATTATTCCAATCCTGGTCAAGCCCCATACTATGCGCCGGTTGATCCCTCCGTCTCCCAACCCAATCCAAATTATCAGGGTTCTGGCTATTCTTCTTCAAACCGCTCAACCTCTTCTAGCGGCTCATTTTGGAGCTTTTTGATGTTTCTGCTGGTATGCGGGAGTTTAGTATTTCTTGCTTGGTACATTTTTGCCGGCAGAAAGAAAGGCAACCAAAATGAACTCACTAATGACATTGTTACGGTTAGCAAATTGCAAGTTGCCCTGCTAGCTGAAGCGCGTCACATTCAATCCCATTTGTCTGATCTCTCCCTCAGTGCGGATTTAGATAGCTCAGAAGGATTAACACAATTATTACAAGAATCAGCCTTAGCGTTGCTGCGTTCGCCAGAATACTGGACTCATGTCCGTTCGAGTTCGCAAACCCTTAAAAGTCGAGAAGAAGCCGCTCAAGTTTTTGAGCAGTTATCTATCGAGGAACGCAGCAAATTTAGTGCAGAAACGCTTAGTAATGTCGGAGGCAACATCCGCTATGGAGAGCGAGCAACAGCCAATGCTGGTGATGAGTTGGCTACTTATATCGTCGTCACATTTTTGGTAGGAACAGAAAACGATAACCCGCTGTTTGACAGCATTCATTCAGCCGAAGAATTGCAACAAACCCTACAGCGAGTTGCTTCCATTTCACCGGAATACCTGCTCATCTTTGAATTACTTTGGAGTCCACAAAAAGAAACAGATACCCTTTCCTACGATCAGTTGCTGACCGAATACTCAGATATGATTCAAATTGCTTAAAACCATAAAAACAAAGCAGGGGCAACAACAGCAAACGAATTCACGCCCCTGCTCGCCAACCCCAGTGCTGAATCCCAGCTCAAAGAAACTCTCAATTAAACCTCAACCAACATAATACCACTGTTGTACTATAATAACATTTTTATAAAACTATTAAAAGCCAAAAAATTTAGAACCATTCAACTATCAATCTTTTTTGCATTTATCTGAGCTTATCCTCGGTTAAAATCTTAAACACCGGTTTCATATCGACAAAATTAAACATCCAAAAAACCCGATTACCATGACTCAAAATAACGAAAGAGACAACGATATCGTCACAGTTACCAAGCTGCAAATAGCCCTAAACGCTCAAGCCTCCTCAGTGCCAGCTGAACTATCTAAACTTAGCCTCAGCGCAGATACCGAAACACCTGAAGGCTTGTGGGAAATTTTGCAAAATACAAGCCAACTGCTGCTCAAAAACTCAGAATACTGGACTCATGTATTAACAAATTCCCAAACCGTTGCAAGTCGGCAAGAAGCTGAAACAGTTTTTGAACGCATTTCCGTTAACGAGCGCAGCAAATTCAGTACCGAAACTCTCAGCAATGTGGATGGTGAAATCACGCAACGACAACCCGAACCCGCCGATAAAGATGGAGAATCGGCAGCTTATATAGTCGTAACCTTATTAATTGGAACTGCCGACGATCAACCCCTATTTGGAGAAATTAAATCCGCTGAAGCAGTGAAGGAAGCTTTAGAGCAACTGCTATCAATGCGAACCGACTATTTAATGGTTTTTGAGCTGCTGTGGAGTCCACAAGCAGAAACAGACAAGCTCACTCAACAGCAAATGGCGCTCCAGTATGCTGATATGATTCAAATTGCTGAATAGCTGTCAAATATTTGTTGTCAATAGACAGTTGTTAGTGAGAAACTAAAAAGGACAAAGACAAAGAACAAAAATAAATGAATATCAGAATTGGCAATGGCTACGATATCCACCGGCTTGTCGCTGATCGAGCTTTAATTTTGGGAGGTATCAAGATTTCCCATGAATTAGGTTTGTTAGGACATAGTGATGCAGATGTGCTTACTCACGCTATTATGGATGCGATGCTGGGCGCTTTAAGTTTAGGGGATATCGGTCATTACTTTCCACCAACAGATGAAAAGTGGGCCGGCGCTGATAGCTTGATGTTGTTAGGGCAGGTCGATCAGCTTATTCAAGAAAAAGGCTGGCGAATCGGAAATATTGACTCCGTACTTGTGGCGGAACGTCCTAAATTGAAACCTCATATATCGGCAATGCGAGAGCGTCTTGCGGAGGTTTTAAGTATCAAACCTGACCAAGTTGGCATCAAGGCAACCACCAATGAAAAATTAGGGCCGGTGGGAAGAGAAGAAGGAATTGCTGCTCATGCAGTTGTGTTGCTAGTCGCTGCTGATTAACGTTCAATGTCTGGCATAAAAAGCAGCTATTATGGAAAACCCTCTCTGTTTTAGAGGATGAGAAAAAACGCCGCAATCGTTTTAAAAGGTAACTAGAAACCAAATCAGTCAGTTAAAACGAGATTTTACCTGCCAAGTCTCTCCTTTTTCATCTAGAGGAATCACTAAATGAGAAGACGAGGCTACTAAATGATGTCAAAATCCGTCTTTTTCAAGCCTCAGGAAGTGTGGGAACAAAAGTAGAAATGATTAATTTAACCGCAGCCTTAATTCAGAAAAACTTGAAACCTGCTTTAATTTTAGAAGAACCGACAGATAAATTGATTTTACCCTATATTTTGAAGCACGCTTGCTCACAAGCAGCGGAAATTAAAGCATTTTTAAGTGAAAAGTCTAAAGAATTTGGAAGCAAGAAAGTTCAAGAAACTTTGCGCGATGCCGGCATTGAAAAATGTTTCTTTCGCAGCCAAAATGTTCTCGGTTGGCTAAACTCCGGGCAAAGTTTGTGAGTTAGTAGTAAAATTAAAAGTTACGACAAAAGAAACGACTATGAAATTTTCTAAAATTGTTCTGGCAACTGGACGCCGGTGGTTAGCCGTTGTGCTCGCCTTGATTACAGTGGTGACGCTGGGAGGCTGCAACCCTAGTAACTTCAAAACTGAGGCCGCTCAAGTGCCTTATATTGTAGACGCTAGCCTGAGCGACCCGAATTCTTTTAACTACATTATCAGCCAGGGAAGCCCAGATGTTCTGGGGTTGGTTTATGAGGGGCTGCTTAGCCAAAATGGTCTTACCGGCGAACTTGAGCCGGCTTTAGCTGAATCTTGGGTAATTGCCCCAGATAAGCAGCGAATTGTTTTTACGCTACGAGAAGGACTCAAATGGTCTGATGGAGCGCCGCTAACGACAGATGATGTTATTTTTACTTATCAAGATATCTTTTTTAATGAAGAAATTCCAACTGATATCAGAGATATTCTCAGAATAGGCAAGAATGGGTTGCTACCAAAAGTACGAAAGATTGATGATCGTCGGGTTGAATTTACAGTCCCAGAACCCTTCGCTCCTTTTCTTCGCTATACTGGCGGATTGGCAATTTTACCGGCTCATGCTTTGCGGGAATCTGTCATCACAAAAGACAGTGCCGGCAAACCTAAATTTTTATCAACTTGGAATACAGACACCGATCCTAAACAAATAATTGGAAATGGCCCTTATACGCTTGAAAGCTATACCCCTAGTCAGCAAATAGTATTGCGTCGTAACCCCTATTATTGGGAACGTGATGCTCAGGGAAATGCTAAGCCTTACATCGAGCGGTATGTGTGGAAAATTGTAGAATCTACAGACACTCAATTGCTGCAATTTCGCTCTGGAGGTTTGGATGCATTCGGAGTTTCACCTGACTATTTTTCCCTGCTGAAGCAAGAAGAAAAACGGGGAAATTTTACCGTTTATATAGGCGGCCCAGAAATGAGTACCACCTTTTTGGTATTCAATCTAAATCAAGCAAAAGATGCGAATAATAAGCCTCTGGTAGACCCAATTAAGTCTCGCTGGTTCAACAATAAAGCATTTCGACAAGCAATCGCTCATGCGATTGACCGGCAGAAAATGATTAATAACGTTTACCGGGGGGTTGGAGAACCACAAAATTCACCGATTTACAAACAAAGCGCATATTATCTGTCTCCAGAAGCTGGGTTAAAAGTCTATGACTATAATATAAAGCGGGCCAAAGAATTACTTTTAGGAGCCGGCTTTAAATACAACGCTCAAGGGCAACTACTCGATTCTGAGGGCAACCAGGTACGCTTTACAATGCTGACGAATGCCGGTAACAAACTGCGGGAAGCAATTGGATCTCAAATCAAGCAAGACCTCAGTCAAATTGGCATCCAAGTGGATTTTACTGCCATCGCCTTCAATAGCCTTTTAGAACAGATTGATCGCCGGCAATGGGAGAGTTACATTGGCAAAATAGGGGGTGGCGGTGTCGAGCCAAATGGAGGTGCAAATACTTGGTTAACCAAGGGCGGTTTGCACGCATTTAACCTTGGCCCGCAAGAAAGTCAGCCGCCAATAACTGGGTGGACAGTTTCAGACTGGGAGCGGCAAATAGAAGAGCTTTATATTAAGGGCGCTGGTGAGCTTGATGAAGCAAAGCGCAAAGCAATTTATGCGGAAAGCCAACGTATTACCCAAGAAAATTTGCCGTTTATTTACCTCGTAAATCCTCTAACAATAGCGGCAATTCGTAATCGCCTGCAAGGGATAAAATTCTCAGCACTTGGCGGTGCCCTTTGGAATCTTACCGAACTCAAAATCATAGAATAGCAGCCCCGTTAATAAGGAAACAAAGACTCATGCAAAAGGCAAAAATTCTTTTCGTTACTTTTGCCTTTTTATTTTTTAACTGCCTTTTCTTAACCGGCTGCCAATCAACCTCCCTCACAACACCGGCAGCCAGAGGTTCCCAATTAGTAAGCGCCATCCTCAGCGATCCCAAAACCTTCAACTGGGCACTTAACCAAGAATTTCCGAATGTTTTTATGTTCACGGGTGAGGGTTTAACTAAAGAAAATAGCCTGACAGGCGAAGTTGAGCCGGCACTCGCAGAATCCTGGGAAATTTCCAAAGATAAACGACGGGTTGTTTTTACCCTCAGAGAAAATTTGAAATGGTCGGACGGCAAACCGCTAACAGCGGATGATGTGGTTTTCACCTACGAAAAAATAGTTTTTAATCAAGCGATTCCCACAGATGACAGAGATAGTCTCAAAATCGGAAATAGTGGCGCTTTTCCCAAACTCCGTAAGCTAGATGCTAGGCGGGTTGAATTTATTTTACCAGAGCCTTTTGCGCCATTTTTGCGAACCACAACAGGGCCACCCGATGGCATAATTATTTTGCCAAAACACGCCTTTGAAACTGCTGTAAATACTAAAACTTCAACGGGAACGCCTAAATTTCTCTCAACCTGGGGTGCCGGCACCAATCCCTCTGAAATTATTGTTAATGGCCCTTATTTAATCGAAAGTTACACCACAAGTGAGCGGGTGATATTTCGGCGCAATCCTTATTACTGGCAGCGCGATGCTCAGGGAAATCAATTGCCTTATATCGAGCGTGTAATCTGGCAAATTACAGATAGCATGGATACGCAATTATTGCAATTTCGCTCTCAAGATTTAGATACAACAGATGGCTGGGGGCGAATGCGCCCTGAAGATTTTCCGCTGCTGAAACGAGAAGAAAAACGGGGAAATTTTAAAATTCACATAGCCGGCCCTAGACCTGGGACAAACTTTATTTCTTTTAACCTCAATAAAGGCCGGCGCAACGGACGCCCTTTAGTCGATCCTGCCAAATCTCGCTGGTTTAATACCGTAGCATTTAGACAGGCAGTTGCCCATGCCATCGACCGGCAATCAATGATAAACAACTCCTTGCGCGGTCTGGGAGAACTCCAAAACTCCCCTATTTCCGTGCAAAGTCCTTACTATATTTCTCCAAAAGAAGGGTTAAAAGTTTACGATTACAATCCAGAAAAATCGAGAAAGTTGCTGCTAAATGCGGGATTTAAATATAATCTGCAAGGACAACTTCTTGATGAAGCCGGCAACCGAGTTCGCTTCACACTGATCACTAATGCTGAAAATCAAACTCGTGTGGCGATGGGAGCGCAAATTAAGCAAAACTTAAGCAAAATAGGGATTCAAGTAGATTTCAGCCCCATCGCCTTCAGTACGCTCGTAGATAAGCTTTCTAACACGTTAGACTGGGAATGTTATCTCTTAGGATTCACCGGCGGTACAGAGCCGCATAATGGTGCAAATGTCTGGTTGCCTGACGGGGGGTTGCACAGTTTTAATCAAAAACCATTATCTGGAAAACCTGCGATAGAAGGGCATGAAGTGGCAGCTTGGGAGCAGAAAATTGGCGATCTTTATATTAAAGCGGCTCAAGAGTTAGATGAAACTAAACGTAAAGCAATTTATGCAGAAACTCAAAATTTGACTCAAGAATATTTACCCATGATTTATCTCGTTAATCCTTTATCAATGGCGGCAATTCGAGATCGGGTTGAAGGCGTTAAATATACCTCACTGGGAGGGGCATTTTGGAATATCGCCAAACTAAAAATTAAGGATAAAAATTAATATTTTCAGGTTAATTTGTGCTTATCACAAACAACTAATGATGAGCCAGGACTAACAATATGCCTGAACCAGCGTTTTAGCGTTTTCTGCTTAACTACCGGCAAATTGTATAGCAGATTCCTACCCAATTGCCGTTTGTTGAGCGAAGATTGGGAGAACACAGGAGAGGGGAGCACGAAGCTGGGGGGCAGGAGCGTGTACCGGGAAATTTTTACTTTGGATGAGTCACACGGTCGAGATCGCCGCACTGACCGCCGGCTTGAACAGCTTTGGGTTTTGGGGCTGTTTTTAGCAGCGGTTCTTCTTTATGGAATGAACCTGGGTGAGTTGCCACTGCGAGATTGGGATGAAGGAATTGTCGCTCAAGTCGCCCGTGATATTTGGCGCGGGGATTTGAACTGGCTTTACCCGACTTTAGCCGGCCAACCGTATTTCAATAAACCTCCCCTGGTTCATTTGCTAATTGCTATTGCCTATAAATTCGGGGGTGTCAGTGAATGGACTACTCGCTGGCCACCGGCAATGCTCTGTGCGATGAGTGTACCCCTGCTTTACTGGATCGGTCGTGAAGTTTTTCCCCGCAGGACGCCGGCGCTATTTGCGGCGCTGAGTTACCTGACGCTGTTGCCGGTGGTGCGCCACGGACGACTGGCGATGCTAGATGGGCCGGTGTTGTGTTTTTTCTTGCTGATGGTGTGGTGTCTGCTGCGGACGCGGCGAGATTTACGCTGGGCATTGGGTGCCGGCATTGGGTTAGGACTGATTTGTTTGACCAAAGGCATTTTGGGGTTATTACTAGGCGCAATTGCCGCGATTTTTATCGCCTGGGATACCCCACGACTGCTCAAGTCTGGGTATATGTGGATCGGCCTGCTGTTGGGCCTGAGTCCGGCAATTGCTTGGTATGTCGCGCAGTGGCAGCACTATGACCAACAATTCATCACCGCCCATCTGATCAACCAATCGTTTAATCGGATTTCAGGCCAGGTGGAGGGGAACACCGGCCCTCCTTGGTACTATCTCCTAGAAATTTTGAAATATAGCTGGCCCTGGGGGCTGTTTTGGCCGCAGGGGTTGCGCTTAGCCTGGGAAAATCGCAATATGGGCTGGGCTAAATTAGTGCTGGTTTGGAGTGGGGTTTATCTGCTGGCCATTTCGTTGATGAGCACGAAACTTCCCTGGTATGTGTTGCCGGTTTATCCAGCCTTGGCACTTGCCGGCGGTGCTCAGTTGGCTGAAATTTGGCACCGGCGTAGCGACAACTATCGACTTTCAAGACAGGAAGCATCACCCTTTGCGCCTGACTCATCTGTAGTGTATTCCCGGCGATGGGTGGTTATTTTTGCACTGCTGGCGATTGTAGGTTGGGCCGGCTGCCTTTATTTTGGTTGGTTTGCCCCTGTGCCGGCAGGAGATTTGCAGCTCACCTTGGGGTGTTTTGGTTTAACCATGAGTGTTGTGGCTCTTCTCACTTACCGGCAAAACCCACAATTTATTTTAATTTTATTTTGGGGCACTTATGTTTCCCTCACATTGTTCACGGCGTCTAATCACTGGGTTTGGGAATTAGGTGAAGATTATCCGGTTAAGTCGGTTGCCCAAATTATTGCTGAGGACACCCCAAAAGGTAAGGATATTTACACCTCTCATCCCTACAGCCGGCCTTCTCTCGATTTTTATAGTGATCGCAAAGTTATTCCTGCTGAGCTTGAAGAACTCCGCGGACACTGGCAGAATGATTCTCAACCGTATTTACTACTTGATCGAGACAATCTCAAAAAGCTCGATTTAAAGGAAATGTTGTGGGTGGGAAGCGCTGGCGATTGGACCCTGGTAACGCGAGATCACCCGAAAAAAGACAGATGAAGAGTGCCTAATTCATCAGATTTCTTTGAATACAATTTGATATTAAAAACACAGATTCTACAGGTGGAACTTGAATGACGAGTGCAGCACATTCAAGTTCCGCCTGCGTGCACAGATAAACACAGATAATTTATCTGCTGCTGGCCAAGCCTTCTAGTAGATAAGAGATTAGCCAAAGCAATTGTTTATGAGGTCGAAATTGCCTCAGTTGTTGGGGCGAGTACGTCTTGCGGTGAAGCGTTTTCGTTTAGCACCGGCTCTATAAAAAGCTGCATTTGATCCATCTGCACCGGACCGAAAATTGTTGCAAAAGAAACATCGGCTGCATCTCTTCCTGTACCGATGCGGACGGTTCCGTTAAGCGGCACTAGCCGGGTGGCGTCGAACAAATACCAGCGATCCCCTAAATACGCTTCAAAATAAGCATGAAAATCCGGTGGATTTAAGCCATAAGCGTATCCTCCAACAAAGCGTGCTGGAATGTTTAAAGCCCGACAAAAAGCAATACCTAAATGGGCAAAATCCCGACAAACACCGGCACGTTCTGTGGCTGTATCATAAGCAGATGTTTGGGAGTCGGTACTTCCAGATAAATAGGCAACTTTGTCATAAATCCAATTGCAAATGGCTGTGACTCTGGAATACCCCGGCAGTAGTTCTCCAAATTCACTCTGTGCCAGTTGCATCAATTTATCTGACTGGCAGTAGCGGCTAGGAAAAAGAAAGGGTACGACTTCTAGAGGTAACTCAGCCGGTGGAACTTCTAGAATCTCACCAGGATTAGCGTAAAATTGGGAAACTTCAACGGTTGCTTGATAAGAGACTTGTAACTTGCCTGCCGGTGCATTGAGTCGAAAGTATCGATTGTCAGAAACTGGAGAAAGCAACTCGTCAAAATCTTGTTGGGGTTCTATCTTTAGGGTTTCCTGACAAATTTTTTGATGGTCGCTGTCGCCCACTCTGATATTAAACACGAAGGTGCTGAATTGAGCAATTTGATAGTTTAATTGACAGCCAAGGCGAAGTTTCATATTTGCACCGGATTGCAGAAATGATTGCAGCTTATCTCTAGGATCTATTATTCTGACAAATTTTTACCGGCCTTGGCTGGATAAGTTAACAAACGCGGATATTTAGCGATAAACCCACCGGCATCGGCAAGAAGTCGTTGATGCCGGTGGAATCAAAAGCCGGTTGTTTTAGGAAAGCAGGCTTAACCCTGGATCGTCTGAAGTGACTGAGAAGAAAGAACCTTGAAGACTGACGGATGTCACACTCATTGCTACGCCCAAAAATTCACCGCTTGCGGCTAGTTTAATGGTGGTATCGCTGACTCCATCTAAGTCAATATCGATATCCTCAAAGCTCAAGTCCGCTACTGTCAAACCTTCTGTCAGCCCGATCCGATCCCCTTCAACCAGCGCGAAGTCAGTAATGCGGGAGACTGAACTGATGTCAAATTTCCCAACTGCCACATCCCGCCTGAGAACATAAGAGTCTGCACCTTCATCGCCGGTTAGGCTATCTGAGCCAAAATCGCCAAATAAGAAATCATTGCCTTGCCCGCCGGTGACCATATCATTGCCTTTACCACCGCGCACATAGTCTTCACCCTCATCCCCTGAGACCCAGTCATCGGCCATATTTCCGTTGAGGATATCATTGCTTTGGCCGCCGAAAACCTGATCGCTATCGTCGTCACCCACCAAGTAGTCAACGCCATTGTATCCAACGAGAAAGTCTGCACCGCCGCCGCCATTGACGACATCATTTTCAAAGGTGCCGAAAACTCGGTCGTTGCCGGCTAAACCCCTTACGCCTCCTTGATATTGACCGGCATCTAATAAATTAGAAATTTCAATGGTTTCGCCGGCATCAGACAAATCATAAAAATTGGCATTGATATAGCCAATTGCAATCACAGTTGTGACACTCCTGAAATTAAACAGGAGGTCATAATCTTGAATAATTGTAGAGGTGACAACCGGCGAGATCCTGCCGTACAGTGAGGCGGTGGCAACGGTTTCTTCAGGTGAGTTAAATTGGCTTGTGAATTGGTTGCCACCATCCGCTGAAAACCCAAACAATTCGAGTGTGTATTGTTTACCGTCAAAGTTAAATGATTGACGGCTCAGACCCCCTGTGGAAAACCGCAACCGATCCCCATCTTCAACTGGATCGCCAGTGCTGTTCGGCGTGTTAAAGATGTTAAATGAAAAGTCAAAGTTTGTTTGGCCAGTTATCGGAGAGTTTAAGGCCAGAGAAACATTGAGGGGGAAATCGCCATTAAAGCCTGTGCCGGATTGAAAGCTTCCATTCGCGTAAGTTAGTTGTCCAAGGCTAAAGAGGCTATTTGGTTCAGCGTTAAAGTTTGTGCCGTCATATTGGACGTAGGTGTTGAAACTGTCCCTTGCCGGTATTCCCCAAGTCAGCCGGTTATCCGTACCACTATTTTGATTGGTTAGCGAAATTTCCGCCCTAGAGTTTGGCTCAGATGGCTCTCCGAACTGCCCGAACGAATTTCCTGTAAAGGTGGTTGCCATAGTTGAATTCTCTCCCTGAAAAAAAAAACAATGACTTAAGAAGTTCTAAACTCCGTCATGATGTACTCTAGTTTACTGGAATCCATCGGCAAAATCTATATTCAGGGCATAATAGTTTCAAAGGTTTAGGGCTAAATGCCGTAGAGTTTAAATTTTGTTTAAGACTTAAATCTCCTCAAGTATTTATGCAAGAATTTATTTCATAACTGTTTCTATAATTTAACTAAATTTAAAATTTTCTCACTTTTGAAGTAAAATTAACTGGGAGGTACGGTGATTTTTTTAATAAAGAATTGCGAAAAATTATTCAAAAAAAGAACACCAATAGAACTCTAAAAAATCTTAAACTTTTACAGTCAAGCGTATTTAACTGGTGATATTAACAGCGTTTATCTGCCTATTACTAACGATAGACTGCGCCCACATCTGCGTTATCTGTGTATGCCTAACGATAGACGGGAGTAGCATCTGCGTTTATCTGCGGTTAAAAAATCCACAAAAAATAAACGATTCAGACAAGCACACCGGCATGATAGGTGCCGCCCCTTGGCCAACTGAGCTATCAAATCAATAGCGCTCAATATCGCCCGCAACGTGGCCGTTTTATTAAATGCTGTCGGCCCAGACGGTACAGCTATTAGCAAACAACGATAAGCCGTCGCCCCTAAAACCTTAACGGCTACAGAAAACCGGGGAATATCCTAGCAAAGTTTACAAATAGTTATAATGTATTAAAAAGAGCAAAGTAACGCTCAGGCTGCTTTACTGAGTAAAATCGTCATTTTCTTAGACACGCAGTCGGCGAGGCGTTCACTGCAAGTATCTAAAATCACCCAATCAGGTGATTCTAATAGAGGAAGTCACACAATCCTGACCCAGAGTAAGCTAGAAAGCAATCCTGAGCTTAACCTAAAAACTAAGAATAAAACGATTGGCAGCCAGCAGATTGATTAATCCTGAAAACACAACTGCGCCGGCTTTGGCCTTAAAAAGGAACAGCCTCACAGATCGCATCTTGCCTTATCGATAGAGCAAAACCCAGCATGGCTTCAATTGCGCGTAAAAACTTATTTGAAGACATTCCTCGCTTCCTCGTTGCTCAAGCTGGGATTATGTTTGCGGTGAGTTTAGTAACGATCCAAACCGGCATCCTTAATGGATTTACACGCTCTAGCGCCCTGGTTATCGATCAATCCAAAGCCGATATTTGGGTGGCTTCAAAATACATGGTGAACTTTGAACTCACCCTCCCCCTCTATTACGAGCAAGTCGCCCAAACGCAAAAAATAGCCGGTGTCGAGCGAGCAGAAGCACTTCAGGTGAAAGCCTCGATCTGGCGCGATCCCTTGGGGACGATATCTCTGGTGAGAGTCATCGCATTTAACCCAGAAGGGCAATTATTTGCGCCACAACCAATTGAACGGGGAAGCCTGAGTTTCCTCAAAGAACCTTACACCGTCATGGTGGACAAAAGCACCTTAAAATCCCTGAACGTGCAATGGGTGGGTGATGAGGTTGAAGTCGGAGCCTTTCCAGCTCGGCTGGTGGGTTGGACAGCCGGCACTCAATCAATCGTCTCCAGTGCTTTTATGTACACCTCACTGGAAAACGCTAACGTCTATGTCAATTCCACTCCCCCCTCAGTCAACCTAACTGCCACACCGGAAAATCTCACCCCTGATCAAATCCGAGCATTAGCCGCCACAGGTCAAATCGATCCAGCACTAGCCGAACAGCTAGCCAGTCTACCTCCAGAAAAGCTTAAAGAATTAGCGGCCACCAAGGAATTTAAGCAGAAGTTGGAAAGTGCTGCATCCGGCAAGGGAAAGCCGGCAGCACCCAGAAAATTAGTTGCTAAAGATCAGATCGCTTATGTGTTGGTAAAACCCAAAGCCGGCTACGATCTGCAGACACTCAAACGGGATCTCGAAGCCGCTTTGCCAAATACACGAGCCTATACGCGGGCTGAAATGGCACAGCACACTCGAAATTACTGGTTGCAGCGAACTGGAATTGGCTTCATCTTAGGATTAGGGGCGGCAGTCGGTATCTTGGTAGGCACCGTCATTGTCGGTCAGATCCTTTACGCATCAGCATCCGACCATATTAAAGAATTTGGCACTCTCAAAGCGATGGGTGCATCTGATTCCGTAATTTACGGCATTATTGTGGAGCAAGCGTTATGGATGGCAGTTTTAGGTTATGTCCCCGGTATGCTGGTGTGCTGGGGACTGGGCAATTGGACTTTAGCAACTCAGGGAATCATGATTTTAATTACACCGACAAGCGCCGGCATTGTATTTGGGATCACCGTGTTGATGTGTGTTAGTTCAGCGCTATTTGCGATTCAAAAAGTCACTCGTGTCGATCCCGCTATCGTATTCAAGGCATGACACTTAAAATTCTGGCCGGCGTCTTGATAGTTGTAGCGGTCTCAATGCTGTTAAATAGCAGTATTTGATGGGGTTAGACTCCGGATTTATCTCTGATGATTTTGGAGTTAATAGGAACCGCTAAACCTCATCTTAAATTTTTCTCTTTCCCTCTTGCTAGCTGAGCCAGTCTCATCAAAACTTTAATATATATATGACTGTTTCTCAAATTCACCTTACTAAATCGACTAACATAAAAACTCAGGTGCCAGCAGTTACTTTAGGCTCCGTCAATACCAAAACAGAAGCCATCGTTGCCAAGAGAGTAGAGATGGTCTTCCAATCTGGACGGCAGCAGTTTAAAGCCCTCAAAGGAATTAACTTAGATATCCAGCGGGGCGATGTTCAACTGTTGATGGGTCCCTCTGGTTCGGGTAAGACAACTTTGCTGTCAATTTTAGCTGGGTTGCTGACACCCACTGCCGGCAGAGTTTATCTTCTGGGAGAAGAAATTACCAGTATGTCTCGTGCTGAGCTAGCCCACTTCCGATTGCACAATATTGGTTTTATTTTTCAGGGATTTAACTTATTTCCAGCCTTAACGGCAGCAGAGAATGTGGAAGTGGCGCTTAAAGTGAAAGGCGTTGGGGGCCGAACTCGGAGAAATCAAGCTCAAATACTGCTAGAACAGGTGGGGTTGGGCGAGAAAGCGAAACTACTGCCTCGCGAACTGTCGGGTGGGCAAAAACAGCGAGTCGCGATTGCACGGGCATTAGCCGGCAGCCCTCAACTGATTATGGCAGATGAACCCACCGCTGCCCTGGACTCGCAAAACGGGCACGCAGTCATTGAACTGCTGAGTCAGTTGGCAAAAGAAGGCGGCTGCACCGTGCTAATGGTGACGCATGATCCCCGGATCATGGATATCGCTGACCGAGTTCTTTCTGTAGAAGATGGAATACTAAAAGGGTCTAGGGGAGAGGGGCTAGGGGGCTAGGAATACTGACACATAACTATGATTTCCAGGCGAGCTAAGTGTGAAATTTTAGAATGGCAGTGAATGATAGAGCCATTTAACTTCTCGCCGGCAGCTCACTGTTAGGGCGACTTTCGAGTGCAGTTGCATAGCCAATTGGCTATCATATCCAACACTTTTATCTTCTAGCATCTGACTGCGAATAACCTCTTGTTTCAGTACAGCTTTGGAAGGTTATTTGCTAAGGTTGCTGATAGCAGGAAATTGCAAGTTTCCTGCATCTCAGTTCTGGCCGATTACTTGCTGTAGAACCGTTTGGGGGAGTTCGATCAGCTGCTGCCAAAGCTGTTGAGGGCCAATGCCGAAAGCCAGTTGCAAGACAAGAACAACAGCTGCAATTGAAACTGCCGTTTTAAGGGTGGTTTTTAGCAAGTTGATTAACGCGGTGAAGACTAGCCAAGACACAATTAAGGCCGCGAGTAGAGTGATCAGGTTGAGTGACATAAGCGTGGTAGCATCCCTATTGAGACAACTGTAAAAACTGGGTTGGGCACTTTAAGAGGGCTTCAGTAGAAAGGATGGATTCTACGGGAAGTGAGGGAAGTAATCATTTTTGTAGGCATTGGGATACACCTTGTGATTGCTATTTGCCGACGCCGGCTGTCTTGCTCTACTAAGCCGGCGAGTTTGAGCAAAGTCAGATTGTAAGAGCTTTCAAGCTTGCTGCTTTAGCTTGCTTCTTAATAACACCTTAGTCGCCGGCATCGTTCCTTGTGGCGGCAACTGGTTAGCTTGGTTAACTGTCTTTTTTCGCTTGGCCTAAATTTAAAAGCAAGCCGACTTATTACTCGCTCTAGTTTTTTAAATGAGTTGCTCGTTTCTGCTAATTTTAAGCATATTTTTAGGGGAAATTGTCTTTTGATGCCTGGATTTTTCCTTAAAAATTTGAAACTAATTTCTTTGAACCCAGATTTGACAACTGATTGAAATATCCATTTGTATTCTATCTTTAATTTTTGAGCAGAATCATTGCTTTAATTGCTCCCTTACCCAAGCTCTAAACGCTCTAATTGCCGCACTTCTGCCAGCGGCTTTGCTCATCTCAAGATACTGAGGAATTACCTCTGTCATCGAAAATTCTGGAAAATTTGGGCTAATATTGGATTCAATATATTTTCCGTTTTGTAACAGATAGATTTGCAGTAATTGCCCATCGTAGATCCAAAGCTCAGGGACACCCAAAGCCTGGTAGATGTTAAAGCCGGTTTTGCTGGTGTTGTCTACTGCAATTGCTAAATCGGGCGGGGGATCTTCATTTAAATCTAACGTCATCTTACCTCGCACAGCGGATTCATTTTGAATGTAGAAACTATCGTCTGGCTCTACACCACTCTGCATATCTTGACGTTTGAGGGTAGTTGAACAAAAATTTTCGCAATCTATGCTCAATTCTTCAAGCAAAACTTTAATAAAGTCACCGATTATTCCTTTCGCTCTTTCATGTTTTGGTAGGGGCATCCTAATTTCTAAGGTTCCATTATCATAGGCAAGCCGAGCGGCGTAACCTTCTCCCAGAGAGGAGAGGATGTTTTCAAACATCTCCCAAGAAATGTTTTTAAATTCCACTCTATTGCCGGGAGGGACAATTAGCTGCTTCAGTTCAAACACTGCCGGCTTCGTTTCAGCTTTCATTCAATTTTTACCTGAAGGATGGGGCTTACTTCATTTTATCGCAGGGAAATTAGACGCTCCCGCCCGTCAAGTTTTTCACTGGCTGCTAAAACTTCTTGCCGTGCCCACTGATCTGCTGTCAAGATATCATCAAGAGAAGGGTTTGGAGAGTTATCAGCTTGATGTTTGTCGCAGGCAGATTCAATTAAACGAGGGATATCTAAGAATTGAATTTTTTCATCTAAAAATAGTGCGACAGCCTGCTCATTGGCGGCATTTAAAACAGCCGGCATGGAACCACCGGCACGACCGGCATTATAAGCAAGCTGCATACAAGGATACTTTTGGTGATCCGGTTCACGGAAGGTTAAATCCCCTGCTTTAACTAAATTTAGAGGTTCCCAATCGGTATAAATTCGCTCTGGCCAAGATAAGGCGTAAAGCAAGGGTAAACGCATATCCGGCCAACCTAATTGAGCTAAAACTGAGGTATCTTGCAACTCAATTAATGAGTGAATAATGCTTTGCGGGTGAATCACAATGTCGATGCGGTCGTAATCTAAACCGAAGAGATAATGCGCTTCAATGACTTCTAAACCTTTATTCATTAAAGTGGCAGAATCGACGGTGATTTTGCGACCCATTGACCAGTTAGGATGTTTGAGTGCATCGGCAACGGTGACTTGTGACAGTTTCTCCACCGGCCAATCACGGAAGGCACCCCCAGAGGCGGTTAGCAGAATTCGTCGTAAGCCGCCGGGAGGGACGCCTTGGAGGCACTGAAAAATGGCAGAATGCTCAGAATCTGCCGGCAACAATTTGACGCCGTGTTTCTCGACAAGGGGGTTGACAACCGGCCCACCGGCAATCAATGTTTCTTTATTCGCTAAGGCAATATCTTTCCCAGCTTCGATAGCGGCAATCGTAGGCAACAAGCCGGCACAACCGACAATGCCGGTGACAACAGCTTCGGCATCTCCATATCGGGCGACTTCTATTACACCGGCTTCCCCAGCAAGCAGGATCGGTTGGGGATCGATATCTGAGATCGCTTCTTTCAGTTCGGCTAATTTGTCTTCGTCACAAATGGCGACGATTGCCGGTTTAAACTGGCGGATCTGCTGCGCTAGCATCTCCACATTGCGTCCTGCTGCCAATCCGACAATGCGAAACTGATCGGGGTATTGAGCGACAATATCTAAGGTCTGAGTGCCGATAGAGCCGGTGGAGCCGAGGAGAGTAATCGCTTTCACAATTGTTTAACATTTATAGGGCAACTCCACTATAAACAAGGACGGGATCGCTGATATAGAGAGGTGGCGTTTCACTTCTGGAAAAAGTGCGGAATGGGGGATGGGGCAAGGCTTCGCCAACCTAAAGGTAGGGGCATGGTTAATTAATAATGTTGAGTCAAAATATTCGCAGTTTTATCTTGACAAATATTAAATATAATGCAGTGTATTGGATTGCCGGCGCGGCTGCGGTGATTTTTTTTGCTTGCAGCAGTTTGCGACACGCTTTATTTCAATCTGGCGCGTTTGATTTGGGAATTTTTGATCAAGCGGTTTATCTGATTAGCCAGGGAAAGCCGGCAATTTCTTCGTTTATCGGGTTTCACATTCTTGGCGATCATGCTGCTTTAATTCTTTACCCACTGGCTTTGCTGTACAAAATTTATCCCGATGTGCACGGGTTACTTGCTGTGCAAGCGGCTGCCTTGGCGTTGGGTGCACTGCCGGCATGGCGGCTTGCCAAGTTAGCTGGGTTGCAGGATAAGCCGGCGTTAGCGATGGCTGGCGTTTATCTTCTTTATCCGCTAGTTTTTAATCTCAATTTGTTCGATTTTCATCCAGAAGTGATTGCACTGCCGGCACTTTTATGGGCAATTTTAGCCGCGCGACAGAATCAAATTGGATGGTTTTGTTTAGCAATTGCCTTGGTTTTAAGTTGCAAAGCAGTTTTGGCGCTGACAGTTGTGACGATGGGTTTTTGGCTAATTATTTTTGAGAAAAAGCGGTTATTGGGAATAATTGCGATTGCTGCCGGTGTCGCTTGGTTTCTGATTGCTACGCAATTTATTATTCCATTTTTTGGCAGCAATGCGGCATCTGTGGCGCGTCATTTACCGCGTTACAGTTATCTTGGCAATTCTGCACCAGAAATGCTCAAGAATTTGCTGCTACAACCGGCACTTATTTTGGGCAAAATCTTTTCCCTGGCAACATTGGAATATCTGGCATTATTGGTATTGCCGGTGATTTGGTGGTTGTCGCCGCAGCATCTCTCGCCGTTAGTGGGGGCAGTTTCTACACTGGTTTTAAATATTCTATCAGAAGCCGCAACTCAACGAAATTTGGTGCAGCAATATTCGCTGCCGGTGTTACCTTTTCTGCTGGTGGCAGTCATTTCTAACCTGGCGGCTAAGGAAATTGATACCCCATTAGAAAGCGGAAAAAAGAATACTTTTTTCTTTGTTATTCCTTTTCTTTCTTTTCTAAAAAGGCGACAGGGAAGTGTCTTGCCACTTATTTTGTGGTCATTTTTAGCATTTATTGTATTAGCCAAGTACGGTTATTTTGGTTCTATTTATCTAGATTCTCTGGATACTTGGAAAGCAACACGACAGGCAATTGCTCAAATACAAACACGGGAAAGTGTTTTAACAACTCATGAAATTTCCCCGCATTTAAGTTGCCGGCAACTTATAAAATTTACCGATGCGAGTTCACCGCCGGGAAATTTAGCTGAATTTAAATATATTTTGCTAAATTTGCGAGATCCGGGTTGGAAGAGTTCGCCAAAATTTGCTGCCGGCTTAGTAGAGAAACTTAAAACTAAGCCAGAATTTAAACTCAGTTATCAGCAAGATGATGTTTACCTGTTTATTCAACAAGTGAGCAATTCGCTAACTGAATAATTTTAAGGATTCTGCGTCTCCTCTCGTCTTTGGTTATCTTTTTCCTGTGCGTCATTCACTTTATCTTTTACTCTATTAATGGGAGTCAATCCAGGTGCCGGTGTTTCTGTTACGGTTGATGGAGAAGCCGGTGTACTTTGAGGTTGCGAAGAGTTAGAACAGCCGGCAAATAGAAATAAAAGGAGACTGGTTACTGTTAAAGACGCGACTTTTAATTTTAGCATTTTGAGGAAAGCTCCAAAGTGCGGGACAGCTTAACTCTAGTGTAGCGAAATCTCGCCCCTCGGCAGCGAGATTTTCCCTAATAAACTAAAAAATCATCCCTTCTAAAGCCATTTGTAAGTCTTTCGTTAAACCGGCAACAGCAGATCGCCGGCTACTTTTATAAGCATCCCACCTGTCGCTGACAGAAATCGGTTCACCCACCGTCATTTGCACGCGTTGTTTGCCCAACTTCGGACGCCCAAAAGGATTACCTCCCTGAATTCGAGTCATGACATCTCGTAAGAGTAAAGCGGTTTCAGCAAATCGTTCAACCGTGGGTTTTTCTTTCACATATCGCCCCGTTACCGCCACAAAACTTTCTGCGAGTCTCATGTGCCACATTCTCAAGTTGGCTTCTTCAGCAATGCGATCTGCAAGTCCACGTTCCAAAAGAGATAATGTTTCAAAGTCTTTGATATCTTCTCGATAAATGCGATCCCAACCGGCTTGTTCTAAGCGCCGGCAGCGATCAATTAAATTGCCTTTTTGCGGTAAATTAAAATACTCTTCTGCAACTTGTAATGCGACATCTAGCAAGGCATAAAGTCGAGTAGATAATTCTGCGCTTTCGCTAATTTGAGGTAATTTTCGATGATAAAAGTGGGTGTAAAATTCCTCCATCATCGCCAGTAAATGCCCCCCTATCCGAATCAGCCGACGGTAAAAATAACTTTGAATTTCAGAGTTCGGATTTTCCAGGGATTCAGGATTTTTTTCAAAAGCCGGCAAACCGCATTCTGTCTCTAATTGACTTAACAATTTATCCACTGCATCCCAAGGTTCTTCAACATAACGATATTGAATCCCCATTGGCACAATAAAAACTTGTTCAGATCGTCCAGCTTTTAACAAATCTTCCGCACACCAAAAGCCTAACTGAGCAATTCCAGGTTCTAAGGGACTGACGAGTTCATTATGACCGTTTGTTGCGCCTTCTGGGGAGGCTGCCAATGGAAATTTACCGCCAACAAATAGCTCACGCGCTGAACGCAATCCCTGGCGATCTATCTTACCCCGCTGGATGGGAGTGCCCCCTAATCGAGAATATAACCAGCCGACTTGTTCCCCAGCCCACAGAGGAATTCCTCGGTCATAAATAAAGTGAAAATGAGTTGGATGTTTTAGAGAAATTCCTTTTTCTCTCGCGATTTGTGGCACTAGCTGCCACGTTAAGTATCCCAGACAGTAAGGATCGTCTGTATTCGGGTGACGGAATGCCAATAAAAAGCGAATTTTACCTTCTTGAAATTGATGAAAAAGTTTAACTAAGTCCGCAACATTATCGGCTTGAATATCAGTAATGGTTGTCTTCAATGGTAGCCACGCCGGCAGCAGTTTTTGACAACCCCACAAAATCAGGGGGTTAAGTGCCGGTGGGATAAATTCTAAAGCCGGTTGAGCGTGAATAATTTGATCTGGCATCCAGTTTTGAAGGGCGTGGGTGTTAAATTTTGTCTTTACAAAAATTTTAAATTAATTTCTCAAAATTTTAGATTTTTTTCAATATTAATTAATAAAATTTTTAAACGTTTACTGGAATAGGTGTTGTCAACTCCCCAAAGCTAGAAAATCTAAACCCTATTAAATCCAGATTTCAATTTTTTTGTACAACCTCAGTGGGTTCTTGACAAAGGTTTGAGCAATGATAGGCAAAATGCAAATTATTCAGTAAAAGATAAGGATGAGTATGCTTTGTGGTACAATCTTTCAACTGTATTGATCTAGCTGCGCTCACTACTGCTTTAGCTATGAAAGTAGCCCTATAGCACTCCATCCAGCTCCGGGATCGCACCAGAGACGATTCTAGTTTTCAGTTTGTTTGTACTTTGTATTTCGGATCATAACTTATGTTAGACGCGCAAGGGCTTTTTAATGAAAACTTTTACTTATCCCAGAACCAAGATGTAGCAATAGCAGTTAACGCCGGCATTTATAACAACGGATTTGAACACTTCGAGTTATACGGTAAATCTGAGGGGCGCAATCCTAGCGCCTTTTTTGATCAAGGCTATTATATTGATACCAATTCAGATGTGACTGGAAATGGGTTTGATCACTTCATTCTGCACGGTCAATTTGAAGGACGCAACCCTAACGCCATTTTCGACACCGGCTTTTATTTAGATCAAAATCAAGACGTTAAAGCAGACGTTGATAAAGACGTGATCACCGGCATCGAACACTTTATCGAAAATGGGCAATTTGAAAGCCGCAAAGTCAACCCATTTTTTGACGAAAGTTACTATTTAGAAACCAATATAGACGTAGCAGCGGCAGTATCCGCCGGCGCAACTACAGCGATTGAGCAATACATGGGGTTCGGTCAATTTGAAGCCAACCGTAACCCGAATGCGCTATTTGATACCAATTTTTATCTGCAAAACAATTCAGATGTAGCAACGGCAGTCTCATCAGGTGGAACCTCGGCAATCGAGCATTTCATCGTTTACGGTCAATTTGAAACCAACCGCACCTCCCAATTTTTGTTCGATCCCAATTTTTATCTGCAAAACAATTCAGATGTAGCAACGGCAGTCTCATCAGGCGGAACTTCCGCGATTGAGCATTACGTCGTTTACGGTCAATTTGAAATCAACCGCCAACCCAGTTCTCAATTTAATCCCAACTTTTATCTACAAAATAATGGAGACGTAGCAGCAGCGATCAGCAACGGAAATCGTAAGAGTGCGATTGAACATTACATTCGCTTTGGCATCGCCGAAGGACGTAGCGGCGGCGGAGAAACCGTCAATCCTTTAGCAATTTACGTTTCTAGTAACGGCACAGGTAACGTCGGCGATGTGGATCAGTTTATTGGAACTTTAAACTTCCAAAAACGATTTGACGCCGGCAACAATGAAGGCGTAGAACTCGATGAACTCGGTAATCTTTATCAAGCCGGTGACGTAACAGCCGGTGCCGGCAGTATTCGCGCCATTTCTCAAATCGCCAATCGAGCAAACGGCGACGCATTTACAGCTTTAAAAGACCGTGAAATTGCCGGATCTCAAACCGGCTTGCTCAATCCCAAAGGCATCGCCATCGCGCAGGAAGCAGGATTTATTCTTGTTGCAGACAATGGTGCAGGGGATGTGAAAGTATTTGGGACCGCCGCCGGAGGTAATGTGCCGCCGGTTGCTACTACTGCTTTGCCGGCCAAACCTTGGGACGTTGCCTATGATGAAAACGCAGATCGGCTGTTCGTCGCCTTAGTCGATGGAACTGTTAGCGTCTTCGATAATTACATCGGAAATGGCAGCAATATCGGTGCCGGCAGCACTCGAAGAATTAACCTAGTAAATGCGAGTGGAACTAAAGTTTCTACTAATCTTCACGGCATTGTTTATGAACCCAACCGCAATCAATTAGTCGTTACCGATGTTGGCGCGGCTACGGCAATGCAAAGCCCCAATTTTAACAGTGACGGGCGAATTTACGTCATCAATAATGCTAGCGCCGCTGATGGCAACGTGGTTCCATCTCGCACCCTAGAAGGGCCGGCTACTCAACTGGGTAATCCAGTGGATATGATCTTGACCGGCAATGATGTTCAAGTTGCAGAGAAAGCAAAAGATCAGCTATTGATTTTCAAGAACATATTTAATGGACCTAGCGGCGATATTGCGCCTCAAGTCAGTGTCAGCCAAATCAAGCCAGAATCTTTAGTCGCTCAACTTTCTCAAGGGCCGGCTAATGCTGATGTCACCGATATCGAGTCTACAGGCACGCTAATCAATTCCATCGTTACGACTAGCAACCCCCCATCTGCCGGTGCCACTGACTTCGTCGCACGGCTTTCTACGAATTTGCAAACCACCCAAACGACATTTAACACCGCTAACGGCGTGGCAAGCGTAGAAAACATCACCTTCGACCAAACAGGCGATGCCTTTATTACCTTTGATAGCAACGACACCAACGGCGGAATTTTAGTCGTAAATCGGCAGGCCGAAAGCCGAAATGGCGGCACATTTAGTGCGTCGCGTGACCGACTAATTACAGGTGCAAACACCGGCATGATTAGTCCGAAAGGTGTCGAGGTTGCTGATAGTTTAGGTCTAGTTTTTGTTGCCGAAAATAATGCCGCAACACCGGCAATTCTTGCCTTCAGCACCCAAGCGCAAGGCGACGTAGCACCCGTATTCAAGACGACCGACCTTGGCGGACGCCGGCCTTGGGATGTTGATTATGCGCCATCACAAGATCGACTGTTTGTTGCCGCCACCGATGGCACTGTACTCGTTTATGACCAGTATTCTGTCACTCAAGGTACTAACGGCCCAACGCGAGTTCTCACTCCGTTCGATCCGACAGGAACGGCAAAAGCATCTATCAACTTGCATGGAATTATTTACGTGGAATCTTCTGACACATTGCTGCTTTCAGATGTCGGCAGCGCCATGAATGCAGCTGACGGACAACTGTTTGTCATTAATAATGCCGGTGCGGCAAATGGCAATGTTGCAGTTCGCGCCCAAATTGCCGGCGTAAACTCGAAGTTAGGAAATCCTGTTGATATTACATTCGACGGTGCAAACCTTTATGTCGCTGAGAAATCCAACAATTTAATCATGCGCTTTGATGGCATTCTCAACCAGTTAGGTTCCCTCGATATTGCCCCAACACTATCAGCGGCGAGGAACAAACCTGAGTCAGTTGCACTTGCTCCTGATTACCTCTCATAAGCCTTAAGTCATGAGTAATTTTTAGGGTTGTGCGCGACTCACTCAATGCTTAGATTTAATCACAGATAAATGATCTGGCTATGCCTGCCGGCATAATGCGATCTCATCTGTGGTTAAATCTAAAAAATCTCTTTTGGCAATAAATAGTCAAACTAAAATACAGGACTTATTATTTACTGCCATTCTTGCAATTCCTCAATCCAATTCTGTACTAAAGCGACAATTTGCTCACGGCGAGTTTCAAAGTTGGCAGCAATGTAAATAAAAGCAATGCCAACGAGCAAACCGATGATCCATTTCGTAAACGAATAATCTAAACTGAGAATGACTAACTGATTAATGGCATTCAGTAAAAACGTAGCAGTTCCCACATATAAAAAAGCCCGTACTCTTAAAGTTAATCCCGCAAAAATTGCCACAACACTCCATACACCACAGACAAACCAATTAGAAGTGAATAAAGCCACAAAGCAAATCGTGCCGGTGCCAAGCAAGCGCAAGATGTGGCGCAATTCTCTTTGTTCTACTGATTTTAAACTTGGATCAACTTGGGCGAGATAAAGCAGGGAAAGTGCCGGTGGAGTTGTATAGGCTAAAAAATCGGTGACATTTAATATCGTAAACCAGCGAAGCAACGCCCAATTAATAAAAAAGATACTGAGATAGGTAATGCGAATTTGGCGATTTAGCTGCGCCAGGACAAGATAGAATCCTGCCACTAATAGCAAACTGGTAGGATTAGTTGTCGGAGTACATAATGCCGTTGCGGTGGGAATAACGACGGCGGAACGCAACCACGGTCTTTTTGGCCATCCCCAATTTTCCCAAGGTAAGGCGTAGAGAAAACAAGAGATCGCAGCAGCAATCGCAGCACTCCAGGGAAGTAATAGCGCTGCTAGTTGCAGCTTATTACTCATATAAATTCCGATGCCGGCACCTTCTAAAATTCCCAAATAAACCCAGCTTTCCGCCTGAAATAAACTGGGGTTGTTTCGTCCTTGCATGATCGCGTAGCGCGTTAAAACAAAGCCGGCACCTAATCCCACCAAATCGTAAGATATAATCGGATAGCTGATAGCTAAAAGTAAGAAGAAACTGCTAATTGCCCAATGCAAACTTGCAAAAAATTTCAGTTCCTCTCTGCTTAAGCGCAAATAATCGCTTAACCAAATATTCAGGATTCGATAAGCATATAAAATACTTGTGCCTAAAGCGACCATTGCAATTAATTGATCACCGGCAGGCAGCGATGAAATGCGATATCCCAGAATTTCATAGGCAGAAACCGACGCGCCAATTAAACCCAAGTAAACTAAAAACTTGAGTTCTTGACGCCGGCGTCCTACACCAATGGCAATTAAGGCTAAACCCAAGGACGTTAAACCCGTCCAGTTTGCAAAAAGTCCCCAACGTAATAGCGCACCCAATCCGCCATATAGCAGGGGCAAAATGTGCCAACTGCTGGGAAAGTTTTCTGTGCCGGCACGTCTTTGCCACCAATCCCCTATCAATTGGAAAATTAAACCCAAGGCAATATTCGCAATCGCTAAATGAATCACCTCACGCCCGAAAAAGCCAAGGAATTCTGCTGCCAAAACTTCTAAACCCCAACCAAAACTGTAAAGCATCCAGTTGGAAGGTTGCCGCCTGCCGCGATAGAGGATTGCAGTTAAAGTAATACCGGCAGCAATGATCACAAGAACACTCGGATCAAGCCATTTCCAGTAAACTGCAAACGAGTGAAGCGTCAAAATTAACAGCTCAACACTACATAATGTGATCCCCCAGAAATCTACTGCCGGTGCGTAAATTGCCGCAAGTGAGGGTGTTTCACCTTCGGCTTTTGGAGGGGAGGTGACAAGCAGTAAACTTCTTAAAAGCCATAAAATACCAAAGGTGCCGGCAATAGTAACTAACCAGTCATTTGCTGTTAGCCGGGGAAATACAGGAATGCCTTCATAAAGTTGGGTAAAAAAGAAACTCAGCCCAAATCCAAGGGTGATAATAGCAGCGCTTACTTGCCTTAAATATCGCGTGTTGAGGAACATCAAGCTGGTGGCAACACCCAAACCAATTAATCGGGTTGCCGGCATCTGTATGGTCAGAATTTGCGCCATGAATAAGGCAGATGTACTCAACCACGAAGAAATTGGGCGTCGGCTTGTGTTTAGCCGTCTGGTAATCCCCGTAAGCGCAAGGGGCGCAATCAGCCAAACAAGACCCCACTCTGGATAGCTGTTCCCAATGTTGCTAAGGAAGTTAGAGTAATTATTGAGGAGTAAAAAATAACTGATGCCGGCAAGCACTAATCCTAGATACCAACTACTGTTTTTATTAATAAATAGAGATAAATTTTCCTCGCTGGATTCTTCAGTTTCAATTTTTGATTCTGAATACAAACTGAATAACCATTCAACAATTGCCAACACTAATAAAATTGTTGCCCAAAATCCTAAACTGAGATTTGGCCAAATCCAATCAATTGCTGAACAAATTGTTAATAAACCGGCAATGTGAGTGAGGTACACCGGCACGATTCTGGTAGGTGTCTGCCGGCACGTCACAACTGCCAAAGTGAGGGTGGAAGCTAGCAAATTGAGCGTTCGTAATAAGGCATAGGGTAAACTCAGCAGCGTTAAACAAGTCCCAAATATCAGTGCTAGCTGTTCGCTAAAGCGGGCAAGCGCCAATTTCTGCCGGCAGCGCAGCCAATCTGTCACCCACACCATAAAAATTAGATAGGGAAACAGGGCAAGGCTCAATAAAGCCCAAGGAGCATCTACAGGAATGCCGGCTAATTGGGTGCCGGTGGTAATCGCCCATTGCTGGGTTGCCTCTGGAATTAACCGCCAAGCTAACCAAACGCTTTGCAACCCGATGATGTAAATGCCGGTTAAATCATCCTGCTGCCAATGCCGGCGCAAACGACTGCTCAAAAACCACAACAACAACCCACTCACGGCAAACGCTTGCCAGGGTTCTGTGACAACAGCAACTAGCCAGCCTATTACCATTAAAATGGCACCCATCTGTTCCCAAGGAGTGAGACGGGGAGAAGGTGAGGGGGTGACGTTGGTGGTTTCCTGTTGAGATAGCCATGCAAATAACCAACCACAAATGCCGATTGCTAACCCCAACTGATTGATGGGCACGCGGGCGACAAATATGGCCCGGAATAATAATATGGTTAAGGCATAAGCGACGACGGCTGCCCCAGTTAAAGCGTATTTCTGGATATTGTTAGAAGCTTGTTCCTCAGTGCCGGCAGAAGGTTCTGGAGTTTGAGGGGAAATGCGCCGGTATTGATAAAATGTGGCGAGGGAAGTTCCAACTGTACCGACATAAACGGCAATCAGGGGAACGGGAAGTGCCGGCAGTTTCCAACCCCAGTGCAGATAACTGAGTCCCAGCGTATTAATCAGGGCGAGACGGGAAGCATTGGGTTGATTTTTCAGCAGCAAAACCGTGATGCCGGTGAGGGCAGCAGTCGCAATGGCAACGGTTAGCCATTCCAGGGGATAATTCCACAACCGAAACCCATCCATCGCCCAAAAATTCACCGGCACTAATAGCAGAGTGACGAGTTGCAAGGTTTGAGCAGTTAACTGTAAATTTCGCTGCCGGTTTGCCCAGTAGCTGACAGCCCAAAACACTAAAGTATAAGCCAGCAGAACGCCGTATTGTCCAAATGCCGGAAAGCGTTCCCACTGACTGGCGGCAAGCAACCCAGAAGACACCACCACCATGAAAACGCCCAGAAACAGCAGCCACCGGACGCTAAGTTCTGCCATTAGTGAGTGTACAGGTTGCGGCGTGCGGCGTTTTGCTGGCGGCGGCGCTTCCTCTGTCTTTATCTCTCTTTCTTTCTCTGGCGGCGCGACGACAGGCTGGTAGGGTAATCGACAGGTGAGATACTGCCGGCACAACTGCCGCACTTGGGCATCAGAAATCAACCCCAGATGCAGCCACAGATCCAAACCTTCTAATAACTCTGGCTGCTCGGCTTGGATGTTGAGTTCAATTCTGATGGAGCGCTCAGGTTGAAGTGACATGACTTCAGCTATCACAAACGGCGATAACCTATCATGCGCTATAAGGAAGAGATCGGTTGTTTTTTACAAAGTTACTTAATAAAGTGACTTTTTCCCAAAGAATCTCTCTAGCTTTTGAACTCAGCTGAAATTAGATTAACCATTAGTGAGCGGCATGGTGAGCCGACTGAGCGATTAATTCTTGGAAATGAATCTCGTCTTTGCGCGGATCTGCGTAACTCACCTTGATTTCTAAGCGTTCGCCCAGTGCCACAGGACGGGGAAAACGCCAAGCCAACTCTAAGCCTAATTCTTCTAACAGAATCAGTCCTAAATTATCGTCTTCTCTGAGCCAGCGCAGCACCAATGCCTGCCAAACTTCATTCGTGTGCCGGCGAAGGTATTCCAAGCCCCAATAACGTTGGGTTTGACGTTCCACTGAGGTGGCCTCTTTCACAGCCGCACTCACACTCATCACCAACTCTTGCATCTGTTCTGTCGAAAAGGGCAGGGGATCGCCGCGCAGGTGAGCTTTGAGTTGAAAGTGAGCGAGCAAGTCGGTATATCGGCGAATGGGCGAGGTGACTTGAGTATAAGTATCTAAACCCAAACTTGCGTGACGTGCCGGTGTGATACTCATCTCACTACGAGGCATACACCGGCGAATCGCACAAGCTCTCACCGGCCCTGCCGGCAGCAGAATCAGTTCTTCATCTGAAGGCAGTTCTGGTTGGGGTTGATGGCGGAAAGGCAGGGCCAAGCTGTGGGTCTGACCGTAACGCGCTGCCACTTCCCCCGCTAAAATCATCATTTCTGCCACCAGATGCCGTGAGGGCGAGTCTTCCATCACGTCAATAGTGATATCGTCCTCATGAACCTTAATGATGGCTTCAGGCATGGAGATGCTGATCGCCCCTTGGGATAATCGCCATTTCTGTCTACGTTTTGCCCACTGAGCAATTGCAGAGATTTCTGGTTCTGTTTGCAGATCCAGATGCAGCATCTCATCCACATCTTCGTAGGTGAGCCGGTAGGTCGGTTTGATTGAGCTTGGGTGAATGGTGTACTCCCGCACGCCCCCTGTTTCATCTAAAATGATGCCAAAACTGAGCGCGTAACAAATGCGTCCCTGCACCAAACTCATCGGGCCGGTTGCCAATTCTGGGGGGAACATTGGGATCATGCCGGTGGGCAGATACAATGTGGTGCTGCGCCGGCGCGCTTCTAAGTCTAATTCATCCCCAGGTGATAGTAACCGAGTCGGATCGGCGATATGAACCCACAAGCGTTCTCGCCCATCTTCCAAATATTCCAGACTCAACCCATCATCAATTTCTTGGGTGCTTTCATCATCGATGGTGTACACCTTAAGATGGGTCAGATCCAGCCGATTTGTGTCAGGATCGGGGGGCGGAGAATTCAAACAACTTTGAGCCACATCCAGCACCTTGGTAGAAAAGTGAGTCGGAGTTTGACTGCGCCGTAAAGATAAGTTTTCGTGCACAGTCCACTGTCCTAAATCTACCAAAAGCTGAAAAGCCCCTTGAGGAGTTTCGGGGCGTTTCAATGCTGCTAGTGTTTCTAGGGCGGGAGCACGGTGAGAGGCTTCATCTCCTAAGGCCGCAACCCTTTCTAGGGCTTCAATGCGAACGCGATCGCTGGTTTGCCACTCCACCAGTTTTCCACAGAGCCGGTGTTGTACCCGCTCTAAAAATTCTTGCCACTCTTGCTGCCGCTGCTTTTCTACTTCTTGCTGATGTTTGAGTTCGGCCACCATTACCGCTGAGCGCGGTTCGTAACGGTCGCCTTTTTGTTTGAAATAAAGTTTATCTTCAGACAGTAAATAATAAGCCGCGTAGCACTGAGCCGGCGTTTTATCGGAAAATAGCAGTTGAGCCATTTCTGCCGGCTCCACTGACTGATTTTCTTCAACTAAAAATTCCCAAGCCACCTCTAAACTAGATGGGTCTAGATAGGGCTGGATTTCTTTTTTAAAAAGGGCAATTTCTGAAGGTTTGTAAGTCGCCCCTTTCACTTCATAACTGAGCTGTCGGGGAGGAATGCTGTGGGATAGACCCTGTTCGTCGGTTACTTTCCAGTTCTTTTTCCCATCTGGACATTCTGCCACAGCGAGCCGACGCTCTCCGTGCAGCCGAAATTCGATCAGCGTTCCTTTCTCCACAAGCTTCTATGCGATTTTTGGATAGTTATATTTTAGATTTTGAGCGATGAGCAATGAGGTTTAGCTATCAGCTATTAGCTCTCAGTTTTTTACAACTAACAGCTAACAACTAAACTCTGCACTCAGCGCTGGCCACTCAATCAGTTATCCTTCTTGGTTGATGAAGGGCAATAAAGCAATCAGCCTAGCCCGCTTGATTGCTAGGGTCATGTCTCGTTGTTGTTTGGCTGTCAAACCTGTAATGCGGCGCGGCAAAATCTTCCCACGCTCTGTGATAAATTTACGCAGCAAATCGACATCTTTGTAATCAATCGGATCGCCAGGTTTAATGGGGGAAACACGGCGGCGGAAATAAGCCATAGCAGTTATCAGTTGTCGGTTGTCAGTTGTCGGTTGTCGGTTGTCATTTATCATTTGTCAGTTTTTTGAGGACTGACGCATGATTCATGACTACTTAATTTCTTTGTGTTCGGTGTGTTTGTTACAGTGAGTGCAGAACTTTTTCAGTTCTAGACGAGCCGTCGTGTTGCGGCGGTTTTTGCTGGTGGTGTACCGAGAGACGCCGGCAGAACGCTTGTCCAGGTTGCTGCGACACTCGGTGCATTCCAAGGTTACGATTATGCGGACACCCTTAGCCATATTTTTACAAAATCAGAAGGGGTACAGAATTAAACACAAATATCTATTGTTTCACAAAACGGCGCAACTGAGCAACCCATTTTTTAACTTTAATATCCAGCGAGTAACCCCGGCGTGTTGAGACCACCATTGTAGCGGCAAAGCGATCGTGAAATGCCTGCTTCCGCATGGGGTCAAAGTAAGCAAGACTACAATCTAGGGCCAAGGGAACGACTAGCAACAAGTATTGGGCCGTTGAGGGATTGAGGTTAGTAACCCCAAACACTGTCAAGCTGACACCAATGCCGGTGAGTGCTTCCCGCTTGGTTAACTCTAGCAGTCCGGGTGACTTCCCGAAACGTTCGTCTACCACCTTCATGTCGAATGCCCAGCGTCCCAGACTTTGCCCCTGATTTGCCGACACAAGTAGCACTCGCAACCCCAGCCAGACTAGAAAGTCAAGAATAAAATTGTTGACTAGCAGCGAACTGAGCAGCCAAACCGGCAGGATATCGACGAACAGGGCACACGCCCGTCGCCACATCGGAACTTTGGGCAAGCGGGTGTAGAGAGGTTCGGTTTGCATGGGACTTAGGGAATTCTGAGGGGCTACGTTAACTATCTTGGCACTTCCACCGGCTAGATGTTAACGGGTGGAAATGCTCGATTTGCAACGACGTAATTCTGTGGTTCAGTCGCTTTGTGCCGGCATAGAGATTGCTTCTCTCGCAGCATCCCCCATTAATCGAGCGCTCAGTCTTTTAAAGTGCATCAGGATCGATTCCCAACTCTAGCAGTTTAGCGGCTAATCGCTGCGCTCGCTCTTGAGCCTCCTGTCGCGCTGCCTCAGCGTCCCGTCGCGCTGCCTCAGCTTCTTCATGGGTGAGCAAAAATTCACCCGTTGTAGGATTGTAAAAGCGAAGTTTACCATCTGGCAAAACTCGCAAATCTAACCCTAAAACTTCACTGGATACCGAACTTGTCCCATCTGGTAAACTGGTTTGCGCTATTGGGAAATAATTGCCTTCAACCAGATGTAGTCCCTGAAGTTGAGGATCGAGATAATCGCCGGTTGGATCGTACTGAAAATATTCTCGTACCCCTAAAAAAGCGTAAATACCTTTTTTCGCGCCTTGGTCTTGACTGCGGGTACTCATTAACGTGATTTCTAGCACAAAATCAGGAGTTTTGTCTCCATTTTCCCAAATTTTATAGGAACGGCGCTGGCGTTTTTCCACCCCCAAGACAACAAAAGTATCGGGGGCGACAACTGACTGGGGATTTCCTTCTTCGTAGTAAATAAAGAGATTTCCAGAAACGTAAACATCAGGCCGATTCTGGAAGTGGATTTCCAGCACTTTAACAGCAGCCATTAAATAATCGCGCTGGAAATCACTTTCAGCCATTGGTAAACCATCTTCATCTGGGTATTCAATTTGGGTTGAGGCAAGAATTGAAACGGTCATTGGCAAAGCCCTCAACTGGCAACAGCTTTAATTTAACATTCTCACCTTTTATTAATTGCTAATGGCTATAAGTTGCCGGCTGGGGTTGAATAAGGATATAACTGCGACACACCTTATGAATTAACCGGCATACAATGGTCTAAGCATCCCCCTATACGGGATTGGTGGAGTAGCAACTATGCAAGTTCGTTTTAAGGTCGTTCGACAAAATCAAAATTCCTCTCCTAGCATTCAGACTTACACGCTGGAGGTGGAACCGGGTAATACAATTTTAGATTGCCTCAATCGCATTAAGTGGGAGCAAGATGGAACCCTAGCGTTTCGCAAAAATTGCCGCAACACCATCTGCGGCAGTTGTTCCATGCGAATTGATGGGCGCTCCGCGCTAGCCTGTAAGGAGAATGTGGGCAGCGAACTGGCGAGATTAGAGCAAATTGCAGCTCAGGCTGCCCAGGTGCCGGCACAGGAAGGACAGGATGCCCTGCTCAAAAACAAAGGTGGGCAAGATGCACCTCCAAGAACACCGGCAGACGGCATCCCAGAAATTACTATCGCGCCAATGGGCAATATGCCGGTGATTAAGGATCTGGTGGTGGATATGGCCAGTTTCTGGAATAACCTCCAGGCAGTCGATCCGTATGTGAGCACCGGCGCACGACAAGTTCCAGAACGTGAGTTCCTTCAAACCCCTGAGGAACGGGCACAACTGAATCAAACCGGCAATTGCATCCTCTGCGGTGCCTGTTATTCCGAGTGCAACGCCCGCGAAGTCAATCCTGAGTTTGTCGGTCCTCACGCCCTCGCGAAAGCTTACCGGATGGTAGCCGACTCCCGCGATGACCAGACAGAAAGCCGGTTGGAACAATACAACCAAGGCACCGCCGGCGTCTGGGGTTGCACCCGCTGTTATTACTGCAATGCCGTCTGTCCGATGGAAGTCGCACCAATGGATCAAATCGGCAAAATCAAACAAGAAATTCTTGAGCGCAAAAATGCCCAAGACAGCCGGCAAATCCGCCACCGCAAAGTATTAATCAATCTCGTCAAAGAAGGTGGTTGGATTGATGAGCGCAAATTCGGTTTGCAAGTTGTCGGTAACAGTTTCCGTGATATCAAAGGATTAGCCAGCCTCGGCCCATTAGGGTTGCGGATGCTGGCAAAACGCAAATTTCCCTTATCATTTGAACCGTCGGAAGGAGCAGCGGTTGTGCGATCGCTGATTGAATCCGTACAAAATTTAGAGCAACAATCTGCTCAAGAAAGTCAAGAAAACCCTGAAAAACTATGAAGCCAGAAACACCGTCCGCGCCGGCATCTACTCAAACCGAATCTTATAACCAACCTGAACCGGCCTTTGGCTGGACTGCTTACGCAGAGCAAATTAACGGACGATTTGCCATGCTAGGATTTGTCGCACTCCTGCTACTGGAATTTTTCACTCGCCAAGATTTCTTCACGTGGCTGGGGCTGCGCTAAAGGAATGAAGCGAGCGGCTGCGGCAACTCGCTTCATTCACTTCTGATCACAGCAAACATACAAAAAACAACGCTGGACATTTAAATAGAGTAATACATTGAAACAAACTCCGAGGATTTAACAAAGCAAATATTACGTCAGCGCGTTATTTTTTGTGGTTTCAATGTTTGGCTCCCTTAAGGCTCCAGGGTCAAAATGTTACTGAAATTGCTGCTCAGTAATGCGACAAAGGTTTCTACAAAAATACCTCTTCGCATTGTCCTCGTTGTCCCCTTCCTCTTACAAATTTTTGCCGCAGTGGGACTGACCGGCTGGCTGTCGTTTCGCAACGGCCAAAAGGCAGTAAACGACCTAACCACTCAGTTGCAAAGCGCCGCCGCCGCCCGCATTGAAGAACGCTTTCGCCCCTACTTAGAAACCCCCCACATAGTCAATCAGATCAACCTGGATGCTATCGAGCAGGGTTTATTGCGCCCACGAGACTTGAGCAGCATCGAGAGCTACTTTTTGCAACAGCTCAACTTATTTCAAGCGGTGGGCTACATTCAATGGGGCAACGAGTTTGGAGAATTCATTGGGGTGGCGCGAGTTCGTGATGATGGCACCCTTAACATTGAAGCCGCCGACGCCTCCACCGGCAATCGTTTGTCTACCTACACAGTAAACAGCAAAGGCCACCGAGACAAACGTTTAAGAGATAATGGACCCTACGATCCTCGGAAACGGCCTTGGTATAAAGCCGCGATGCAGCAAGGTAAACCGGGATGGAGTCCCGTTTACCTCGGCTATGGCACAGAGGAAGTTGTAACCGATGCCATTCTTCCTGTCTACGACAAAAAAGGCAGGAAGTTAGGCGTTTTAGGAACGACGTTATTTCTCTCACAAATTGGTGACTTTCTCCGCAGCTTAAAAATTAGTCCTTCCGCACAGAGCTTCATCATTGAGCGTTCCGGACTGTTGGTTGCTTCTTCCACGCTTGATAAGCCGTTTGTCATGCGAAACGGTCAAGCAGAACGGGTGAAAGCGACCGAAAGTAAAGATATTTTAATTCGCTCCACCGCAGAGCATTTAATCAAGCACTTTGGCAACCTTAGCGAAATTAATAGTAGCCAGTCTCTCACCTTCGAGCTAAAGAACCAGCAGGAATTTCTTCAGATAACCCCGTTTCGTGACAATCGAGGTCTAGATTGGTTGATTGTTGTGGTGGTTCCAGAAGCTGACTTCATGGAGCAAATACACGCGAGCAACCGCAGTTCTATTGCCTTGGGACTCGCTGCGTTAGGGTTGGCTACAGGGATGGGAATTTTGACTGCTCGCTGGATTAGCAAGCCCATACACCATTTGAGTGAAGCATCCAAAGCCATTGCCGGCGGAGAACTCGATCAAAATATTGAATTTAGAGGGGTCAATGAACTGAGGGTTCTGGCGGGTGCTTTTAACCAAATGGCAGGACAGTTGCGCGAGTCCTTTACTGCCTTGGAAACGACAAATTATCAGCTAGAAGTGCGGGTTGAGCAGCGCACAGCTTCACTCCAGCAAGCTGAGGCTGAATTGAGAGCACTGTTTGCGGGAATGAGCGAACTGATCTTGGTTGTTGATGCTGACGGACGCCATCTCAAAGTCGCACCGACGAATCCAGCTCTGCTATATAAACCGGCTGAAGAATTGATAGGTAAGACAGTCTACGAAATCTTTCCCCGATCGCCGGCAGATACTTTTATGGCTCACATCCAAACGGCGCTCGACACTCAGGAGACTGTCAATTTTGAATACAGCTTGATGATTAAAGAGCGAGAAGTTTGGTTTGCCACAAGTATTTCTCCGATTTCCCACAATTCTGTGATTTGGGTGGCGCGTGATATCACCTATCGCGTGCGGGCAGAGGAGGCGCTGCGCGAGAGTGAGGAGCGTTATCGCTCGGTTATTGCAGCGATAGCAGAGGGAATTGTTTTGGTTCAGGCTAATGGCCGCATCAGCGCCTGTAATGCTAGCGCAGAGAGGATCTTGGGGCTTTCTACTCGACAGATAATGGGGCGAAATTATACGGCTTTGCGCTGGCGAGCGATCCGCGAAGATGGTTCTCCTTTCCCAATGGAATATCACCCGGTAACCATTGCTTTGCGAACCAGCGTACCTCAGTCCAATGCGATTATGGGCTTGCACAAACCAGATGGGAGGCTGATCTGGATTTCAATTAATTGCCAACCGCTGTTGCAAGCCGGTGAAACTTTACCTCATGCAGTCGTTGCTTCATTTTCTGATATCACCGCTCGTCAGCGAGCCGAAGCCGCTCTGCAAAAAGCAAATCGAGAGTTAGAGCGCCTCGCCACCTTAGATGGTTTAACTCAAGTCGCCAATCGCCGCCGGTTTGACCAGTATTTATCTCAAGAGTGGGTGCGGCTGGGGCGGGAGATGAAGCCCCTGTCTTTAATTCTGTGCGATGTGGACTATTTTAAAAACTATAACGATACTTATGGGCATCAAGCGGGAGATGATTGTTTGCAGCAGGTTGCCCGAGCACTGAACCGCACACTTCAGAGTTCGGCACATTTACTTGCTCGGTACGGCGGAGAAGAATTTGCGATAATTCTCCCCAATACAAACGCTGAGACGGCTTTCACCTTGGCTGAAGCACTGCGTTTAGCAGTTCAACAGCTCAAAATTGAGCACGCTAAATCTTCAGTCAGTCAATATGTCTCGTTGAGTTTGGGAGTGGCGGCAATAATTCCTACTCAAGAATTTTCGCCCAAAACACTGATTAGTGTGGCTGATAAGGCGCTTTATCTAGCTAAAAATCAGGGCAGAAATCGCATCGCGAGCGCAACTTTTTCCCCTGTAAATTTATTAGAAAGTTGCCACGAGAGCGGAGATTTGGGTCTATCGGGTTCCTCAAGAAAAAATTTACCCGACTCAACCTAATTTTCCTTACTAACTGTTTAACGAATGGTGAGAGTATACCGGCCTCGGCCTTGTCTGTCACGAGCATTAACAACCACGCGGTAAACGCCGCTGCGGGGCAAAGTAGCTGTAATTGCAGAATTGGTTGTGTCAGCACCGGCATTGTCATTTTGTGCGAGCACTTTACCCTCTGGGCTGAGCAGGACGAGATAGGTGTCAAACTCAGGACTTTCTAAGCTAATCGTTACAGACTGGCCGCCACGGCCTGTAAAGGTCGTCTGCCGAAATAGACTGCCGTCGGAGGGAAGAACAGACGCGCCGGGACCGAGAACGCTCTCTAGACGAGCGATCACGTTCCCCTGCTGGCCTTGATTCCTGGCATTGCCCCTGGTATCACCGCCGGCACCACTAGCAATGATTCGCAAGTTGTAAGACCCGGATTCTCCCGGCTGAGAGGAATTGGCAATCAAGGTATAGGTGCCGTTTCCCGGGAGGGTTGCCTCAATTTTGGCGCTGTTACCGCCGCCCCCGTCATCATCTTGCCCAAGATCGCGACCGTTAGGGCTGAGTAGGATTAAAAAAGGATCGATCTCCTGGCTGTCCATTTCAATTGAGATCCGCTGGCCGGCTTTCCCCTGAAATGTGTAAATGTTGAAAAAGCTGTTATCTGCCCGTAAAACCAGGGAACCGGGTCCGAGTCTGCCGCTAACGGGTGCACCATTGAGCGCGATTTGCTGGGGTTTGTAGTTGTTAGTCGAAGCGGTCGCTTGCTGCTGTACCTGAGAAACCCGGGGGGCGCGTCCTTCCCGGACTGCTGTCAGGAAAGGCTGCACCCGATCTAGGGACATGGCAAAACCGATGCCAATATTGCCGCCTTGGCGACCTGTAAAAATGGCGGTGTTAACGCCAATTAATTCTCCCTGACTGTTGAGCAAGGGTCCGCCTGAGTTGCCGGGATTGATGGCGGCGTCTGTTTGGATCAAGCCGCGCTGCCGGTCAATGCGGCTAACGATGCCGACGGTGAAGGTTCCCTGAAATCGTCCGAAGGGGTTGCCGATGGCATAGGCTCGCTGGCCCACTCTGACGGAATCCACCGATGCGAGGGGTATGGTGGGCAAATTGTTTTCGCCCCGAATCTTGAGAACGGCTAGGTCTAGATCCTTCTCACCAAAGGCAATGACTTCGGCTTGGACTCGTCGGCCATCAGCTAAAATCACGCTGACGTTGCGGGGAGATCCGGCGACAACGTGGGCGTTGGTGAGCACCAGACCTTCAGGGCTAATGATACTGCCGCTGCCGTTACTGCTGCCGGCATCGATGGAGACGACGGCAGGACTGGCGACTTCGTAAACGCGAATATTGGTTTGTTCATCTACGTCTTGGGCTACGGCACGGCTTGAGGGCAGCAAACCGGCTGGGGCTAGGGCCGTAATCGTGATTGACCCGATAACTGTTGCAATCGCTAAAATGCCTGATGTCGCCAAAGGCAAGAGTTTAGTATTCATAGTTTGACTCCTATTAATAAATGATTTTATTTTTTAATCGAATGGTCGCCAAGGAAAGCGCAAAGAAAAGCAAATTTTTAATAATGCGGTTATAATTGCTGTTTTTATGGGTGGAATATTTGATAAGCTGGCAGCGTTCGCTATCTTTTTCGCTAAGACGCTCAGCACCAATTACTCGTTCCTAATCTCATGTTGAGTTTCCGGAATGAGTTGCGGCATTAGAAATCAAAATTGTCACCACAGATAAACACAGATTAATTTACTGAGATCTGCGTTTATCCGCTAGAGGCTAGGGTTTAAAATTTATGAATCTTATAGAGAAAAGGATTTTCACCCTCTATCTGGGTTTGTAGTAGCGCCGGCACTGAGCAAGTTATCTACATTTTAAAATTTAAGGTCGCTTGAGTTCAACGAGGCGCATCTGGAGTATTTACAGGATTTCCAGAAGGATCTATGAGCGTAATATTCCACTGACCTTGTGCACCGGCTTCAAAGGCAATGGTGCTGCCATCGGCACTAATTGTAGGGTTGCGAACTTCAGCTTTGAGGTTTTGTGTGAGGTTCCGCAGCTGGCGAGTCGGCACGTTGTAAAGATAGACGTCCACTCGCCCCTCACGGCTGCCGGCAAACACAATTGAGCGCCCGTCTTCTGTTACAGCTGGATGGGAGGCGAGGGTATCGAGGGCGTTTAACCCAGGTAAATCGATGAGCCGGCGATCAACTGCATCGTAAAGGTAAACGTCTTGGCTTTGCTGGCGATCAGAGGTAAAAACAATATAACGACCGGCAAGCTGAGGCGTAACTTCACCGGCTGGACTGTTTAAGCTTCGCCCTCCAGCATCGAAGGGAAAGCTGAGAATGCGGGGGTAGCCGGTGCAGCTGCTCAGCGTGCCGGTGAGGGCGACAGTCAGGAGAAAGATAGCGCGTTTCACAGGCGGAAAAGAGGGGGTGACGGGGTGACGGGAAGATGGCAGAAGAGCGAACTTGATATTCCCTTAGCTTCTAAACCCTAGAGCCTTTTCACTTTGACGGGCCGCCATTAAGACGATCCAATTCAATGGTCGGCCCTCGGTCTATCATTTCAATGTCCCACTGACCGCGCCGCCCGCTCTCAAACACGATATACCGGCCATCTGGGCTAATACTGGGATTGCGTACCCAGCCGACATACCCACGCGTTAAAACTTCTGGCCTTTTTGTAACTCGGTCGTAGAGTTCAACTTCTGGCCGGCCTCGATCACTGGCTATATAGACAATATAACGGGCTGTGTTGCTGATGCTGGGACTGTCGGCGACTGCATCGGGCCGATTCAAGTAGGGCAAGTTTACATATTGCTGGGTTTGCCGGTCATACAACAGAATATTGCGGCTGCCTTCCCGGTTAGATACAAATGCTAAAAAGCGACCGTTGCCACTAAGAGCCGGCTGCTCGTCAGTATAGCGACTGTTAATCGCAACGGGTTCTAAGGTGCGATTGACGGGGCTGCAGGCGACTGCTAAACTCGCGACGCTCAAGGTGAGCCAGCGATGAATAGACCATTTAGGCGTGAATCTGTTCACCAGACGTTACCCACTTCAAGAGTGAAATTGCCCTCTGTCTGTTGTCATGGGCAACAACTTCAGACAAAGGACAAATTTAGTAATCAAAATTTCCTGTATTGTCCTGCTCGTCATCCGGGGAGTCTATGGGTTGGAAATCAACATATTCACCTGGGGTTGGATCTGTTGTTTCCGAAGTTCGCCGGCTGGTTCTTTCTTCTTGGGGCGGACGTTTCTTTCTCGGTCTTGCGCCATCGCTCGGTTTGCGGTTTGCGCCGGCTGAGGAGGCGCGTGGGGGTCTTTCTTCCGTCTCTACGGGTGAATCATCCCACTCGTCTGATCGGCTTGCTGGCGGGCGTTCTGCGCTTGGACGAGACCGCCGCTTGCCAGACGGTGCTTCAGAGCCGTATCTATCTTCACCTCTACTACGGCTGGAAGGAGGGACATCTTCCGGCCCATACCTGTCATCACTTCTGCTGCGGCTGGGAGGAGGGCCATCTTCCGGCCCATATCTGTCATCATTTCTGCTGCGCTTGGGAGGGCGACGCCGGCCTTCTTCTTCATACCCTTGACTGCGAGAAGGGCGCGACTCTTGAGTTCCCCGTATCCTCGCTCTGGGCGGCATTTCTTCTGCCGGTTCAAGTTCATCGAGTTCAGCATCTACATAAGTGTATGCCGAGCTGACGGGTCGATCGTCATCTACAATGCGTGTGTTCCGCTTGGCTTGCAGTGTCGCCACATTTCGCAGGCGGATGCTTTCTACGGCAAAGAAGATAGCGGAACCCGTTAGCAAGAATTGACCGAACTGCAAAATAGGGTCTTGCCGCCATCCTTGGAAAAATAGAATCCCGCCGCAGAGTAAACCCACTGCTGCGAAGAAAATGTCGTGATCGCGGGCGAGACTGGGACGCACTGAGCGCAAAAAGTAAAGTGCTGCCCCCGCCACCGCCAGCGTAATGCCTAGCAGACTGCTCCAGCTAAATCCGACGTTTACCATTTCTTATCTCCTGTGTCAGTCCTATGTTAGCGAGTCACGCTCAAAATCTCCACCTCTTGTTAGGGGTTCTGAACCTCAGTGGCTAGGTTATCTGGCGGCTTGCAGCGACCGGCTGACTGACGGGTGCGTCCAAAAAGTTCGCTCTCAACAATAACAAAACCCCAGTTATTTAGTCCAGGCCAGTTTTTTAATTATGGCCCTTGGTGATAACTGAGGTTTTTTAGGCCCAGATGGTTTAGGAGCGCCGAACCTTATCTTTTTGGCTAATAAAAAGCAGACCGACGGTTGCTGGGACGAGGACAATTACAGTGCCAGCCAGTAGACTCCACAAAAAGTTAGCGAGTGAAGGTGTCATAAGTTCTGGGTTCCTTATTTAGAAAAATTTCTTTAATCTTGATTTTAATCATTTGTTACACCATTGAGAAGCTATTTGAGCCGACAGTTATCTAAGCGCGGGGTGAATGTCACCGACTTATTGCACCCGATGAGCCTGAGCGTCTGAAGTTTAGGAGTTAAATCCCTTTATTATTACTCACGCTAAATTCTTAAATGGGCTGCCGGCTCTCAGGGAAGATACAATAAAAGATGAAATACAGTTACAAAACTTAAGAATTTTCAACCGCCCATGACTGCTGCAACGATTGCGACTTGGATTCTCGGCCCTTTGCTAGCCGTGATGACGTTGTTATTTATTTTTCGGATTGTTTTGACTTGGTATCCCCAAGTGAATCTCAACCAAATGCCCTTTAATTTGGTTTCGTGGCCCACTGAACCGTTTTTGGTGCCGGCTCGTAAAATCGTCCCTCCTATCGGTGGGGTAGACATCACCCCGATTATCTGGGTGGGGATTTTCAGCCTGATCCGGGAAATTCTCTTAGGTCAACAAGGCTTGTTAACGATGTTACGTTAATGGGGCATAGGGCATAGGGGATGGGGAATAGAAAAAAAATTAATTCCCCATCCCCTATTATTTCCCCATCATCTGCTCAACAAAATTGGTGTAGACATCACCCTCTATGAAAGATGGGTTCTCTAGTATTCTTTGATGGAAGGCGATAGTGGTGGGTAAGCCGGTAATAGCACACTCCCGCAGCGCCCGCTTCATCCTCTGGAGCGCGCCGGCTCGATCGGGTGCCCAGACAATTAATTTGCCGATTAATGAGTCGTAGTAGGGCGGAATTTCGTAATCGGTATAAACGTGGGAATCCATTCTCACGCCGGTGCCACCGGGAGGCAAAAACCCTGTAATGCGCCCTGGAGAAGGCCGGAAATTGTGATCAGGGTCTTCAGCGTTGATACGGCATTCGATGGAATGGCCACGCAGCACCACTTGATCTTGGGTGAGTTGGAGTTTTTCTCCTTGGGCAATCTTAATTTGCTCGGCAATTAAATCGAGTCCGGTGATCATTTCTGTAACGGGATGCTCGACTTGAATCCGGGTGTTCATTTCCATAAAGTAGAAGTGACCCGAATTGTCAAGTAAAAACTCTACCGTGCCGGCACCGATGTAGTTGATCGATTTAGCGACTCTAACGGCTGCCGTCCCCATTTTTTCTCGCAATTCCGGGGTGAGGGCTGGGCTGGGGGCTTCTTCTAAAAGTTTTTGATGCCGGCGCTGGATAGAGCATTCGCGTTCGCCAAGATGGATCACGTTGCCGTAGCTATCTGCGAGGATTTGAAATTCAATGTGGCGGGGACGTTCGATGAATTTTTCAATATAAACGCCTGGATTGCCAAAAGCGGCTTCTGCTTCGCCTTGGGCGGCTTGGAACAGTTTAGGCAGTTGGCTTTCTTCTCGCACCAGGCGCATCCCGCGTCCACCCCCGCCGGCAGTGGCTTTAATCATCACGGGATAGCCAATTTGATCGGCGATTTCCAGGGCTTCGCGTTCATCCGTCAGCAATCCCTCACTTCCAGGCACAGTGGGAACGCCGGCACGTTGCATGGTTTCCTTGGCAGTGGATTTATCGCCCATCGCGCGGATGCCATCTGGGGAAGGGCCAATAAAGGTGATTTGATGATCGGCGCAGATTTCAGCAAATCGAGCGTTTTCGGCTAAGAACCCATACCCTGGATGAATAGCAGTGGCGTTGCGAGTCAGGGCTGCTGAAATGATATTGGGGATATTGAGATAGCTTTTGTTACTGGGGGGTTCACCGATGCAAACGGCTTCGTCTGCCAGTTGGACATGGAGGGCGTGCCGGTCAATGGTGGAGTGAACCGCAACAGTAGCAATCCCCATCTCTTCACAGGTGCGGAGAATGCGGAGGGCGATTTCCCCTCGGTTGGCAATCAAAATTTTTGAAAAACGCATTGGCCAGCTTTGGGTTCTGTCTGAATTGGCATGGCGTCTATAGACTGAGTCTGAGAGTTTCAGAGGCAGTGGCAGGACGCATTGCTATCGGGTGGGAAGATGGGAGCGGCATTGGGATGCCAGATCGTTAATCGTACCATGCTGGAGACAATGGCTCGATGGTGGGGTGAGGGAGGTTGTCGGGCAAATGTTTTTAAAGCCGGCAGCAGGGGGTTGCTTTTGAACGTTTGTGACGCAGATAGCGCTAACAGTCGGATTAATAGCGCTTCATGGCCCGTTCTATATCTCGCTTGTCTTCCCGGCGTCTTTCATCTTCGCGTTTGTCGTGTAGTTTTTTACCTTTGCCTAGGGCAATGTCAATTTTTACCCAACCGCGCTTGAAGTACATTTTCAAGGGCACGATGGTTAAGCCTTGCTGCTCGACTTTGCCGATTAATTTGCGGATTTCTTGCCGGTGCATGAGCAGTTTTCGGGTGCGGCGGGGGTCGTGATTAAAATATTGGCTGGCTGTTTCGTAGGGGGAGATGTGAACGTTTATCAGCCATGCTTCGCCGTTGCGAATTAGCACGTAACCATCTCGCAGGTTGACTTTGCCGGCACGAATTGATTTGACTTCGGTGCCTTTGAGCTCAATCCCAACTTCGTAGGTTTCTAAAATTTCGTAAAGGTAGCGGGCTTGCCGGTTATCGCTAACAATTTTGAATCCTTCGCTTTTTTCTGCCATCAGTATTTCTTTAGTGGTTTGTTGTTATAGCTGCTTGAGAGAAAGGTTAGGGGTAAAGATGAAGTTGTGATTCTTTCTGGCCCCTAGACCTAACCTCTCGCCTTTGTGTTAGCGTTCGCGGGTGATTTTATCTACGCCTAACTGAGAACGGCCTGGAAGCGCCCAGCGGCCTGTGGCTTTACTGCCGTTAATCTTATAGTCTAAAACACCGAAATCATCTTTTGGCCCCCAGCCGACTACGAGCCAATCGCCCGAACGCAAGCCAACTCCCCGATAGGTCTTGTCATCGACTGTCCAAGAAAGTTGGTAGGTGTCGCCCGACCGGCTGATGTTCATACGTCCATTGTATTCCCCGCCAATGTCCTTGCCGTTAATTTCGTACTCACCCTCGATTTTGTCTTTTCTGCCGCCGGTGGCTGTTTCTCTGCCGACTTTGCCATCTGGGGCTGTGTTGTAAGTCCACCTCCCCTCTAAGGTGCCGTCTGATTGAATCTCGTACAGCAGCACTCCATAAATTTCCCCTTCGGGTGCCCAGCCAATAAACAGGTGGTCATCTTCTACGAATCCCAGTCCTGAATACTCGCCCTCTGAGGTTTTCCAAGAGAAACTGTATAAGTTGTCCGCGCTGCTTTGGGCTTCTATTTCTGCGGTGCCGGTGTATTTCTCGCCCTCAAGGTTTTTGCCTTCGGTAATTTTCCAAGTGCCTTCTATCTCGTTTTCTGACCGGCTTTGCGCTAAATAAACGGGTTTTGAGGTTTCTATTTGTGCCGGCAGTCCTTGAGCCTTGGTGTTTTGCGCTGAACTATTTGACGAATAAAGGGCACCAGCCGGCTTGAGGGCACACGCCAGAATTAGCGTCATGCTTCCTGTAACTAAACTCGCTGCAATTTGATTTCGCTTCATAGTGTCTTTGGGGTTTGGGTTTTGAACGTGCTAGAAGAAATCGTCGGCAATCATCGCCCACAGGGCAAATGCCGGCATCGGTTAAGTTGAGGCGAATTCCCCTGAGTCTGATGTGTCGCACGATATCTGGACGCCAACAGCGCTTGATGAGTTGCCCTTGCTAATCTTCTGTTGCTCGTTTCTGTGCCCGGATCTGCCGATTTTGGGAAAACTGCCGACCTGGAGGCACAATTGTAAAGTTTTCTTAGAGAATTGACATTTTCCCAAAAAACGGTAACAATGAATACAGAAAGTAAATCGTTCATCTCTCGTTACCTCATCAGCAAGTCGCTGCACAGAGATACAAGAGAGACGGAAGTAGGGAGTAATCCCGAAGGAACGCGCCTCAATTCACTCCATAAACGTTAAGAGGCGAATACCATGAAACTGACATATCGCGGAACCGCCTACGACTACACCCCAGCAGCCGTTGAAACAACCGAAGGCGAACTGGCCGGCAAGTATCGCGGGCTTGATTGGAGATTTTGCAATACTCACAAGGAATTGGTGCAGCAACCCACCGTTGAGTTGAAGTATCGCGGTGTTGCTCACACAACCGATTCAGAGAAAAAGTCGGCGCTGTCTACTACAGAAAAAGCTCGCACCTTGATGTTGGATCGTCAGCGTGCCGGTCAAAACCGCCAGCGCTCACTGTTGAGCCGCGTTGCCGCTGAAATTGGCCTGGCTCTGTAAGACTTTCAAGGCTACGCAAACGCCATAGAAGCCAAACATGATCAATGAGTGTTCTTCTCTGGCGTTCTCTTCAGTAAATTATTAAAGTTTGTCAAACCACTCATTCCTATCAGCACCCCCGGTGGGGGTGTTTTTTTTGCTGACCCAATAAGTGTTTAACTCCCATTCAGTTCTGGCAGCGCGAGCGTTTAAGAGAGAGTAACGCCGCAAGTTAAACAACGATTTGCTGAATACATTCGCGAGGGTAGCGATAAGATGATAAAAAACTCTTTCCAGTTGTGATAGCCTCAGCACCGGAGTCCTGCCTTTATGTCTAACCCCGTCAATGTCACAGACACCCGGATTGACCAAGGCCAGCCAGAGTCTTCTACTGCGATTGTCCGCAATATAAACCAAAGCCGACGCAGTCGCAGAGATCGCCGGCGCAACCGGCCATCTATCGATCTGGGGCGGCCTCTGGAGCAATTAATTGGTTTGACCAATTCGCTGGTTTCTCAATTTAGGGGAGAAGTCTCCGACTTAAAGCAAGGCAACAAGCTCTACAGCCGGGGCAATTATAAAGCAGCAATCACCGCTTATGAAAAAGCAGTGCAACTCAAGCCAGAGTTACATCCAGCCTGGTTGCAGTTGGGTAAGGCATTGGAAAAAGTAGGCCGGTATCAAGAGGCAGTTGCTGCTTACGACAAAGCACTGCAACTCAAACCGAATGACTTTTCGACCTGGACATCTCGCGGCAAATCGTTTTATCACTTGCAGCAGTACGAAAAGGCAGTGGCATCGTTAGATCAGGGCCTTCAAATTCACCCAAACCGTTATGAAGCTTGGTATTACCAAGGCCGGTCATTTGATGCCCTGCAACAGTATCAAGCGGCGGCTGATGCTTATCGCAAAGCCAGCCAACTCCAGCCCGATTTACACAGCATTTGGTATCATCTAGGCTACGCGCTACAGCAAGCGCAGCAGTTCTCTGCCGCAACAGATGCTTATGACCGGGCGCTTCGCCTCAAGCCGGATGATTTTGATACCTGGTTTCATCGGGGCGCAACGCTGGTGATGGTGAAGCGATACGACGCAGCAGTAGCTTCCTATAACCGGGCACTTCAACTTAACCCGAATCATATAGAGACTTGGCTAAATCGGGGACTGGCTTTTGAAAAGTTGCAACGCTATACCGATGCTGTGGCTTCCTATGACCAAGCGATCATTATCCAGCCGGATGTTTATGCAGTTTGGTTTCATAAAGGAATGGCGCTGAAGCATCAATGGCATGAGGCGGCGCTGGCCTGCTTGGATAAAGCGATAGAATTGCAGCCAGAAATCCCGCTGGCATGGTATGGCCGAGGTTTGACACTGGTTGCGGCGGGACAATATGCGCCGGCACTGTCTGCTTTTGATCGAGCAACGAAACTTAATCCGAATTGGCCCGATGCTTGGCTGGGTCGCGGTAAGGCGCTTTATGGTTTGCGCCGGTTTAAAGATGCGATTGTTGCCTATAGCAATGCGATTCAATTACGGCCTGATTTTGCTGAGGCATGGTTTCAGCGAGGTGAAGCCTTAGAGGCACTTGATCGATATGCAGAAGCGAGCGCAGCTTATGACAAAATCATTCAATTGCACTCGAATGATACGGAGTGGGTTTCTCGCTGTTGGTGGAAACGTGCTTATGCCCTAGAGCAACTAGAGCGGTATGAAGAGGCAGCGAGCGTTTATGACGAATTAGTGTCACTGCTGCCCAATGAGCTAGAACCACGGCTAAAACGCGCCCGTGCTTTAGAAGAGCAGCAGCAATATGCGGAAGCCTTGGCGACTTACGATCAAGCTTTGGGAAAATGGCCCAATCATGCGCCACTCTGGGTAAAACGTGGCCAACTGTACAGTTTAATGTCGATGCACGCAGAAGCTTTGAGTAACTACGATAAGGCGATTCAACTACAGCCGGGTGAGTATGAAGCTTGGTTGAAACGCGGTGAGGTACTCGAAACGTTACAGCGCTATAAAGAGGCTGTAAGTTCCTATGGCATTGCAATGGAAATTAAGCCGAATGGCACTGAAGCTATTAAAAATTACCAGCGGGTAATGAGTCAGCGCATATAACCGGCTCAATTTTTGTGAGCTACCGTGTTCAAACAAGTCCGTTGTAAACCAACCGGCAACGCTCCTACTCAGGCTTGAGCAGGCGCTGGCGCAAAATAAATTCTGCAATGGCCAAATCCACCGGCGTTGTTACCTTCAAATTCGTTTCTTCCCCCTCCACAATTCGCACCGGCAAGCCGCACATTTCAAATAAAGCGGCATCATCGGTCACTTCCCAGCCTTCGCGTTGCCCCCGATCATGGCACTGCTTAAGAAGTTTGACATCAAACCCCTGGGGTGTCTGGGCGGCCCACAAATTCCGCCGATCCGGCGTGTGCTGAATCACTTGAGTGGCCGGCTCGACAATTTTAATCGTATCCTTCACCGGCACCGCTGCAATCAGGCCGGTGCAATCGAGGAGGGCGTCAGCGCAGCGATCAAATAACTCAGGAGTTGCCAAACACCGCGCCCCATCGTGAATCAGCACCCGTTCTGCGGATGCCGGCAGCGCTTGCAACCCGTTGTAAACCGACTCTTGGCGAGTCGAACCTCCCTGAATCAACTCCACCGGCACCTTCAACGACAACGTTGCCAGAATCGCCTTAAAATCTGGCCAATCCTCTGGCTGACCGATAATCCCAATCCAGCTAATTTTGTCAGCAGCCTCAGCAGCTTGCAGTGTCCAGGCAATCAGCGGTTTGCCCAGTAAAGTTAGCAAAAGCTTATTCCGATCGCTCCCCATGCGGCGTCCCATTCCCGCCGCTGGAATTAATAAATGCACGCTTTGTTCCTCGAAAACGGCTACAGGTAACGCACTATCAGTCATCGCTTGCGGGTCATTGGCAGAGGAGTTCGCCCAACTGAGAGCCGGCAGATAGCAACAGACAACGTACAAATTACCTATCAACCTATAGAATAAGACTTTGGCAAGCTCAATCAACCACAATGCGAATACTGGCACTTGTCCCCGGTGGAATTGGCGACCAAATACTCTTTTTCCCCACGCTGGACGACCTGAAGCGGTCTTACCCCGACGCTCAAATTGACGTGATTGTAGAACCTCGTGCAAAAGGGGCCTACCGCGTTTGCAAGTTTTTCCACGACAAGTCTCTTCAGCTAACTGCGTTCGACTTTAAAGATCGCAATGGACTGGCTGATTGGGGAAACCTGCTGGGCATTATGCGTGATCGCGAGTACGAAGCTGTGCTGTCTTTGGGACAGCGCCCCAGTGTGGGGCTACTGCTTTGGCTGACGGGAATTCCCCAGCGCATCGGCTACGCCGGCATCGGCAGTCCGTTTCTCACCAATCCTGTTTCTCTCAAAACTGAGCAATATGCAGCCCAGATGTATCACGATCTGCTGCGAGGGTTCGGCATTACCACTCCTTGTCCAGAGTTGGCTGTAACTTTGCTCAAGGAGGATATACAGTGGGCGGAACAGGAACAGAAAAAGCTGGGAATTCAGGAAAGTGGCTATGTGATCGTTCACGGCGGTTCTAGCCAAATGGCCCTATCGAAAGGTCTTGACAAAATCTATCCCGCCGCAAATTGGCAGCAGATTATTCAGGATTTGCAGCAGCGACAGCCGCAGTTGCCGGTGGTGGTGATTCAAGGGCCTGAGGATGAGGCGTTGATTACCCAGCTGGTACAGTCAAATCCGAATCTTAAACTGACTGTTCCGGCGGATATTGGAAAGTTGGCGGCGATGATTGCCGGCGCAAATTTGATGCTGTGTACCGACAGCGCACCGATGCACCTGGCTGTAGCCGTTCAAACTTATACGATTGCCCTGTTTGGCCCCACCGATCCGCAGAAATTGCTGCCGGCTAACGATAAATTTATCGGCATCAAATCTCCGACCGGCAAAATGGGGGATATTTCCCCGAAAGTGGTGCTGGATAAAGTTTGGGGAAGCTAGTTGCGCCTTCTAGTGCTGAGTGGTGATTTATCCTTTGTCAGCACTCAGCGGTTAGCAATAACGAATCACCTACTAACGACCATTGGAGTATGGACAAAGCACAAAGGACAGCGGTATTTCTTGACCGGGATGGTGTGTTGAATGTGGAAGCCGGCTATCTCTACCGGGTGGAGGATCTGCATTTAATTGCCGGTGTTGCTGAGGCGGTGCGCCGGTTAAACGACCGGCAAATCTTTTGCTGTTTAGTTTCCAATCAATCTGGCCCAGCGCGGGGCTACTACCCGGCAGATCATGTGGACGCCTTACACCGGCGTCTTTGCCAACTACTGGAATCTGAAGCTGGTGCTCGACTAGATGCGCTCTATTACTGTCCTTACTTGAGCGCACCGGAAGGCGGCACCCATCCAGAGTTTACCCGGTGGAGCACTTGGCGCAAACCCAATACAGGGATGCTTGTCGCTGCCGCGTGGGAGCATAATTTGGATCTGAGTCAGAGTTTTATGGTGGGCGACAAGGCGACTGATGTTGATATGGCCCACAATGTCGGCTGTACTGGTATTTTGGTGCAAACCGGCTTTGGGGAACGCGTGCTTGCCGGCGACTACCAGCACCACACGAAACCCGACTACATCGCCCCAAATTTACCCATTGCCGTTGAATGGATTTTAAATCGTATTTGCACTTAGTGGTCAGCTCCCGCTTGGGTCTCTTGTATCAGGCGCTGTTTTGGTTCTACCGAACTTTTGAACCAGAGAGCCGATCAAGCAACTTTCTCATAGTTAGAAAAACTCATACTGTTTAGCTAACCCGTAGGTTACTTTTACAGAGATTTTGAATTATTTTATTAATAAGTAAAAAAAAGATCAGGGAATTTACTGATAAAAATTTGTGCATTTGGATAGACACTATTAATGATGTTACATTTAGCTCCCAGTGAAGCCGAACATAGTTCTTTAAGTATTTAAACTACATAAAGACGGGAGCCGTCTAGAGTCTAGATGTATAGCTACGCTAAAACCGCTGATGGGACATCAGCAAAGCTAGATTGAGCAGAGCCTCATCCTAAAGACGGCATCCGCCAATCACTAAACTTGATAAGAAATCGTATCGCCCCTGGAAGAGCAAAGACTCTGAAGATGCCACCTTAATTCTAAAAAATTGAGTTTTTTCCAGAATCATTAGCAACACAGGTGTCAATAAAGAGTCAGGCGAAGTCGCAATCAATCGGGTCATCAAAAACTGTTAGCCCTCAAAAAGCTAAACAGATGGGAAACACAAAAAACTGAACATAGCTTCACATCAACACTCACTTCATTAAATTGAGCGTTTTAGGTTTATTTTGAACTTTACTAAGCTCCTCGGTGCATCTGCCTAAACTGGTTTGCCCAGTCAAATTAAGTGCTAGTCAGAACAGGAGAATGCAATCGTGGAACACGCTACGCCAGGTTTTTCAGATGCCAGTCATAAAGATCGTCCTTCAGCGGCTTTAATTGGATTGGCAATTTCAATGGGGGCGTCTAGCCTAATCGTGCCTCAACAAGGTGATGCTGCTTATGCAACTGAGCCGGCAGCGCCCGAACTCACACGGGTTGTACTTTACACACCCGACTTTATTCCCGCCTCTGACAGTCGTAAACCTCAAGAGGAACTGGCAGCCACAGAGTTAACCCCAACAGTCTCCGTCAGGAACTCTTTCAATGCCGATGTTCAGGTGAAGTTTAAAGATTTGATACAGTCTTCTGGGAAACTAGCAGAGAGATCGGCTCTAAAAACTGTAACGCCAAGGGTTGCCGGCAAGACTGAATCTCCAGCTACAGTTATTCCTGCTACTGCCATCACTGCTCAACCAGCACCAGCAGTGATGACAGTACCCGTCCTCGAGGTAGCCCGCAATATCGTGCTTCACAAAGTACAGCCCGGAGAAACACTCTCGTCCATCGCCAGCGTCTATGGGGTTTCTTTAACAGACCTGATCAAGTTTAATGAGTTAAGCGATCCGAGCCGGCTCGAAATTAATCAAACTCTCAGCATTCCTCAAACGAGTGCGATTCGTTCTGACTTTTCAGAAACAGCCTCTGATGAAAGTAGTAATCAATCTGTAGCCGGCACAACTTTAGCAGCAAGTTCGCCTTCTGTTGCCAGCCGGTATGCAAACTCTTTCGCCTCCCAAAGCGAACAACCCAATCAGAAATACGTTGAGAATTTAAGAGCGGATCTGATGAGGCTTCGGGAAAAGTATCAGACTCATAAAGATAAACATCCAACCCATCTGCCGATACAAGAAGCGCAGAATGCTGAACAGCCGATGGTAGTGCCGGTACAGAGAAATCGCTCGGTAGCCGCCTCTCGTTTCTCTGCAAACACCAACACCTCGCAGGCGCAGATTCAAAAGCTGCGGCAACAACAGCGGGAACTTGCATCTAAAACTCAAAGTAGCAGTTGGCAAACAGCAGCCGCTGAATCGAGCATTGAACCGCAACAGATTGCAAAAGCATCTCTTGGTTCCGAAGTGTACGAATCATTAATGAACCCCTTAATGAATTCGCCACAGTTACCGCCGCTCAATTCCCCAGACACATATTTACCAAAAAGTCCAGCTTATTTTAATGGATATAACTGGCCGGCTCAGGGAGTTTTAACTTCAGGCTATGGCTGGCGCTGGGGGCGGATGCACGCCGGCATTGACATTGCTGGTGCGATTGGGACACCCATTATGGCGGCGGCTTCTGGGGTTGTTACTTATGCCGGTTGGGATGAAGGTGGCTACGGCAATTTAGTGGAGATTAAACATCCTGATGGCAGTATGACTCGCTACGCTCACAACGACCGGATTTTAGTCCGCCAAGGTCAGCAAGTTGAGCAAGGTGAGCAAATTTCTGAAATGGGTAGCACCGGCTTCAGTACCGGCCCTCACTTGCACTTTGAAATTCACCAGCCTGGCGGTGGAGCGGAGAACCCGATGGCTTATTTGCCGCCGGCGTAATTTTTTGCTGAAGAAGTGAAGAGTGAAAAACTGAATGGTTTCTATTCACTCTTCATGACGAATTGGCAATTGCCAAATTAGTAGCGCAGGAGCTTCCGAAAACTTGGCAGGCAACTCTTTATATCTAAGAGTTAGTCAAGAATTTGGATTGCTAATTAAGTCAAATAATGACTCGTCCAAATCATAGCCGAGCGTCTGAGCCATTGACATCAACTTAGATTTGCTGGGGACACCCTGCCGGTGCAACCAGTCGGCGCTTGCAAAAATTTTCTGCATTAAGAAAATTTCTAAAGCTTCTGGGTTAAACTGAATTCCCTCAGTGCGGTGGAACTGGTGGGGCACCAGCATTGCCACATAACGGGCTAACTCACCGGCTTTCCAATCTAGCAACAGCGGCAACCAGGGATAGCGAGCGTCTAAGCGAATAAACCACAGTCGCAATTCAGGGATTTCTGAAAGTTCTCGCGGATCTTCCGGTTCTCTGGGATAGTCAATTTCAAAGCGCAGCTGCCCATCAGCCGAAAGCGCTGGCAACTGGAGCAATGAGTCAATCGCAGTTTGAGCCGGCGACAGATCCAACTGCTGCAAGCACTCCAAATTAAGCGGGATGGTGATGGCCATGAAAACAATGAAAAAAGGGAAAAACAAGAGGCGAAGATTATTCGCTTTCCTGTAGTTTATCAGAGAGCCGATCGCAGCCCGTGCCGGCTGGCCTAAGACTTGAGGCTATGATGATCAGATATCTGCTGCAAACTGAAGTTCACGCTAGGGGCATCTCTAGCCCAAGGGCAACACCAGGAGATAGCAACCGGCCCCAAAAAACCTAGGATAGAATAATTAGAAAGACTCTTGAGACTGACTTTTTATAAAAAAAGCATGAAAAATGAGGCGGTAGCTGTGAAACAAATTCGCTCATTAGAAGATGCTCTGAATCGCTGTCAGACGCTAGGAATGCGTCTGAGCCGGCAGCGCCGCTTCATTCTGGAACTCCTGTGGCAGGCGCAAGAACACCTGTCAGCACGAGAGATTTATGACCGATTAAATCACCAAGGCAAAGCCATTGGTCATACCTCGGTGTACCAGAATTTAGAGGCGCTATCAACTCAGGGCATCATCGAGTGTATAGAGCGCTCTGACGGTCGTTTATATGGCAATATCAGTGACTCCCACAGTCACGTCAACTGTTTGGATACCAATCAGATTATGGACGTACACGTGGAACTCCCTGAAGAGTTAATTGATCAACTTGAAAAACAAACAGGCGTGCGGATAACTGAGTATCGGATAGACTTTTACGGATATCGCTCAGCGCCGGCTCGCTCGTCAGCAGACACCTAGAGCGCTCGGATCGCACTGATGTGTCATTTTAGGGAAAAAGTCTGAGTTTGTCTGGCTAGCCATTGTTCAGGCCGGTAAGGTCAGAAAAAAAATTAAGGCAATACAGACACAAATTGCGATCAATTCAGCCTAAAAACACTTTCAAGTTGCTTCTCAACCCTATAATATGACGGCAAACTGACTTGCGATTCACAATTGACAAGCAGGAATTGAGCGACTTGGCCCTGATGGAGCCATGCTGAAAAGAGGAAGCAACGCAGGCACCCTCAACTGTCCGGATACCCAACTTTATTAAGTGGGTATTGAAGTGAAATTAGATTGGCCTGCTGCGGCGCGTTCCTTCTGCTGGCAAGCTGCCAGTTTCCCAACCGAGTTTGGGGATCGAAGTTAAACCCAAGCAAATTGCTTTAGGCAAACTGTCAATGGCGTTTTAACTTAGACCTCCGAGGCAACAAGCGAACAAAGCGCACCGGAAAGCTGAAGCGATGGCGAACAGACAATTTGACCAATCCCGAACACCTACAGCCCGCAAATTCCTGATGCGACGTCGGCGCAAACCGATCGTAGGGCCAACAACGGCTATCTCCGATCCCCCCACTGCCGCGATGCCCCAACCAAGTAGTGAGACGATGATTCCCGTTCAAACTGACACACCGAACCCTCACAGCCAGCCCAGACGCCGGGATTGGGGATGGCCGCTCATTTGGCTGAGCGTGCTTCTTGTATTTGGGGGAACCGCCGCAGGTGCCTTTTTCTGGTTAATCACCATGCCGCCGCCCATCAACTGCGAGAATATTTCGCCCCTCTCGCCTGATATGGAACGGCTGCAATGCGCTCAGCAGGCTGCGGCATCCCGCAAGGTAGACCAGTTGGTAAAAGGGTTGGCCTTGGTGAAGGACTGGCCGGCAGAACACCCGCTTTATGGTCAGGCAACCCACATGCGGGACGAATGGTCACTATCCTTGCTAGAAATTGCCCAAAATAAGATGGATGGCGGCGATTTAAAGGGCGCAATCTCAATTGCCGGTAATGTGCCGAAAAACAGCCCAGTCTATGCCGACGCTCAAGCGCTGGTAGCCCTTTGGCAGCAGGATTGGGATAAAGGAAAAGTTCTATACAATAAAGCGATAGAGGCGATCAAAACCCAGCAATGGCAGCAAGCAACCGCCTATGCCCAACAAATGGTTCGGCTGCGAAATGATTACTGGGGGCAGCAACGCTACGGCGAGTTGCTCAAGCAGATCGTTGCGGAAAGACAGGCGTGGGGTCAGCTGAAAGAAGCGCGGGAATTGGCCACCTACGAGACACCAGACGAGTTAGAAAAGGCACTGTCGCTGGTTCGCAAAATCGGCTCGAACAGCTACGCCTATACGTTAGCCAAAGCCGATATTGTTAAATGGAGCCGAAAGTTGCTCGATTTGGCGGCTAAACGGCTACAAGCACGGGATTTGGACGGGGCGATTTCTATCGCTAAACGCGTTCCTCAGGAATCTTCACTGTATGCAGAGGCTCAAGACTTTGTTTTGCTGAGCCGCGCAGAAATACTTGTACCTAATACAAAAAATGGGCCTCAACAGCCGGCGGCAACCATTGTGGCGGTTCTAGAAGCTCAAGCCGCTGCCCGCCAGATTGGGCCGGATCGCCCCTTATACAAACAAGCTCAGGCAAAAATTACAGACTGGCAGGCACAACTGAAAGATTTGCTTCAACTTCAGATGGCGAGTTCTCTGGCAAGCGTGGGCCAGGGATTGACGTTCCAATTGGCCATTGACCAAGCGCAAATGGTGAAGCAGGAACGCCCCAGACGCATCTATGCACAAACTTTGATCGCCCAGTGGCGTAAGCAATTAGAACAGTCACAAGACCGGCCTTATGTCGTGCTGGCCCAGCAATTAGCGGAGTCGGGAACGATTGATGCTTTGAAGGCGGCGATCACCAAGGCGCGTGAAGTCACTCTAGGCCGGCCATTACGCATCGAGGCTCAAACTCTAATCGCTTCTTGGAACAAACAAATTCAAACGCTGGAAGACCAACCAATCTTAGACCAAGCGCGAACGGTGGCTAAGCAGGGCAATCTGAGCAACGCGATTCGCATCGCTGAAAAAATTGGCCAAGGGCGGGCGCTATATAAACAGGCTCGGACATCTATTGATGAGTGGGTGGGCCAAATTCAAATTGCGGAAGACCGGCCTAAGCTGAATGAAGCAACGAAGCTGGCTGCTCAAGGCCGACTGACAGATGCGATTCAAGTGGCATCGCAAATCGGTTCCGGTCGGGCGCTGTATTATGAAGCGCAGGACGGGATCGGTCGCTGGGCGGCAGAACGGGATGCTATTCGCGCAGCTCAGCAACCGGCTGCACCGGCTCAGGAAACTTATCCGGCAGAATCTTACAGCCCACCGGCACAAGAGTATTATCCCCCCGCAGAACCTTATAACCCACCGGCCCAAAATTACGCACCGCCGGCAGAACCTTATAACCCACCGGCCCAAAATTACGCACCGCCGGCAGAACCTTATAACCCACCGGCAGAGGCTTATGTAGCCCCGGCAGAACCTTATAACCCACCGGCAGAGGCTTATGTGCCGCCAGAAGAACCTTATGTGCCGCCGGTAGAGTCTTACAGCCCACCGCCAGAAGAACCTTATGTGCCGCCGGCAGAACCCCCAGCCGCCGCGCCGCCGCCGGCAGAACCCCCAGCGACTGAACCCCTGCCTATCGATGGAATTGAGTGAGGTGAGCTACCCGGTGGCAGAATTGAGGATAGAAAGTTGAGAAAGCAATCGGTTTTTCGCTGCTTTATTCTTGATTGTTGAAAACTGAGCTTCATGTCACCCTTCATCTTCCCGCTAGATCCATAGGGGATAGCGGGAAGATGAATGGCAATGACAAATAAATGTGCGACAGTCCACCCTTAAAATGCTTAAGTCCTATCTTGTCCCTGACCAGTGTCATGAGCGAACGCTCCTTGAAACTGCTACTAATTGATGATGACCCCATCTTTCGCATCGGTCTACGGACTGTGTGTGAGCAGTTTCCTGACTTGCAAGTAGTGGCAGAAGCTGCAGAGGGTTCAGAGGCTTTACGTCTGCTAGAAAAGCGTGTCAAACAGGAGACGGGGGAACCAGCAAATCAGGTCGATTTAGTCATTTTAGAATTAGGGTCGGGCTTGTCTGCCCCGGCGGGGATGCCAGGACTGACTTTGTGCGACCGGCTGACCACTCAGTACCCTCAAGTTTCGGTGTTGGTGGTGAGTGCATTTACTGATCTGTCGGCACTGGCAGCAGCACGGCGAGCCGGTGTTAAGGGTTTTTGCCCGAAAGGTACAGCCACTGCTGAGTTAATTGCTGCGATCCGTCAGGTTGCCGGTGGCGGCACTTATTGGTCAGATGTCAAAAGTCTGCGGACGCTTGTCCCTCGTCAGTCTTCAGCCGAAGTGCGAATACCGGCAAAGTTGGAGGCCAGAGCAAAGCGCCCACTGGCCAACCTGCGGCGAACCCTGAGTTTACCAGGGCTGCGACAAATTGATGCCACAATTGAGAGTTTGACAGCCCAACTGCAAAATCCGGCTATAACAGACTTGGATCGAGCGGTTCTGCTGGGACGCCGAAGAGAACTGCGAGCCGCCCGCTGGTTGGTAAACCAAGTGTTGGCTCCAAACCCTTTACCACCGGCACCTCAGCCCACTTCTGCCTCTAATTGGAGCGAGCGAGAAGACTTTTCGCCCCAAAATTCGCCTGAAGCATCTGGACAAATTTCTCTGCAACCTACAGAGCTTGACCCAGAAGCAGGCCGGTTGCAGCGCCAAACAATCGGCTCAGAAATGAGTTATAGAGCGTTGCGCTCAGAATTATTTGAAGCGACTCTTGCCAAGCTAAATTCTAGTCTGCCCAATTTGACAAGTGTGACGCTGGAAATTGATATTTTACGGGCAGAAAAAAAACAAGAATTGCTATCTATTATCCTGCGTCAGTTAGAAGAAATGCTGGATGAACTGCGCTTTTCTGAAGTACAGGCAGGGCAGATCAGTGAGAAAAAAAATGTAATTGTCCGGGATTTGTGGGAAGGAGTAACAACCGAATTTTTTGGCAAATTCTATACGCTATTGCTACCTGTGGGTGAGGTGGAAGTGGTGCCGGTGTTCTTGCAAGAAGAGGCAGTTGTCCAGAGCGCTATTTTGAATAAAATCCCTCAAGTGGCTGAATTTATTGCTCATGTGCTATTTAAAACTCCCTTAAAAATTGACAATTTGGCCTACCCTGCCGGCAGCACAGAAGCGTTGCTGCGAGCGGAGGCTTTGCTGCACAATTTAGTGATTCAAGTTGCAAATGCAGTGGTACAACCTCTGTTAAATTATTTTCCAGATGTGGAGGAAATTAAACAGAGTTTTTATGACCGGCGCTGGATTTCGACCCGATCCATTGAAAAGTTTCGCAACAATTTGTCTTGGAAATACCGCCTGGAAAAATATTTTGGGGAACCCACAGCGATTTTTGAAAGCCGGTATTGGTTGTTCTTGTTCACTTATCGGGGCATCGGGAAAATTCCTATCTATGCACCCCGCCGTGAGGAGTTAATGCAACTGTCAGGAATTCCCCTGGCGGTAACGTTGGTTCTGGAAAGCCGCGATGCGGTTGCGCCTCGCTTGCGATCAGCGGTTGCTTTTGCCGGCAACGGTGTTGTTTATGTACTCACTCAAGTGATTGGCCGGGGTCTAGGTTTGATTGGTCGCGGCATTATACAGGGAATCGGCAGTTCTTGGCAAGAAAGCAAGTTTAATAAAAGTAGCCAACGACAGAAATAAATAGATTTAATTTGCCTATTTAAACGCACAACAGCCTAACCACTTTTAATGAGAATCATTTGAGCCGTTTGTTATTCCTTCACTTCGACCCGTGCCAACCGCATGGTGCAAACTCAAGCCATACGCGGTTTTTTGCCTTGTCAACTCAAGATGAGATTTGATCAGGATTGATGCCAAGGGAACGCAAGTGAGCCGCTAACCGCTCAGCTTGTTGCACAGCCGCTTCTTTCGCTTGGCGCTCTTGCTCAGCTTGTTGTAGCGCAGCTTCTTTTGCTTGACGCTCTTGCTCTAAAGCTTGTCGCTCTTGCTCTACCAATTCCACACCCCATAATAACAACTGCTCACTTTCATCCCACCAGCGCAACCAGTAGCCGGTACGATCTGCCTTTGTGCCTTCCCAGACGCCTAGAAATAACTCGATGCCGGCAATCCAGTAGCGCCGATTTGCATCTGGCTGTTGCAGCTGATAGCGTCCTGAATTTAACTGATACACCTCCAGCAATCCAGTTGCCGGTTCAAAAATTGCATAGATTGGCACTTGCAAGATTTGTTCGTAAAAAAACCACTTGCCGGGAGGGTAAGTTGGCTTACTAGAATACTCGCCTCCCTCTGTCGCTGAAAGAAACTCCATCACAATTGAGGGAACTTCGCCTTCCAGGTTAGGTGTGTAACTGCGGCGAGGCTGATCAGAGTCATCTGGCAGCACAGAGCGCACATGAACCCAATCGGGAGCTTTAATCACAAATTTGCCGTTTACAGTGGCGCACAGACCGAAATTAGTGGCGATTAGCATCGGTTCTTGAATGCGCCCTACTAATTCTAAGGCTTCGCTTAAGGCTGCGGCTAGCAATGGCTGGTTAAGGTTATCCACCGGCTCGTCATCTAGTTGATAATCATCAGGCAATTTTTCCCACGTAATACTATAGTTATTAACGGCTACAGTCATCATGCCCTCCGGTGTAGCTTGACAATATTTTATCTAAATTCAGCCTATCTTATTTTACTAATTATTAATTTTTAAACAACTGCACCTATCTCTATTTTGCCTTTGTTATTGCCGGCGTTGATATCAAAGATTTAAGGATTGTCGGCACTCTGTAGAGAAGTAATGAAGGCTTGTTAGAGCAAGCAGGGTTTTCCGATTAATTCAATATTATACCGGCTTTAGAAGAATCATTAAACTTAGCAACTCCCCTGTCGGCTTAAAAATGTCATAGATTCCTGCAACCCGGTTGTGAGAAATCGGGTTGCAGGAAAAAATGCCAATTTGTATTCATCGGCACAGCGAAATCCTCCTAAAACATTAGATGAACAAAGTAGATACTTCTTCATCGGGGTTCTATGCTCTATCGCTGCTTTCAGCTATCAGGAAAATGCTTCTAAAACGGACATTAGGCAAAATACTCTCAAATCAGCAATTTTTCGCCGATTTCCTGGCTATCACAAACTTATTTGCTGCAAAGTGCGTAATTTTATTTTCTTGTAGATTTGGCTAAAGTTGAAGATTTCGTCAAAAAAGCCTCGTGATCCGCCGCTAACCCGCTTCTTACTGCAAAAGTCAATAATCTTTAACACGTAGTGAGAGTGCCGATGTTAATCTCAGGACAACACTGGGAAAACTTTAATATACCCAATTGTTGGGTATTTTCTGCTTTGCTGCATTGAGGGTGAGAGTGGTTGCAGGCGCTCTACACGCTTCCAGCACATGATTTTCGCCAAGCTTTCCGAAACTGCTTTCTGTCGAGTGTATTTAACAAAGGGAGGAATTTTTTAATTATTTTTTACATTTCTTCGCAAAAATTAATAGCTTGCATGAATTCTATTTAATTTTTGCTTGATTTTCCTGATTCTCTTTTCTATATTCTATCCAGTTCTACCTACTTCTTCCACATGAATTATCAAATCAGAGGCTACAAAAATGGACGCCAACAAGAAAATTACGCGACTGGTCGAAAAAGATGAAAATCAAACCCATATCGGGATTTTAATTAGCGTAAATCGCCGAAAAGATAGCAATCATTTGCAAAGGCGGCAACAGCAGCGGGCGATTAGTAATGCAATGATTGAAGTCGCTCTTATGTATGGGACTAAAGGATTCAGCAGAGGGGCGCTCGTATTTACTTTGAATGATCGAAGCTTGCGACACAGCCCTTATTATCAGTTTATTGATGTTTTAAGAGGGTTAAGAGTTGTCTGTCTTGCCGGCCCGCCCAATCCAAAAATTTTAACAGCATATTGGCACGAAAAAACGAAGCGTCGGGTTCGTAAATAAAGCGAAACGCTATTCAATACCGCTTGTCAGAAATCAATCTACTGCTTAAACCGGCAATACGTGCGTTCTAGAGATTGTGGGGCGATGCTGCATGACTAGATCAGGGGTATTGGGAATGCGGGAGTATGAGAATTACGGTTTAGATGGCAACTTAGGAGCAGCGGTAAACAGGAAGTCATTAAACAGAAATATAATAGGCTAATCTAATTTTTAGGTGCTATGGGACTTGGGCGATGAAACGAATCGGAAAGCAGCCACGCCGCTACAAATTCTTCTTTCAGAACCCTTACAGGGACGTGCGGTTCTCTTACTGCCCGAAGTGCGAAGGCAAAACAAAACTGCGTAAAGTGCCGCTGGTGATTCATCTTGAACCGCAACAGCCAGTTGCCCTTAACAAGTCTTGCCGCTATTGCCCCGCCTGCGACTTGCTAATTGCCCATCAGGATGAAATTGAGGAGCAACTAGCCTATCTATGCAGCCAGCAGCAGCCGGATTTGACCGGCAACGAGTACCTAATTATGGGCACAATGGATCGGGCTGACTGGCAGCGCAGTTGCGAACAACCGATGAAGCCGGCGGAAATGTTCGATTGCTTGTATGTCTTCAAGCAAGTGTTAAAGTTTGAGCCAAATAAGTGGATCAAATTAAACGTGGAATGGAAAGCTGTCGATTAATTGAAGGCTTGAGATTGAAAATCGAGAATTAATCTGAGCTATCACCCTTACCCCCTTTGCCTCTCCCTTTATCGAAACTGGAAGGATGCTGAGAAGTCAGCGTTTCTGAGATAGGCTTGCCGGCAGACTCTGGGGCAAAATTCCTTAACAGCGATTGTAGCTTCATGCGAGGAATATAAGGCCACCCGCCATCAGCTTCAATGTCGCGCAGCAAGGCGTATAGCGCCTGCCGATTATCGGGTAAAGACGGTTGAAATACATTATCCTGAACCTCTCGATGCAGAGTCTCTAGCAGCCGCAATAGCTCTAAAATCGCCAGTGTATCCCCTTGCCGGTGTTTGGCTAAGGTACGGATCTCAGTGGCAAGGGCTTGCAGTTCAACCGGCAATTGTTCTGAATCAAAATTTTGGCCACTGTTCGTGCTGCCCATCTGTCTTACTTAGGTCAAAAATATAAAACGTTTAAACATTATTGCAGGTCTGATCGATCAGATGGGCTTGCTAGTAAAGTATTACCGCACACCGGCTCAACATCTTTCCAACTCAAACGTTAAATCGGCAATCTTGGGTTAGCGTGCTGAACAACGCCAGATGCCGGCAAAAACTCCCAATTTTTTGAGGTCAAAATTTCAACACGTTCCTTCTGATGATTGCTTTAACCTGTGAGCGGTTCTCAGAATTTGTCCAGCCAAAATCGCCGCACCAAAGCCATTATCAATATTCACCACACCTATACCAGCGGCACAAGAATTTAACATTGTCAACAGAGGAGCGATGCCACCAAAACTCGCACCATAGCCAACACTGGTGGGAACAGCAATCACCGGACAATCAGCGATTCCGGCAACGACACTCGGTAAAGCGCCTTCCATGCCGGCAACGACAATTAGCACATCGGCGGCGTCAATTACATGGCGATTACTCAGCAGTCGGTGAATGCCGGCAACCCCCACATCCCACAGCCGAAGCACCTCAAAGCCACAGAGGCTGGCAGTGCAAGCGGCTTCCTCCGCCACCGGCAAATCCGCTGTGCCGGCACTCAAAATACCAACTACGCCTGGATATTGAGGTTGGAGTGCTGCCGGCACAGTGGCGCAAATTCGAGCTTCTGGGTAGTAATAAAGACCCCTAACTTTCTCCTGCAATTGAACACAGACAGTCGGTTCAATGCGAGTTGCCATCACAACCGGATGATTGCGGCGCATTGTTTCGATGATCTGAGCGATTTGCTCAGGAGTTTTACCTGGTCCCCAAATTACTTCGGGAAAGCCGGTTCTCAAGCTGCGGTGATTGTCAATTCGGGCAAAATCACCCACCGGCTCAAAATCAAAATGCTTCAGTTTATCCAGGGCTTCATCTGGGGTTACAGTGCCGGCGGCAACCGCTTTGAGTAAAGATTGTAAAGCTTCAGGTTGAGTCACAGTATCAGCTATCAGCAAAGACAGTATTGGAGGGAGAGAATTTTATCTTGACATCCGATTGCTAGCTTAGTTGAATTTTTCTCCCAGAAAGCAGCACTAAATGCAAAGTCCTTAATTTTGCCAGACTTACCCAGCCGAGGTGCCGGTTCACACAGATAACCGAACACGGCTGGCAGCAATTTTTAAGAAACTCATGATTTGGCAATTTTTAATAGTTCACTAATAAAAATAATTCGGATTTTTAAAGAACAAGAAACAGAGCAGTAAAAAAATAGAATCAAGGAGAGTTTTCGCAACAAAAACCGTATAAACTAGAAAAACAATCAGTTGCCGCAGCTAAAAATGAGGAAGATAAAACCCAATAAAACACATTGAAAACAGTTTTTTTTGCTCATTGATTATTCTAGTGCAACCGCCAAATCTTAATTGTATAGTCCTCACTGCTGCTCGCAAGGGTTTGGCCATCCGGGCCGAGGGCAAGGTCATGAATTGAGTCTGAATGCCCTTTGGCAGTCGCCAGTAGCTGACCCGTAGCCAAATCCCACAACTTTATTGTGCCGTCCACGCTGCCCCCCCCACTGATCACAGTCTTGCTATCTGGAGTAATCACAACGGCATTGACTGCATCTAAATGCCCCAGAAATGTGCGCTGTAACTGGCCGAGGCTGAGATCCCATACATTAATGCTGCCATCCACGCTGCCACTAGCGAGGGTACGGCCATCTGGGCTAAAGGCAACAGATTGGACGCGGCGTGAATGACCCTCAAGGGATTGGATGGGAGTGCAAGGCTGTGCGCCGGCACAACTGACTCGCAGATCCCACAACTTAACCGTGCTGTCAAAGCCGCCACTCGCTAGCATCCTGCCATCCGGACTAAAGGCAAGGGCATTCACCCCGCCTGCGTGGCCCGAAAGCGTATTGCCCACTTGGCCGGTGCCCAAATTCCACAACTTAACCGTGCTGTCGAAACTGCCGCTGGCTAAGGTTTTGCCATCGGGACTAAAAGCAATGGTGTTGACCGAACCGGAATGGCCATCCAGGGTGCTTTTCAGGGTGCCGGTGCCGAGATCCCACAATTTAACGGTTTTATCGCCACTGCTGCTAGCTAGGGTTTTGCCGTCGGGACTGATGGCAACTGACCAAACTTCATTAGTATGACCGGCAAGGGTGTGAAGCAGTTTACCCGCCGGCAAGTTCCAAATTTTCACCGTCTTGTCAACACTGCCGCTGACAAGGGTCTGACCATCTGCGCTAATGGCAACGCTTGTGACACCCCATAAATGATCAGCAAGGGTAGTGGCGAAAACAGCCTTTTTCCAAAGGTTCTCTGGCCGGCGCACAGCTTTTTCACTTTGCAATTCCTTGGCAGAAACCGCTTCCCGCTGCCCAGAACTGGCAACTGACAGATTTACCTGTGCTGGAAAATACTGGGACAGTTCAATGTCCATCCCAGCAAAGAGCAGGCTAGCGCCCACACCGGCTACGACCAGGAAAACAAGGCCACCCACTAATTTCTGGTGAAGCGGGCTAAGCTTTTTGTTTCTGGACTTAGCGATTGTAGCGGACCGTCTTTTGCTTTTCCCTCGGCGCAAGCTAGCCAGGGGAACAGCCGCGCCTCGGTATTGTGGAACTCCCCGATGGTTGGCAGGAAACTGCGCCGGCTGATAAGAAACCTGCGGCTGAGGTGCGGCGCGTTCTAAATCTAGGAGGCGCTGTAAAATGACTTGGGTGTTTTGAGGCCGGTTTCCTGGAAACGGTGCCATCAAATAATCAATTAAATCGGCCACCGGCTTGGAAACTTGCTTGGCCCGATCTCGCCACATTAACTCCCCTGTCTGGGGACTTTCGGGAAAATCGTTGGGATCGTGGCCGGTTAATAAATAGACAAACGTGCGTCCCAAGGCAAAGAAATCCGACTGGGGAACGGCTTTGCCATTGGCTTGTTCGGGTGGCGTATAGCCTGGTGAAACAATGCCGGTGACTTTATGGCCACCGCCGCCAACTTTAGCTAAATAGGTGCCGGTGACTTCGCGAACGGTGCCAAAGTCAATCAACACCAACTGGCCGTTGGGACGCAGCATGATGTTAGACGGCTTAATATCACGATGGAAATATTGCTGCTGGTGGACTTGATGTAAAATTTCTGCCAGCTGTTTTAGCCAGATTAGTGCCTGATTTTGCAAGATAGGTTGGTTGGCCCGACCGCTTAGCCACTCTTCCAAATTAGAGCCTTCTATTTTCTCCATCACCAGGCAGTGCAATGGCTGCGGGCTGTTTCTCGGCACAAAAGTAAAGTAGCCATCTGGCTGCACTTTGGGAATGCCGGGATGCTGCAAGTGTCCTAAAACATGGGCTTCTCGCTGAAACAGAGAGACGGCTTTGGGGTTGTTGCCAATCAGAATTTTTAAGACTTTCAGCGATCCTCGGTCATCTTCGACTTCAAAAGTTTTGCCGAAGCCGCCTTCTCCCAAAAGATGCTTGACTCGATAATTTCCTCGCACTACCAGCAATGAGCCACAATGCCGGCAAATGCGGTTTTGAGCGTTCAATGAGTCAGCTGGGTTGGGACAGTTGGGATTAAGGCAGTAACTCACGGAAGGTACATTAACCTTAAGTTAAGTTTTGAAGATTATTACAAATAGAGAGGGGAAAGATCAGCACCTCTGTAATAAGTCATATTAAATCATTGCGCTAACGGTGCGCTTTTCCCGGAAATTAAAATATCCTGTTGGGCCGGGACGGCATTAGGGTTCTCAGCGTTAGTGGTTATCTATTTTAAAGGCTTTTTCCTGTATAGTACAACAGTCTTGAAAATTTGCCGACTGCTGCGAAACCTGGAAGCCTGGATTAGGGAATTTAGAGATTAAAAATTGTGCCGCTTGTTAGGGAAAAATTTACAGGATGAAGTTTTTTGTCCCCAAATGAGCCGGTTTTAAGATAATGGGCAGTTGCTACCGGCAGCCAACTTGTGTTGGGATATCCTGACAAGGCCGGCACACTCAATTAAAGCCGCTGCCGACTCTGCGGGTAATTCTCTCAAAATTTGGGGGCTATCGCTCAACCGGCTGCACTTTTGGATGGAACAATGAGTTGGGTTTGCCAAGTTGCTCCAATCCGTTTTTGCTCGAAATGGTTGAGCGATTTCCCGCCGGCAGTTTCAGAAAAGAATCTAGTTTTTTATGAGATTCTTTTCTTTTTCGGCTTATTTACCAAAACCCTTGCCGCGATTGTTAGAAGGAAGACAGACACAAGATTGAATTTGTGATAGTAAAGTTTCGCGGTCTAAATCTTGTCCAATTAAAACTAATTGGTTCTTAGGTTTACCATTCCACTCGTCATCATCAATTGAGAAGCGCTTGCCGCTGAGGTGGAAAATGTGACGTTTGGGGCTTTCATCAAACCACATAATTCCCTTAGCGCGGAAGACATTAGCGGGCAATTGATTGTCTAAGAAGTACTGGAATCTTTTAATTGACAAGGGTTTGTCAGTCTCGAAAGAAACGGAGATGAATCCGTCATTTTCTAAGTGATTTGAGTGATGATGGTGGTGTTCGTGGTCGTGGTCGTGAGCGCAATGGCCATGATCGTGATCGCATTCAGCATGGTGATCGTGATGATCGTGGTGATCGTGATGATCGTGGTGATCGTGCGCCGGCTCATTCGTTTGGAAATACTTATCAGTCTCAAACAAACCCACGCTGAGAATTAGGGGCAGAGGCACTTGTGAGTGTTTTGTGCGAACAATTCTCGCGCCGGCTTTAACATCGCGAATCTTGACTTCTAAAAGATCCAAATTCGCTTCATCTACCAAATCTGCTTTGTTGAGCAAAATGATATCGCCGTAGGCAATTTGACTATAAGCGGCTTGGCTGTTAAACAAGTCAAGGCTAAAATTTTCTGCATCTACGACCGTAACGATGGAGTCTAAGCGGGTTAAATCGCGCAGTTCCGTGCTTAAAAACGTGAGCGCCACCGGCAGCGGATCGGCTAGGCCGGTTGTCTCCACAACCATGTAGTCCACCTTGTCAGGTCGCTCTAAAATCTTGTAGACGGCTTCGAGTAAATCATTGTTGATGGTGCAGCAGATGCAGCCGTTGCTCAGCTCCACCATATCATCGCCGGTGGCGACAATCAGCTCATTATCGATGCCAATTTCACCAAACTCATTCACCAAAACCGCTGTTTTTACGCCTTCCTGGTTGGTTAGGATGTGGTTGAGTAGGGTCGTCTTGCCGCTGCCAAGGAAGCCGGTGATGATCGTAACCGGCAAGCCGTGTTTGGGAGTCTCTATCGTCGGTGAGTTGTCGGGGGTGACTGCTGATTGCATAGCGTCGCTGTCAAAAACGTCAGAAAATGGGAGGATAGCGTTACGAGGATGTTGGCTGATATCCCAGCTAACCTCATTATTGCCGATCTAAAGGTTGTTCTTGCCGGTTTCAGCCCAGCTGTTTTCACGATTGCTTTGTTATGGCCCTTACAATTTACAACACCCTGACTCGTCGCGACGAACCGTTTGAGCCGCTAGAAGCCGGCAAGGTGCGGATGTATTGCTGTGGCGTCACGGTTTATGATTACTGCCATTTGGGCCATGCCCGCTCTTATATTGTTTGGGATACGGTGCGCCGGTATTTAAAATGGCGGGGCTATGATGTGCGCTACGTGCAGAATTTTACCGATATTGATGACAAAATTCTCAACCGCGCCAGGGAACAAGGATCTTCGATGGAAGAAGTGGCAAATCGGTTTACGGAAGCCTATTTTGAAGACATGAAGCGGCTGAATGTACTGGAGGCGGATGAGTATCCCCGCGCTACTCACACGCTAGATGGAATTAAGCGGCTGATCCACGAGTTGGAAAGCAAAGGTTTTGCTTACCCAGCAGCCGGGGACGTTTACTTTGCGGTACGGCGGTTTGGTGAGTATGGCAAGCTGTCGGGACGCAAGCTAGACGATATGCAAGCCGGCGCGAGTGGACGCGTGGGTGTGGAAGATCCAGAAGCTCAGAAGAAGAAAGATCCGTTCGATTTTGCCCTGTGGAAGGCAGCAAAACCCGAAGAACCGGCTTGGGAGTCGCCTTGGGGTGCCGGTCGTCCGGGATGGCATATTGAATGCTCAGCAATGGTGCGCGATCGCTTAGGAGAAAGCATTGATATCCATGTCGGCGGCGCAGATTTAATTTTCCCCCATCATGAGAATGAAATTGCCCAATCTGAAGCAGTCACCGGCCAACCTTTAGCGCGTTACTGGCTACATAATGGCATGGTGAATGTGGATGGTGAAAAAATGTCTAAATCTTTAGGCAACTTCACCACAATTCGGCAGTTATTAGATGCGCCCAATGCGCCAGATCCAATGGCAGTGCGGTTATTCGTTTTGCAAGCGCATTACCGCAAGCCGGTTGACTTCACCGGCGACGCGATGGCTGCTATCCAAAATGGTTGGAATACCCTCAAAGATGGTTTGCTGTTCGGTTATGAGTGCGGGGATCGACTCGGCTGGGAGAAAGCTGAGGAAAATTTACTGAATACTGAACAGGTTGAGAGATTCCAGGCGTCCGTGGATGAGGATTTTAATTTCTCAGGCGGTTTAGCAGTGCTGTTTGAACTCGCTAAGGAGTTACAAAAAGAGCAAAATATTCTTGTCCATGAGGGGAAAACCAAAACGCCAGCCGGTGAGTTACAGCAAAAGTGGCACACGCTCGTACAATTAGCGCAAGTGTTAGGTTTGGAAGCGCTGCCGGTGGAAAAAAGTGAAGAAGTCGGCGGCTTAAGCGATGAAGAGATTGAAGCCTTGATTCAGCAGCGAAAGGATGCTCGTAAGGCGAAAAACTTTGCTGAAGGTGACCGCATCCGCAATGAGCTACAAGCCCAAGGAATTACTTTAATTGATCAGCCGGGAAGTGTGACGCTCTGGCATCGCAGTTAAGGGATAATTTCTGAATTTTAAATGAAAGCTGAGAGGTTTTTTCATGTTAAAGCTGTATTATACTCCGATTTCTCCTAACTCCCGCCGCGTCTGGATTACGTTACTAGAAAAAGAAGTTGAATTTGAGTTGGTGAAACTTAACCTAGATGGTGATCAGTTACAACCAGAGTTTTTAAGACTTAATCCTTTTCATCACATTCCTGTGTTGGAGGATGGCGACTTTAGCGTGTTTGAATCTCTAGCAATTTTGGATTACTTAGAGGCAAAATACCCGAATCCTGCACTGTTACCAAAGGATGCAAAATCTTTGGCAAGGGTGAGAATGGTGGAATTAGTAACGGTTAATGAAGTCATGCCGCTTTTATTACCCTTAGCCACTCAAGTCTGGGGAATTGCTGAACCCGATCCCCAAAAACAGGAAAATGCAAAGCAGCAAATTAATACAGCACTCGGTTTTTTTGAGAGCGTTTTAGGGGATTCTCTGTTATTTGGTGGCGAGGGTATCAATCGAGCGGATATCGTCGCCGGCACGGTGGTGACTCAGTTGCCTGGGATTGGTATGCCTCTAGATAAGTACCCTAAACTGAGTGGGTGGTGTGAGCGATTGACGCAACATCCTAGTTGGCAAAAAACTCAAGTCAGTCAGCAAGAAATGGTAGGGTTTATCTCTCGATTGAAAGCTCGAATACAAGGGTCTTCTCATCGCTAAAAGTTGTTAAACACAATTGCTTTTCGGAATCGGAGTGTCAGGAATCACCTAATCTGTTTATGTCAGAGCAGCGCATTACCGTTTCGATATCTAATCTGTTGGTAATTTTAGCCACCGGCCTAATGCTGGTGCTACTTTGGCAGCTACGAAGTTTGCTGGTAACGCTGATGGTTTCAGTGGTGCTGGCCGCTTCAATTGTGCCGGTGGTGAATTGGGCGGAAAAATTTGGCGTTCCCCGGTGGGTGGCGACAATTCTTACTTATCTGACTTTGATTGGCGGCTTGACAGGGGTGGGTTTGTTAATTGGGCCAACTGTAATTGAGCAAATTGATCGCTTGATTCGTCAATTGCCGGTTTATTTGGAAGCGTTGCGCCTCTTGGTTGAAAATATAGCGGTTCGACTCAGTGATAATAGTCCTGATTTAATCCGTCAATTTTTTAATACTCAAGCGCTGACAAGTTGGGTGTTTCGTTCTAGCCAACAGCTACTACTGCGTTCTTATGGGATTACGCGGGGTATTGTGGGCGGTTTTTTTAGTTTGATTTTGTCTCTGTTTCTGTCAGGTTATATGGTTGCAGACAGTCGCACTTTAATTAAAAGTTTAGTGCGGTTGTTTCCGAAGCCTTGGGATGAGCGCTTAGAGGCTCAAGTGGTGCCGGTGAGTCAGCGAATGGGAAGTTACATTCGAGGGCGAGTTTTGGTTTCGGGAATTTTGGCGTTGGGAACAACGGTCGGCTTGAGTTTTTTGGGACTCCAAGATTTTGCCTTAGGTTTAGGTGCCATTGCCGGCGTGACAAATTTGATTCCATTTTTAGGCCCAATTTTAGGGGTGGTGCCGGCGCTCATTGTGGCCATTTCCCAAGGCGGCTTGCTGTTCCTGTGGGTGTTAATTTTATTTGTGGTGATCCAAAACCTGGAAACTTATGTGCTTGATCCCTTGCTAGTAGGGTCTTCAGTGGGGGTGCATCCGCTGTTTCAGCTACTTTCGGTGCTGGGGGGTGTTCAACTTCTGGGCATTATTGGGGCGCTAATTGTTCCGCCTTGGTTTGCCGGCGCGGCTGCTTTGGTGGAAAATCTTTATCTAAGACCAAAGTTGATGGCAGAAAGGCGAGAGGCACACGCTCAAGCGAAGGCAAATACTGTGCCGGTGGCTCCTTCAACTTGACAGGGGTTTAAAGCAAAGCCCAAAGTTAAGTGCCAAAAAGTGATTTGTTGGGCAGTTCCCAAAGAGTCTTGAACAGTAGCCAGTAATATGAAGATGCAAAGTTGAGATTTTGTCTGTGTCTGCCAAAGATGTTTTCCACGAAGTTGTAAAACAGGCACTTCAAAAAGAGAAGTGGGTGATTACTAACGATCCTTTGAGATTTAAGTTCGGCAACGTCAACTTTCAAGTGGATTTAGGGGCAGAACAATTGCTGGCAGCGGAGCGAGCTGGAGAGAAAATTGCGGTTGAGATCAAAAGCTTCTTGAATCCCTCTGCGATTACGGATTTCTACTCGGCGCTGGGACAATTTCTCAGCTATCGTCTTGCTCTAGAGTCTGTTGAGCCAGATCGGACATTGTACTTAGCAGTCCCAGTTGATGTGTATCAAACGTTTTTTCAGTACGAATTCACTCAAACTGCGGTACAACGGTATCAGGTCTTGTTAATTGTGTACGATCCAGCGAATGAGGTGATTGTGCAATGGACAAGGTAGCTCAATACCGGCAATATATTCAGACGTTAATGAGCCGGTATGCCAACGATGATGTTTCGGATGATGCGCTCGAAGTGCAACTCATTTTCGATACCGAAGGAGATCATTACCTGTGGATGAATGTAGGTTGGCAACAGTTCAACCGGATTTACCGATGCGTGATCCATTTTGATATTAAAGATGGAAAAATTTGGCTCCAGCAAAATTTAACAGATCAGAATCCTGCTGAGGAGCTAGTTGAAATGGGTGTGCCGAGAGGGGATATTGTATTGGGATTACAGCCTCCTTACAAACGACAGTACACCGAGTATGGTGTAGCTTGAAAAGTCGCTAAGCTGTCTATAGTCCCGGCATTCCTGAACTTATCTGCATCCGGGATGCCGAAGAACCGCTACGTCCTTTCCGTAATAGTACGGAGTTTATTGATCGCACTTAAAATAAGTTCCGTGCTTTTATCATCATACCTATATACATCAGCATTCATACTGAGTGCAGAGATTAATTGCTCCTCTAGGGGATAAATAAAAAATGACAGGACAAATATTATCTCAAGCACAAGCCAACTTTAAGATGGCTCTATGGCAAGCAGATGCAGGATCGATGAGTAGCAGTGACCTGTATGTGTGGTTAAACGATAGTGGATTGCCCCACGAAGTAACGATTAGATTACATGAACTAGCTAACTACACTCCGAAAGTTGGAAATAAAGTAGTTGATATCGGCAAAATTATCGTTATCAAAATCATTGAGTTTGTTAAGGCACATCCTAATTTAGTTACAGGAGTTGGGATAGGAGTGGCTCTAGGATTTGCTGTCAACTACTTGGTAATTTCTATACCCTTTATTGGAGCGTACTTGACACCATTGGCAGCAGCATTAGCAGCAGCAGGAATAGTTGTGTTTGCAATAGCTGGACATAGGGTAGACAAACGCGCTCAAGGGAAAGAAGTACAGAACGGACTTATGGGATTTGCAGAGGACATTGTTGAAATAGTCCAAGCCTTTTTTCAATTAATGGTTGATGTTTTTAATGTTGTCTTTCAAAATGTCATCACTGCCTAAATATAAACAGATTCAAGTAATTTCAAGAGGTCTAATATGTCAGACACTAAAACTCCCACCAAAGAGCAAATTCTTAAAGCTATAGAGGAATTAGAAAAAAATCCTCACGATAAGATAGGAATTCTCTCCGATATTGGAATTGGAGTAGTAGGCGCTGCTGGTGCTGGTTATGCCGCTTCTGTATTAGGAGCTAGTGCGGCTTTCTTCGGACTGCTTCCGGTTGCTGCCCCATTAGCAGTAGTTGCTGGAGGTGCTGCCTTAGGTGGGCTTGCTCTTGTAGGATTAAAGAAGATGTTTATTGATGGCACTTTTGATGACGGAAAAAAAGCAGAAATGCTGAAGCAGTTGAAAAAACAGCTAATGGAAATGGAAGCTAAAGAAAGAGCATCTAAACTTGAAGATAGTGACAAGACAAAATTCATTCTTCTCTTGAAGGAACCAGTAAGGCTCGATCTAATTAGCCCGAAGGATGCTCAGAGTTTAATGGCGAATGTAGAGAATGGTCAAGTGCCTTTAAAAGAAGCGTATAAATTAGTGCAAGATTTAATTAAATCAGCACCTACACGGTAGGAAAGCGCTGCACATTTGTAGAGCAATTTAACGAGGCACCACACGCTTAAGAGCGACCGCATCCTTCAGTTATCTCTAAAGCAAACCAACATAGATCATCATCTTTGCTGTGAAGTAACTTCTCTAGTACAAGCTTATAAAGTGCACCTACAAAAAAGGACTCCTGAACAGGAGTCTTTTTTTAAATCTAAGTACCAAATAATTTTTCAATTCGGGCAACAATTCGTCATCCCAGACAACTGATTTGACATTCGATCAAATCGACTTGTCTAGAGGTTTTTTGAAATCGGAGCGGCGGGATTTGAACCCACGACCCCCACTACCCCAAAGTGGTGCGCTACCAAGCTGCGCTACGCCCCGTTGCGAATTTTTATAATAGCACATCTGCCACAGTAAGCAAGCACCTAAATTAAAAAACTTTGAGTGCCTGCATGGCTTGAACCAAACTGGGAATTGCAGAGGCCGGCCATTTCCCTTCTGCGCCACGTCCTGAATATAGAATGAAGTGCAGGCTGAAGGAATTAGGCCGGCCTTCAACTTCTAACCAGAGTAAATCACTTTCGGCTTCACAGGCGATTTTCTCTTCGTCCATCAATTCCTCGGCCATTTGGCTCATTGTAGCCGCCAGTTGCCCTAGAAGCCGGCAAAAATCATTCAACTCCGCCTCTGTCAACTCTAGCGCCCAATCTTCCCCACCCACTAAACCTTTATATTCAGCGGCGCTGGGATTCCAGCCTAAGCGCCAACCTGTTCCACTCTTGACGAGACGATCCATGAAATTCTGCCGGCTTGTTTATTTCAAGGTTTAAGCAATGCCATTGAGTGAATTCACCGGCTGCCGGTGTTCGCCAAATCTATTATTGTTTAAAATTTTCACAACAACCTTATGTATTTAAGATTGTCTGGCGAAGATCATCGAGACTACTCTCTCCCAGCAACAGTCGCTTGCCATTCGCTACCAGTACCACCTTATCAATTGTTTGAGCCAACACCGCTTCTTGATATCTTTGATACCAATTATTAATTTGTTGGGATAAAGCTTCTGCGCTTGCAGCTGATAGAATGTGAACAATCACTGACACGACCTTATCAGGTCTTGTTGCTTCTACGGGTTGCCAGGTTCCTCGTGTTATGTCAGGACTGCTTAACAGCGCTTCTGCTGCTTCAACTGCGCCTTTTCCCTCAATTGCGATCTGAACTTCCGCCATATATTTTTCTGCCTATTACGCTACTTTAATTTTAGCTTTAATTCACCTATCTTTCGGTAAAATCTGTTTTATTAACCTATTTTTTAACCCAAGATTCTATTATTTTTAACATTTTAAAATTTGAGCGTGTTCTAGCTTGCTCCCTAATTTATTAGTGTTTGTTTTTCCTCAGCTAGATTAACGTGAGTATTAGGCGAGAGGGAAATTAAATCTTCTATGTTGCGTAGCATAGTAGCGCAAATAGTATCTAAAGGTAAGTCGTTGAAGTCATGACCAAAAGGATTTTCGATTTCAATGCCAATTTCTTCCACCCCAAACACTATAAAACTCACTAAAGCAACCACCGGCCCTGTCCACCACTGCACCTTACCAACAATTTCAAAAGGTAATAATAAGCAATAAATTAATAGTAATTGCTTTAGATGAATGGCATAGGCTAAGGGAATTGGAGTTTTTAAAATCCGTTCACATCCTCCTAAAACGTCTACCATATTATCTAGTAGCTTATGCATCGCCGCCAGTTGATAGTTATTGATGCACCCTCGCTCATTTTGCTTTTGTAAATAGTCTCCAATCCAGAAGGCAACTTCTAAAGGAGGGTTGTTCATGCTTTTCAGCTTGAGATACTGTTCCGGCGATATTAACGCCTCTATCTCACTGTTAAGTGCCTCTTGCCGTAGATGCAATTTCGTCGCCACAGCAAAAGCAACTAAGAGTCTCAAAGTTGCTATTTTCTCGTGTGCGTCCTGGGGTTCCTTGGCATCAATCGCTATCCAAATTTGGCGGGCAAAATTGCGGACAGTATTGACTAAAGTTCCCCAAAGTTTGCGACCTTCCCAAAATCGTTCGTAAGCAGTATTTGTCCGAAATACTAATAATAAACCTAAAATAATATTAGGAACAAACCCAACAATACTCCAGCCAACGGGTACTTTAAAATGATAAAGTATGGAAATAAAAAAGCCAAACACTCCGCAAAAAAGCACCTGGCTAAAAATTGCTGGAGCGACTGACCCTTTCATCCGTAAACTTATTCGCCACCAGGTCAGTTTTTCAAGTGCCATAAAAGTTATATTTAGTCGTCTTCTAGAGGTATTTTCTTAAAAATATTTACGATTAATTGCTAATCGCTAATGGCGACAAAATTCACCTTTAACGATTAGCAACTACTTGCTTAAAATTGCTGCAAAAAGCGCAAGTCACTGTTGTAAACCCGGCGAATATCGTCGATTTGGTGCAGCACCATTGCGAAGCGTTCTACTCCAAAACCGGCAGCAAACCCCGTGTATTTTTCTGGATCGTAACCGACCATTTTAAGGACGTTTGGATCGACCATCCCGCAACCCAAGACTTCTAACCATTTGCCTTGCCACTGCACATCCACCTCAGCAGAAGGTTCAGTGAACGGGAAATAACTTGCACGGAAACGAATCGGCAAATCAGCGCCAAACATCTGCTGTAAAAATTCTTTGAGCGTGCCTTTAAGATCCGTAAATGTTAGCCCTTCATCAATCGCTAAAAGCTCAATTTGATGGAAAACTGCCGCGTGAGTCGCATCCACGGTATCGCGTCGGTAAACGCGTCCAGGTGAGACAATTCGGATCGGCGGCTCGTGTTTTTCCATGTAGCGAATTTGCACCGAGGAAGTGTGGGTGCGTAGCAGGTTGCCGTCTGGTAAATAGAAAGTATCCTGCATATCCCGCGCTGGATGATCGGGTGGCGTATTTAGCGCCTCAAAATTATAATAATCGCTTTCCATTTCCGGGCCGGTGGCCACGGTGTAACCGAGTCCCACAAAGATATCCACGACCCTATCAATCATTCCATTCAAGGGATGAATTCGACCTTGGGGACGATAAACCCCAGGCATGGTGACATCCAAAGTTTCTGATTCCAGCTTGGCCTGAATTTGAGCGGCTTGCAGCGCTGTCCGCTTGGAATCAAGGTCTGTTTGCACCGCTTCCTTGACCTCATTGGCCATTGCACCAATGCGAGGCCGGTCGGCTGGACTTAATTTGCCCATGCTGCCTAAGACTTGAGACAGTTGGCCTTTTTTGCCCAGGTAGCCGACTCTGAGTTCCTCTAGGCGTTCGAGCGTGCCGGCAGTGGTGATTGCACTTTGCGCTTCCTGCCGCAGTGTTTCTAGTTGAGCCTCAATATCGCTAATCTGAATCGTCATGCTAGGGGTTGCAAAGGGAATGGAGTTTTTGAATGCAGCCCATTTATATTAGTTTAGAGGCTACAGCCAGATTTCGTGATCATGCTGAGTTTATCGCAATTTGCCCTGACCATTGCCGCTGTTGTTGGGTGTGAGCCGGCAAATTTAGCAGAGTGCCAAACGAGGCTAGCTGCTGACCCTGCCACCACCGGCAGCCTCCAACAAAGTAGCCGATATTTATTTAAAGATAAATGAAAGGGCAAATTTGATGACGCTTTGCCACAGGTGTCAGATGTTGGACAAAGGTGGGGCAAATTTCGCCCGCTCAAGTCAGTTCTGAAAGACAAAAAATTCACAACATCAGCGATCAGTAAAAAAGCAACTTCTAGAGGTCAATTCAACCGGCATCTCAGTTGTTGGGGCAGAGTTACCCCGCCAAATCGATAGACACTGATAGGATCTAAGTAACGATAAGTTAACATCTGAGCCATCCCATCATGTCTCTTGGCAATCTGCGCGACCTCTACCAGCAAGTTATTCTGGAACACTATAAAAAACCCCGGCATCGCGGTAAAACCGAGCCGGCACATCGGCTGCAACGGGGCCATAATCCTTCCTGTGGCGATACGATTGAGCTAACCCTGCGGCTGAACGATGCCGGTGATCGCATTGAAGATGTCAAATTTGAGGGAGAAGGTTGCGCCATCGCAATGGCTTCTGCTGACTTGATGGCCGATGCCTTGCGGGGGCGAGGCGTTGCAGAAGCCTTAGAAATGGTGCAGCGCTTTCAAGGCATGATGAAAGGCGAAGCCGAATTCCCCAAAGAGTTGCGGAAGTTAAACGTCATGCAAGGCGTCTCACAATTTCCCGTGCGAATCAAATGCGCCACCCTCACCTGGCACACCCTCAAAGCGGCCCTCGAATCATCGGGCGATGCTGAGTCCAACGGGTTTGTTACCAACGAAAAAGAATCTTGAATTGCCAGCTTGTTCATTGTTTATTGTTCACGAACAGTGAACTACAGATCGCGAAATAACTCCTATGCCAACAATTGCTGAATTTATCACCGCTACCCAGTGGGCAGCCATTCTCACCTTAGCCTGTGGCATTCTCACTGGGCTGGCGTTTGTCTTTAAATGGGACATCCGGTTTCGGCTGGTGGGTGCCACCGGCTTTATGGGCGTGCTAACTGCCGGTTTATTTGCTCTCACCCTCGTCCCCATCACTCGCACCTCAATTCCCGGTGCCATTCGCTTTTCCACTGTCTACGATATCAGTGGGCCTCAGGCGGTGATCGCGGTTCCACCCACCATTACCGAGTCGGAACTTGACGCGACTCTGCGTCAAGCGGCAAGCAACTTGTTTACACCAGGCCGGCTGGGTAAAGATGAAAATCAGTTAACGATCCGCGCCCGCACCATTATCCACCCAGAAACCGGCGTGTCAAAACCGCTCTACATCGGTCAGATCAAGCGTTCGCTCTATAATCGCAACGACGAGAACATGAGCGTTGAAATCTTCCGAGACAAATTCGCCCAATTGCCCCAGCCAGAGAAAAGTTAACACCGTCGTGTGCCAGACAGGTAAGGCGGCGGGTGGGAAAGCGCCAGCGACGCTTCAGTGCTTTTTCTGCCACTCGACCGTTCGCTAACCGGCTGCCCGCCGATTTACCTTAAGTGAAGGTTAAGAACTTCACTCATTTAGCGGATCAGTGTGACACACTCCCTGTAAAAATTTGTAGACTGATATTCCTATTACTCAACCCACAAGGCGTTGCCGTATGACCCATCCCGCTGCTTCTAACGTCCCAGACGCCTCTAAGGGTGTCTCGATGCTTTATTCGATGAATGTTGCGCCGGCTCAAGTGATTCGCGGTTCCCAAGCCCTCAGTGGCGAAGCAATCGCACGTTTGGGACTTAGGCCGTTAGTTGTGGCCGGCGAACGCACTCTGACAAGTGCCGGCCAGCCCCTGCTGACAGTGCTAGAACAGCAAAAATTAGCGGTGGCGCAAGCTTCTTACAGCCCGGATTGCTCTGAGATGTCCTTGGCTTCCCTGGAAGAAGCGGTGAAGTCCCATCAAGCCGATGTGATTATTGGCTTGGGTGGCGGCAAGGCACTGGATATGGCCAAACTCTTGGCCTATCGCTGCCGGCTGCCGGTGGTTACGATCCCCACATCAGCAGCCACCTGTGCCGCCTGGACAGCCCTCTCCAATGTTTACTCCAACGAAGGTGCTTTTCTGTATGACGTAGCCCTGGCACGCTGCCCGGACTTGCTAATCCTCGATTATGACTTGATTCAAACCGCTCCCCAGCGCACGTTAGTTGCCGGCATCGGTGATGCCCTTGCTAAGTGGTATGAAGCGTCTGTTAGTAGTGGTCACTCAGATCAAACCCTCCTGATCGCCGCCGTTCAACAAGCCAGAGTTCTGCGGGATCTCTTGTTTCAAAAGTCTGTGGATGCCCTACAAGAACCGGGGGGTGCAGTGTGGCGGGAAGTTGTGGATGCAACGGTTTTACTCGCCGGCATCATTGGGGGGATTGGCGGTGCTCAGTGTCGCACGGTGGCTGCTCATGCGGTACACAATGGTTTAACGCATTTGCTGGCGAGTCATGGCACTTTGCACGGCGAAAAAGTCGCTTATGGCATTCTCGTGCAGTTGCGGTTGGAAGAAACTATTCAAGGCAACCAGTTGGCGGCATCAGCGCGGCAACAGCTTTTAAAGTTCTATACAGAAATCGGCTTGCCGCAAACCCTTAGCCAGTTAGGTTTGGCCAATATTACCCTAACTCAGTTGCAGCAAGCGGCTGAAATTGCCTGTCAGCCGGCTTCAGATATCCACCGACTACCCTTTACCGTGGTTCCGGAACAGCTGATGGCGGCAATGGTTTCGACAACCGTGCCGGTGGACTCAGGACGAACTTTGCTGGGAATTGAAGAAGGGCTTTGTTAATTCTCATCGCTGATAGCTGATAAGCTAATAATCCAGCGTGTTTGCCAGACTCAAATCTATCCTCGGAAAGATTTAGCCGGCTGCCGCTGCAACTTCAAAGTAGAGCAAATCGCCGCTCTGGGTGGCAAGTTCAGTAAAGCCTTTGTCGTGGCGGATTTAGCCAATCTATTTTCACCCAGAGCGAGAATGTTTGGCTCAAAAACCACCTGACAGCCGATCGGTTTGCTCAAAACTCGCTTCTCAAATTAGTGTTTTTTTGATTAATCAGAAGAGTGCGGCAATTTAATGACGTTGGATTGGATCGAGCCAGCTAATCGGCTGCAAGCATTACCGCCCTATGTGTTTGCCCGACTGGATGAACTTAAAGCCAGGGCGCGAGAACAGGGGCTGGATTTAATTGATTTGGGCATGGGAAATCCAGATGGCCCGACGCCTCAACCCGTGATTGATGCGGCGATTGCGGCGATGCAAAATCCTGCCAATCATGGCTATCCTCCCTTTGAAGGCACCGCCAGCTTCCGCCGCAGCATTAGCAATTGGTATAAGCGCCGATATGGGGTTGAACTCGATCCCGATAGCGAAGCGCTGCCCCTCCTCGGTTCTAAGGAAGGTTTGACTCATTTAGCCATTGCTTATATTAATCCTGGGGATTTGGTGCTGGTGCCCTCCCCAGCTTATCCGGCCCATTTTCGCGGGCCGGTGATTGCCGGCGGCAAGGTTCACAGTTTAATGCTGAAACCGGAAAACGGCTGGCTGATTGATGTAACCGCAATTCCTGACTCGGTGGCTGAACAAGCCAAGATTCTGTATTTCAATTATCCCAGCAACCCCACTGGCGCAACCGCACCCCGCGAATTTTTCGAGGAAATTGTTGCTTTTGCCCGCCGGTATGAAATCTTGCTCGTCCATGACTTGTGCTACGCTGAGCTGGCTTTTGATGGCTATCAGCCCACGAGTTTGCTGGAAATTGAGGGGGCTAAGGATATTGGGGTTGAGTTTCACACCTTGTCCAAGACTTACAACATGGCCGGCTGGCGTGTTGGCTTTGTGGTAGGAAACCGGCACATTATTCAAGGACTGCGGACGTTAAAAACAAACTTGGATTACGGTATTTTTGCCGCCATTCAATCGGCTGCGGAAACTGCCCTGCAATTGCCAGATGTTTACCTGCATGAAGTGCAAAATCGTTATCGAACCCGGCGAGATTTTCTGATTGAGGGATTGGGTAAACTCGGTTGGAATGTTGACAAAACGCTGGCAACGATGTATCTCTGGGTGAAGTGTCCCCCTGGTGCCGGTTCAACGGATTTTGCGCTGACGGTATTGCAGCAGACAGGTGTGGTTGTAACCCCAGGCAATGCTTTTGGGCAAGGCGGGGAGGGTTATGTCCGCGTGAGTTTAATTGCGGATTGTGATCGCCTTGGCGAAGCCTTGCGCCGCTTTGAAGATGCTGGTATCCGCTATCAGCCGTAAAGGAATACCTGGGGGAGAAAGCAAATTTTGCTTTGCTCCCCCTCTCTAAACGACAGCGGGAACTGCCGGTTAACGAAATCCTTTCCAAGGACTGACTTGAAGCACCCCTCTGGGGGTAAAAACAACTCTAAATTGAGCCAGCGGTTGCTGATCACCGGCACCCTCGGTTGCAGCCGATGCCGGTTGCTGCAATTTCTCTAGGGGTGTTTCCCGAACGTAATCAAAGGCCGGTTGATTCAGCGGCGTAAAGTTGACAATGGTGCCTTCTGGGGTGATTCCCACGCGATAGATTAACTCCCGCTCAAAGGAGGGAGAGTCTTTCCAATTTCGATCAATTTCCTTGTACAGCTGATCCTGCAAATCTTCTAGCTGTCCAGGATCGGAAATATCTGGTGGTAAGCTGGGATCTGCGGTGTAGCCTTTCCAGGGACTGACTTGCACATCCCCTTTCTCGCTCAACACGACTTTGAACTGGGCGAGAGATTCTGGCGTGGCTTCACCGCCGCCTGGGGGAATGTAAACTAAGTCTGACAAGGGCGTTTCCTTTGCATCTATCGCGCCCTGGTTCGCCGGTTTGTAGCCGACAAGTGCCCCGTCTTGGCCCACACCAACGCGATAAACAAGTTCCTGCCCAAACGAGTCGTCGCGTTTCCAAGCGCGATCAATTTGGTCGTAAAGTTTCCACTTCAAACCTTCGAGTTGGTTGGGATCGGTAATCTCCGGCAAGGTTGACAGGGCAGTTTCTAACTCTGAAGCCGAAGGGGGGGAAGCACCGGCATTGGAATTAGCACTGGTGTTGGTTAACGTATTATTGCTAGAACCCGACTGTTGCACCGGCTCTGTGGGGCGTCGCACGTCGGGAATAGGAAAGAAAGAAGCCGCGATTGCTGCAGCGGCTAAAGTTGACACCCCAATGGCTGCCGGCATGGCGCGGCGGGCTACCGGCTTGTAGGTTTGGGCAGATTTCTTAGAAACGGGTGTCAAGCGTAGAGACAACTCTGGCAGCGTCCGAGAGTCTGCAAAAAACTGATCGACGGCCTCTACCAAATCAAACAGCTGTACGGTTGTCAGATCAAAGTGTGTCGGAGATGCCGGTTTCGCGACACTGTGCCCATCCGGCGAGTGTAGAGTCAGCCGGTGCAAGTTTCCTTCAATTTTTCGCACCTCTACCAAGGATGGCTGAGCTGTCGGATCGATTGGGAGGGGCACTCCGCTCAAAACTTCTTGGGCGTAGCGGCTGAGTGCGGTGACTAAGCTTTCTAAAAACTCCCGTCCCCCGCTCAGTGTCTGCTCTCGACCGGCAAACCGGCATTCCGCACCGATTAGAAGCGACATCAAAGGGCGACTGTCTGAGGGGCTGCTAGAAGCGCTCTCGCTCATGCCTTCTAGGAGCAGGGTGCAATTCGGTAAATTGTATTGGCGTAGAATTGTCATGCCACCTCTCCATCAAACAGACTAATCCAAAATCGCTGCATTCCGGCGGTGCCGGTGCAAAACAGTAATTTACCCAGCAATTCTAGAGCCAGCTGGTTCAATTTTTCATCGGTGTTGTACACCATAACACCGGCTCTGCGGGGGTTCATCCGGCTGCGGAAATGCGCCCGGAAGCGTTCTAAATAATCAGACAGTCGCAAATGGTGTTCAAGTGGTACTTGCTTGTCTCGCAATTGCTGGTAGTCCATTAGCAGCTGACGAATTAATACAGTCATCCGACGTGCTAAGTGGCAGGCAATCATTACCAGCGCTTTGGCTTCTTCCAAACTCAGGGGACGCCGCTGGCTGTAACGCCTCAGCGGGTTGGTGCTGCGAAGTCGCCACAGGACGACCCGATTTTGAATAATTTCGTCGATCTCCAGTTCTTTGGCCAAGGCTAAGATGGCTTCAGAGCCTCTAAGATCTAAGGCTTCAATGGCCAGTAAGATCAGGTCTATTTGCAACCGTGTGCGACGGGGACAGCCCAGCTCAGAGATGAGAGGGTTCGGCAGACTGTCCAAAATCAGCGGGGTTGACCGTTCGGGCGGACTATTGGATTGCATTACGCTTACTGGACCATTCATGCTAACTGCCTGGGGGGGTCAACTGGACTAATCAAGACTAAATTTATAATGGCTTGCAAACAAAAATACCTAAGTTTTTCTATTGACATTGATGCCCTTTTCTACTAGTGGCGCGAACCCATCTGTGTGCTACCAAAATTCAGCACTTGAAATTAAAAATCCGGGGACAAACAAACAGTCAATTTTAGCAAGATTTCTGCACAGTGATCCGTAAGGGCACATAAGAGAGCTGGGCATTTTGATGGGTGTTGGCGGTGAGCCGGTGCTAAATTCTAGTGTACGGGATCGGAGCAAGATTGCTTGACAAACGCACCATGAAGAGCTGTACGATTTTGTCGCAACCCCTGTCAGGCTAGAGGATAGTTCCCGAACCGGCAGACAAGACGATACTGATGCCAAACTCACCCTCAATCATCAACTCATGGATTTGAAGTCTCTGATTCGCGACATCCCAGATTTTCCGAAACCGGGTATTTTGTTTCGGGATATTACAACGCTCTTGCGCGACCCACAGGGGCTGCGCTACACCATCGACACGATGTCAGAAAAATGTGCCGATTTAAAACCCGATTATATTGTTGGCATGGAGTCACGAGGCTTCATTTTTGCGGTGCCAATGGCTTATAAACTGGGTGCCGGTTTTGTGCCGGTGCGGAAACCGGGCAAGTTGCCGGCGGCGATTTATGCTGTCGAGTATGAGCTAGAGTATGGGACAGACCGGCTAGAAATGCATCAGGATGCCTGGGAACCGGGCAGTCGGGTGCTCATTGTGGACGATCTGATGGCAACCGGCGGTACAGCAAAGGCAACGGCGGATCTCGTGCAGCAGACGGGCGGCGAATTGGTCGGTTTTGGCTTTATCTTAGAGCTAGCGGCTTTGGGCGGTCGTCACAAACTGCCAAATGTGCCGGTGGTGAGTTTAATCGAGTATTAAGGCTTATGGGGCAAGGCTTCGCCCACCTAAAGGTACGGGCAAGGCTGCGCCAACTCAAAGGTAGAAGCAGAGAAAATCGGTTAGGTAATTTCTATGCTTCTGTGTTGCTTTGCCGCTTTGCCCCTGCCTCCATCTCTATCTAATCGTTTTTTTTATGACTTCTACTAAGCATTCTTCAGGCAGCCGGGGGCTGGAATCTTTTACAAATGGAATGGCGGCGCTTGCCACCAGCGAGACGCTTTTATATGTGTTAAAGCGGCTGTTACAAGCACTTTTAACGCTGTTTCTAGCATCAGCATTATGCTTTGCAATTATTCAACTAGCACCAGGAGATTACTTGGATACGCTGCGGCAAAATCCCAAGATTTCTCCGGAAACTATCAAACAATTAAGTATTAATTTTGGCTTAGATAAGCCGCCGTTGGAGCAATATGGGCGCTGGTTAAGACGAATTGTTACACAAGGGGATTTTGGCACGAGTTTTGTTTACCAACGCTCAGTGGCATCTCTGTTGTGGGAGCGCATACCGGCAACCCTATTGCTAGCCATTTCATCGTTACTTTTGACTTGGGCAATTGCAATTCCTCTGGGGATTATTGGCGCGGTTCAGCAAAATGATCTAACTGATCGCATCCTGCGTGTCATTAGCTACATCGGGCAAGGTTTTCCCAGCTTTATCACGGCGCTGGTACTCTTATTTTTCGCTCAAGTTACTTCCCCGCTCTTTCCAGTCGGCGGCATGACTAGCATTAATTATGCGGATTTAACGCCGTTGGGGAAAGTTTTAGATATTGGCTGGCACATGATTTTACCGACAATCGCGCTCAGTGTTACCAGTTTTGCCGGCTTGCAGCGAATTACTCGCGGACAATTACTAGATGTACTGCGCCAAGATTATATCCGAACCGCTCGTGCAAAGGGTTTACCCGAAAATCGAGTCATTTATGTACACGCTCTGCGAAATGCAGTGAATCCTCTAATTACATTATTAGGATTTGAGTTTGCCGGCTTGTTAGGCGGGGCGTTTATTGCAGAATTTTTCTTTAATTGGCCCGGATTAGGCCGGCTGATTTTGCAAGCGGTAACGAATCAAGATTTGTATTTAGTAATGGCAAGTTTGATGATGGGTGCTGTCATGCTAATTGTAGGGAATTTGCTAGCAGATTTACTTTTAAAAGTTTCTGATCCCCGAATTAAACTGGAAGATATGAATTAAGCTTAGTAAGAGGGGGAACTATGTTTTCACAAATTCACTATTTAGTTCGTTCTAAAGCTGACGGTAGCTATTTGGCGGCTCATCCCAATACTAGCGGCGGCAAAGGCTATTTGCTGATGTTCCAAGAGCATTCTGACGCGCTAAGCTACCTCAATACACACGGTGCCGGTGTTGCGGATAAGTTTGGCGTGGAGTCAATCACCGGCTCTCAATTAAAGGGTTTGCTGACTCGCTGGGGGTTTGCCGGTGTGGGGATTGTTAAAGATCCGCTTTTGCCAACAGTTGATTTTTTATCTAACAGTTGAAATCATCACCCATTTAGAAGTAACAAAAGATACTTTTATCTTCTTTGCGGCATAACGAGCGCCGAGTCTGAATTTCATGAAATTAATTCTACGACGCGCTCGACTTTACTGATTTCTAAATAATCCAAAATTGTCTGTGCGAGTGCTTGTGCAGCTAAGTAAGGAACCCCATTTCCTACGGTTTTAAATAAAATGTTTAAGGGTAAGTAAGGCGGCAGATAAAAGTTTTTTGGCAAAGATTGTATTGCCAGCGCCTCAGCAACAGAAATTCTGCGGGTTTTGTAGGGATGTAAATGAACTTCGTTATTTCCATAGCAAGCGGTTGGAGAGTATCGCCATCGGTGAAGGCGTTTGTAAGATTTTTTGGAAGTATCACCTTCTTCGACAGATTTAAATCGGTTGAGACCGGCTCTCGGTTTAAAATGATGTTGAGCATTTAGATGGTTAAGTACATCATTTTGCTTGAACCAATATTCAACGGTTAGCTCTTGCGGAATACCACCCGGAAAAGGCAGTTCTGAATCTTCTTGAAATTGGTTGGTTTGCAACCAAGGGTAAGACAGAACCTCTCGTTTTGAATATTTAATATACTTTTTCCAAGGAAAAGCACTCTCAACAATATTTTTTTGCAGATCAATATGATTGCTTTTATCAATAATCAATTCTTCACGAAATCCCAGAAGAATAATTCGGTCTCTGTCTTGCGGAACTCCATATTCTAACGAATTAATAAGGCGTTCGGTTAAAACATAACCGGCTTCTTGCGTTTTAGATTTGAGTTCGTCAAAAAACAATCGATGTTTTTTGGTCTGCCACAGTCCTTTAACATTCTCGAAAAGAAAGAAGTCTGGTTTCTGCTGACAAATTAATTCAATGTAGGCAGCAGAAAGTTTACCACGCTCTCCTTCTCCACCTTTATTTTTACCGCCTATCGAGAAATCAGGGCAAGGCGGGCCACCGATAAACCCAATAATATTACTAGATTTGCGAGCATCTTGGATTAATTCTTTCAGACGTAATTTATCTTTACCTTCGGTAAGTTTAATCACATCTTCTTTAAAGTAGTTGTATTCTGGCTCAAGCAAATTAAGCTGTTCGCGAGAATAACGGTAAGCTTCTAGAAAAGGTGGGTGAATTTCGTTGACATAAACGATATTGTAACCGCTCAATTCAAACCCTAAATCGAGAAAGCCGGTTCCTGAGAAAAACGAGAAGATACTGGGACGTTGACTCATGCAATGACCTGCAACAGCAAAAGAGATAACGCGAATCTGAGAAGTGACAAAACTCTAGCTTACCGCCTCGCTCGGCAGGAAGTTGATAGAACTGTTGCAGATGCGATGTCAATTTAGACTGAAACCGGCCTAGGAAGTAAAGCCTGAATGCCTTGGTTTTATTAGGTTTTACTTAAAAGCGGGCAGCGGGAATCGAACCCGCGTCTTTAGCTTGGAAGGCTAAGGTTTTACCATTAAACCATGCCCGCAATCCAACGCATTTTTAAATATATCACGATTTTGCCAGATGTGAACAAAATTTGAAAAAACTCTTTTTTCATGTTCTACAGTGGGTCAATTCTAAGCCGCACCTCCAGCTCACCGGCAACGGGTTGACCGCCTTGGTATGCCGGCTCAAATTCCCATTGTGCCATCAGGTTTTCCGCCCACTGATCATAAGCCGGTGATTGACTGCCTTGCCGCACCTGTATGACTTCAGGTCTTCCTGCAGCACTCACCATCACATACAAGGTGACCTCCTGACCAAGAGCGATTTTATCAATTTGCGGCGGATAGGCCAAGTCAGGAAACTCGTCAGAAAACCTCATGGGTTTGGCTTCTCGACCGGCATCAGGAAGATCCTTGTCTGGGTTCGCTTGGCTAACCCCCACAACACTGACTCTAACCCCCGCAGCGTCACCCTCTGAAGGTTCCGGTTCCCCTGCCGGCTCCGATGTCTCCGGCTGCTGAGCTGTTTCTGTGGGATTGTCCCTTGGCGGCGGTACGGGTGGCAACTCTTCGCTAGAGGTTGCCGGCCCAGTCGGTTCGGGTTCTGGCGTGGGTATGGGTGTGGGTTCCGGAGTTGGTTCCGGGGTCGGTTCAGGCGTGGGTGTGGGTTCGGGAGTCGGTTCAGGCGTGGGTGTGGGAGTCGGTTCAGGCGTGGGTGTGGGAGCCGGTTCTGGCGTGGGCGTGGGTGTGGGAGCCGGTTCTGGTGTGGGTGTGGGAGCCGGTTCTGGTGTGGGTGTGGGTGTGGGAGTCGGTTCTGGCGTTGGCGTGGGTGTTGGAGTTGGCGTGGGTGTTGGAGTTGGCGTGGGTGTCGGTTCTGGCGTTGGTGCGGATGCCGGCTTGGGAATTGGCGTCGCTGTAGCTGCCGGCTTAGGAATTGGCGTTGGAGTGGGTGCCGGCTTAGGAGTTGGTGTTGGAGTGGGTGCCGGCTTATTAACGCCCCCGTTAGAAGCCGTCGGCGACTTAGCTGGTGCCGGCAGCAGCGCCGTGTTATCTGAAGCAGAAGAAACAGCCGATTTATTTACTGGTGCCGGAATTGCTTTTGCCGGCGCTTGTGGGCGTGCCGATGGCGTCGCCTTTTGCTGAGGCGATGCTTTAGGTGCTTCTGTTTCTGGAATCTCCACAAACAGATCAATTGCAATTGGCTCATCCCCCGACTTAACAAGAACCGGCAAGCTGAGAGAGCGTGCCAACCAGAAAACGAGCAGATGCACAAAAACAGAACCCAGAGACACCCCCACCCAGAGTGCCGGTGGATCGGTGTGTCTGCGCCAGTTCGGTGGCTCAGTTGGATCAGTTGAAGTCATTGAGCTTTAGATTCTAGAGTTTGTCATTGTCCGTTGCCATTTGTCCTTTTGAAAACTTGACAAATGACAGATAACTCTTGACCAATAAAGAAAAGAGCTATTCTTGAATCCCAAACCCATTATGATAAACCGTTAACTTTTCCTTTTCTATTGTGCGTGGCGTTGTTCCAAATAATTGGTGAGCGAGACAACCATTAAGGAAATCAAACTGAGAATTACCACTAAAATCAACGCCAGCCGCTCATTGCCGGCAGTTGCAGCCTCATAAATCGCCATTGGCATCGTTTGTGTAGCCCCTGGAATGTTGCCGGCAATCATCAGTGTCGCGCCAAATTCCCCCAAAGCCCGCGCAAAACTGAGAACAATCCCTGCAAAGATACCCTTCCACGCCAAAGGCAGCCAAACCCGCCAAAAAACTTGCCATTCAGATTGGCCCAAAGTTTGAGCCGCTTGTAAATAAATGGGATCTACACTTTCCAGAGCCGCCCGCGTTGTTTTCACCATCAACGGCAGTGCCATCACCGCCGCCGCCACTACAGCGCCTTGCCAGGTAAAAACCAAACTCCAGCCGGTTATTGCATAAAGAGGTCGGCCTACAAACCCATTGCGCCCAAATAAAACTAATAAATAAAAGCCCACAACCGTTGGGGGTAACGTCAGCGGTAGAGTTATCAAGGCTTCAAACACAAACAGCAAAAAATTAGAAGGGGGAAATCCAAACCGCCTTTTCTTCTTTTCTCTTCTTTCTTGTATATTATGCCGCGCCAATAAGTAACCGATAAGTCCCCCAATGAGCGCCACAAAAACTGTTGCCAAAAGTGCCACCTGCAACGACAAGCGCAAAGAACTGAGAATTGAAAATTGAACACTCATTTCTGAATTTAACCTCTTGCAAAAATTTTAAAAACCAACAAATGAACGCCTTAAATAGTTAACCTTATCTGCGTTTATCTGCGGTTAAAAAAACCTTTTGCCAGAAGTTTACTTTCAACGCTTCACTCCGGCGAATTCACCACAAAAGTGAGAACCGTTTCATCAATTCCCTTCAATTTAAGTGGGCGGAATTTTGTAATTTCCTCCTCATCTAGATAATCTGCAACTGCTGCTGAAACCAAAATACTCCCTGGATCTGCCGCCTCTTGCAATCGTGCCGAGATATTCACCGAAGGGCCAATCGCCGTATAATCCGCTCGATCTGCCCCACCGAACATTCCCACCACAGCCGTGCCCTGATGAATGCCACAGCGGAACTGAATAGGTGCCACACCTTGCGCCCCTACTAAACCTTGCTCTTGCCAGCGCCGGTTTAGGATTGCTAAATGATGCTGCATTTGCCGCGCTGCCGCCACCGCCCGCCGCACCTGTTCATTCGGGGTTAGTTCCTCCGGTGCGCCAAATAAAGCCATCACAGCATCTCCCACAAACTTATCCACCGTACCGCCGCTATCAAACACCGCTCGCGTCATTTCTGCTAAATATTCATTAAGCACTTCTGCCACCCGGCGAGAGCGCAATGTATTAGCTAACTGGGTGAACCCCACAATGTCACTAAACAAAATCGTGATTAAACGGGGTTCTGGGCGCAGATCGAGCAACAGTTCACCGGCAGCCGCTTTAATCACCATAGAAGGCGGCAAAAACCGACGCAACACAGACTCGGTTAGATAGGTATTGAGTTCTTGTATCCGGCGCTCATTTTCCTTGAGTGCCAAGAGATTTCGCACAGATGCCAGCAGTTCGCGATCATTAAACGGCTTTGCTAAATAGCCATCCGCGCCTCCTTCCACACCTTCAAGACGAGTGTCTTCATTAACTTTTGCAGTCAGCAAAATGATCGGGATTCCTTTTAAACCCTCCTCTTCTCGAATCATGCGAATCATATCCAAACCCGACACCAAAGGCATCATCAAATCCGTCACAATTAGGTCAGGATGCTGTTCTTTTGCTAGCGAGAATCCCTCCGCTCCATTGCGAGCCAGAATAACGTGATAGCCTTTTTGCTTGAGAATGCCAGAAACATAGGTACGCAGATCAGGATTGTCATCGACAAATAAAACCGACTGTTGAGCTTTCGGGAGTCCGCCTTGTGCCGGCACGGATGGTTGCGTTGGCGATGCAGAAGTCTTGCGAGTGGCTTCTTTTAACTCTTCATTTAACTCTAATAAGTCATGAGTTTCTTGCTCAAACTCCACATCTGCTAACTCGACTGCAGCGCGAGAAGGCAGCACCCCGGTAGGCACTTCAATGATTTGTTCAGGAGGCAGGTGAGCCGTTCCGATTGGCAGCCAAATCGTGAAAGTCGCCCCTTGCCGGTAAACCGATTCAACCGAAATTTGGCCCCCGTGGAGTTCAACCAGTTCTTTAACCAAAGCCAAACCCAAACCGCTGCCCTCATAAGACCGGCTTGCCGATCCTTCTGCCTGACGGAAGCGCTCAAACAAGTGAGGAATCTGGTCAGATCGAATGCCAACGCCGGTATCTTTTACTTGCAAAAGACAATGATCCCCAGCCCGTTGCAAGGTAACAATAATACTGCCGCCTTTCGGCGTAAACTTCATCGCATTGGACAGTAAATTGTAGAGTACCTTATCGAATTTTTCTAAATCTAAGTAGACTGAGGAACACTCGCTCAGATGCGTGTAAACCCCTACTCCCTTTTTGTCACAATAAGGGCGGAACGAATCCACGGTTTGGTTAACAAAATCCACTAAATCGCAGGGGCGGAATGTCGGTTGCATCCGACCGGCATCAATGCGCTGTAAATCTAGCAGTTGGTTCACCAGTCGCAACAAACGACGGGAATTTCGCAGCGCGATCGCTGCCTGCTCATAGGGTAAATCTCCCTGATGGGCCACCACCGATTCTAGCGGCCCAATCATCAGCGTCAGCGGCGTGCGGAACTCGTGAGAAATATTTTGGAAAAACTCGGTTTTGAGCCGGTCAAGTTCCAGTAGTCGTTCTGCCTGCTGTCGTGTTTTTTGATAAAGTCGGGCTTGCTGCACTGCGATCGCCGCCTGCGCCGCCACTGCCTGCGCCAGCTCAATTTCTGATGCCTCCCACTGTCTGGCTGTGTGAGTTTGGCGCAGAGAAATACTGCCAATGATTTGCCCGTCTGAGATCAGGGGCACCACTAACAGCGCCCGTGCCGGCGATCTCAGCGGCATATCGAATACATTCAGTTCTGGCTTGGTTTCCAGATCGCTGACCACCACCGGCTGTTGTGTCACTAGCAGCTGGAGCAGCACAGGATTGCCCCGAATAGGCACGACAGACCGGGGCAGCAACGATGAGGGTGTAGGGGAGTTTTGTGCGCCCTTGGCGTTGCTAGAAGCCGCTGGCGCTCCGTTGTTACCGACTTGGGTATTTTCTGAGGGCAAGTGTGACGTTCCCAGCCGGTAAAATGGGTTTGTCGGCTGATGTGAACCTTCCAGGGTCTCTTTGTGGTACGTGTCTTGCAACGAGTCGTATAACCCCACACACTGGACATATTCATCCTCCTCCGTCCACAAAGATAGGGCGCAGCCATCCGCATGAAGGGCTTGCCCCAGCTGGTGGGTGATGGCGGCAAAAATGTCTTGAGGGTTGAGGCTGGAGCGAATTGCGGTTGTGATTGTGTTGATCAGCGCCTCGCGTTTGGCTAGCGCCCGTACCTGTTCGTAAGCCCGTGCTTGGGCCAGCGCAAAGGCAGCTTGGTCGGCCACCATGATCACCATCTGGACTTCGTCATCCTGCCACACACGCGGCGTCCCGAACTCGTGCAATGCCAGCACTGCCATAAAATCGAGCCGGCAGAATAGCGGGACAACTAAGCTAGAGCGAATATTTGCGGCTTGGTAAATGGCGGCCCGCTCTCTGCCTTCTTCGGTTTCGCTAAACCGCTCATCTGCTAGTACATCATTCATCACCTCGACATCGCGGGTGTCCCAAACTGTCTGGGATAAGGATGAAGCAGGAAGGGTAGAAGACGAATGAGAATTGCCTTTTTCATCCCTCCTCCTGCCGTTTTCATCCTTTTGATAGATAAAGGACTCGGCTGCTAGTTGGTCATCATGAACCGGACGCAGGATGCAGCAGCTGACCTCAAACATTTGGCCAACGGTTTCTACGATCGTCTGGAGAATCTGCCGGTAGTTAGTGCGAGAACGAATAGTATTGGTGACTGCATTGAGCAGTGATTCTTGACGGAGCGTGCGGCAAAGTTCTCGTGTGCGAGCTTTTAGTACATTGTGAGTATCTACGGCTTGTCTCACAAGGGCTAGAAGCTGTTCAGCATCCCAGGGCTTGGTAACGTATTTGAACACCTTACCGGAGTTAATTGCTTCCACCAAATCTTCCACATCGGTGTAGCCGGTGAGAATAATTCGGATCACATCCGGATACTGGGTTGCGGTGAGGCTGAGGAATTCAGTTCCGCTCATCAGGGGCATCCGCTGATCGGAAATGATCACAGCAATATCACCGGCTGTGGCGAGAATATCCAGCGCCGCCGGCCCACTTTCTGCCCTCAGCACTTGGTATTCCTCATGGAAGGTGCGGTAAAGCAGATCCAGGTTATCTGGTTCGTCATCGACAACCAGTATTTTAGTTTTACTGTTTCCTTGGGATGTCATGCACCGCTCTCCTGCTGCTGAGGCAGTTAGATCTAACATCGTCTCATCAGGCTAAATAAATTTCCCAGTCGAAATCGCCTTTTGGGGCAAAGACATTTTAACGGGCGGATTTAGGATTTGAGAAAGCTCAAATCTTTTTAAACCCAATCAATCGGAATGGAGCTTTTCGGGCCATCCGAGCGACCAGACGGATGAACCCTAACGCTTGTAGTGCAAGCATTTCCCTGGTATCCAAGCCAAAAAAGCCGGCATTCCTAAGAAACAGCCGGTGGCTGAGGAGAGGCACAGGGGTGCAGATGACGACCCTTAAATTGAGACACAACAAAACCCATCGCTTGATCGCGGCAGCAGTTGTCTTGAGAGAATTAACTACATCTTGCCATAAGGTTTGGGAGTGAGCTTTGGTCATTATGATAGTTAGCACATTATGGCTTAGCCACGAGCAAGAGCGCTCCGAAGACCTCCGCTTTTCTGGAAAAGCTGAAATCAGCGTTGCCTATGCGGACTGGATATAACAGCACAATAGCGCTGGGCAGGTGATTGTACAGGGCAAAGGAGTAGGCGCTTGCACTCCGACGAAGGTTGATGCACTCCTTCAGTATGATCCTAATACACCGTTACATAAGACGGACTCAACGCTATCCAACACACTTGCTTTTCTATACTAGATAACAGACGCTAGGTTTAGCTTGAAAGCTGACTTCGGAACGCTTCAACCTTCATAGAGCCATTTCCCATGAAACTGCCAAGTTAACCTTTTTTCTTGAATTTGGCTGGCTTCTTCCCAATTCTAAGCATGACCGGCAGCGTCGCCCTGTTTAGCTAATTGAGCGCGTTAAACCTTGTTAAGTTTTAACTCGGTTTTGCAGCCTAGAAGGATCGATGAGCATCCTTCATGACTTGAGTCATGCCGGCAATTCGTTTCTGGTTATTCTGACTTCTATAGCAATCCTAAATCGGTTGGATATTTCTAGGCTGTAAGATGCACGCACACCAAGCTTTTGGGGGTGATGATGATTAACGATTCACCGAGTAGGGCTGTATGTTGAACTTTCTGTGGAAAAATTCGTTTATTATCTTTTCAATCTGGAAGAGATGACAAGAGATAAATAGGAATTTGATTCCAGTTTTTTACATCCACAGATTGGATCGCAGTATTAGAAGATGAAAGGAAAAAGAGAAAATTTTACCTTTGCCTTTACTGCCGCAGCGGTAATTCAATGAAGAATTCTGTCCCGCCCCCAACAGTTGATTCACACCAGAGTTTTCCCTGATGTTTGTGTACCACGATTTTGTAGGCGATGGATAAGCCCAAACCCGTGCCGGTGCCCACCGGCTTGGTGGTGAAAAAGGGATCAAAAATTTTGGCTTGGTGTTCGGGGGCAATGCCTGTGCCGGTGTCTCGAATTCGGATTCGCACCTTGTTCTGTGCGAGGCGATGTTCTTGCAGATTGGTTGAGTCCGGTAGGATATCAGCCAGACAGGATTCGGCGTTGGAGATCAACTCTGTACGAATGCTTAGCTGTCCGATAGAGACCTGTTTGGCCGGCTCTAAGTCCTCTGTTTTGGCAGACTTCAAACCGGCTTTTTGCGCTTCTTTGATCGCATCAATAGCGTTACAAAGAAGATTCATAAACACTTGATTGAGCTGGCCTGGATAACAATCAACACGAGGAATCTCGCCGTACTGTCGCACAATTTCTATGCCATGCAGGCGGTTGTTTAGCAAGATTAAGGTACTTTCCAACCCTTCATGGACATCGACGGCCTTCTTTTCCGCTTCGTCTAGACGGGCAAAGTTGCGTAAGGTGAGGACGATTTCTCGCACTCGCTCAGCCCCTTTGCTCATGGAATTGAGAATTTTGCCCAGATCCGATTGAATAAATTCAATATCAATTTGGGACTCAAACTCAGCAAGGGCTGCCGGTGGGTTGGGAAATGCGTTTTGATAGCGGCAAACTAACTCCAGAAGGTCGTCAGTGTAGTTGTTGATATACGGGATATTACCGTAAATAAAATTAATTGGGTTATTGATCTCGTGAGCAACACCGGCAACCAGTTGCCCCAAGGAAGACATTTTTTCTCGATGAACCAGTTGTGCCTGGGTGGCGTGTAAAGAGGCAATTAATTGGGTTTTTTCCTCAAGGTTTTTAGCAAGCTGCCGGCCCCAAGCTTTGGCTTCCTCGGCTTGTTGCTGGGTGCGTTTGTACAGTTGGGCTTGGGTAATAGCAATGGCAAGTTGATTCGCCAGCGCTTCCACTGCCGCTGTGTCATCTTCCGTCCAATCGTAGGGTTGCTGTTTGATGGCCAAGATGTGGCCCAGCAAGGTGTCCTGATAGCAAATAGCCGTATCTAGCAACGCTCCTATTTGCATCTGCTGGAACAGTGCGCGTTCCCGCTCATCCAACAGGGCTGTTTGGGTATTGGGAACCACGTTCACGACTTGGCCAGATAAACTGTTGCTACAATACTGGCCCCCGCCCTTAAATTCAATGGTTGTACCGACTTCTAGCCACGTATCACTAGAGTGCTGACGCTGCGGCTGGGATACTTGGTTTCGGCAAGCTTGGTGGGTGATTTGCAGGCTGCTGGGGTTATGGGGGTGCGGGACGACAAAAATCATTAAATCCGCTTGAGTGAGCTGTAGCAGCTCGGCTAGGGCAGTGTTAATCGTGATGTCGATATCTAAACAGGTACGAATCCGATGGGCGATGCGATTCAGCGCTTGCTCGCGCTGGGCTTGTCGCTGGGATTCACTGTAAAGGCGGGCGTGGTTGAGAGCAAGGGCAGCTTGTTGGGCTACCAATTCAGCCAGTTGCATTTCTGCAGCACTCCACAGTCGGCAAGAAGTGTACTGGCTAATGTAAACGCTGCCCAGTAAATTTCCCTCATAGACGATGGGCACCATTAAGGTTGAGTGGAGTCCGGAGGCTTGCAACAGCAGGCGCTCAACTTCTGAAATTTCGGCGGTGTCTACGTCCTGAGCGATCCAAGGTGAGTGGTGTTTCCAGCAGGTATCGCGATCTAAGCCCGATCCTAGCCGCAGGGTGAGACCCTCTGGGGTTTCGCCTGGAGAAATGGGTGCGCCGATGGCTTCTGCCCGGTAATAGGTGGCGACGACGGCGAGGGTTTGGGCTTGCCGGTTGTAGAGAATTAAGCCGGCACAGTCTGCACCTAAAAGGCTGCACAACTGTTGCACAATTGCCTGACGCACCTCGGTTTCGTCTAGGGACTGATGGATGTTGCTGGTAATTTGGTGTAAGCGCTGTGCTTGATAAAGTAGCGGGTTGTCAGGTTGTTGGGGGGTGCGAGTTAGGGTGTGTGGGTGTTCGTGAGAAATTTGCTGCAATTGTTTGCCTGTTTCCGGGTCGATATGGCCCAGAAATTGCAGACATTCAACCCAGCCTTTCGTCCAAGCTTGGATCTCGGCTTGGGGGGTTGCGCTATCGTTACAGGAGAGCCGGTGAAATAGTTCTGTGATGGCAATGTCTGCTCCACTCTTTGATAGGGCTTCAAAAAGTGGCTCACTCGCCAATTGTTGGCTGGTTGTTAATTTTTCTTCATGCTCTCCCCATGTGTGGGAAGGTGAAATCCTTCGCCTTAAGTGGCGTCGTTTAAGGTCAATAGGTACTTTACCTCTAGGGGATTCAGCCGGATAAGGGTTAATCGCCATATCAATTTTGGTTTTGCTATTTTGGTTTTTGAATGTTAAGAGCGTAAAGTTTGACGATTCTACGGCAAAACGTGAGCCTCTAACTTTGCAGTTTTTATTAAGACTTTCACTTTTAAAGGGTGACTTCACAAATACTTCAGCAATTTGCGGAAATATGAAGAGAACGGAGAACATAACTGGCAATTTTGATATGCCAAGCTGCACTTCGCTCCTGTCTTAAGAGAAATGGGGACTGTTTTTTTATAGATGCATTGTGACAGCCATCAGGCTTAGCTGAGTGCGAAGGAGTCAGCGAAAACGCTTTTGGCGTGTTCGATAACTTCTTGAGGCTGGTGTCACCGCTGAATGGAAGATGGGTTTAGATTGTATAGTGATTTGTCTCATTTGTTGCATCGCAACGAAATAAGTTGACCTGATATACTGCTTGCGGTAGATGCCCTTGAGGTCTCGATCCCCATCTGCATAAAGCTATTTTGACCGGCAACCTGAAATTTTGACCAAAGGTTTTCCCACAGGGTTCCAAGTGGCAGATGATCATGCCGGTGTACGCTTTTTGCCCCAACCCTGCTTATAACAGCTTACTGTTCAGTATAGTGCGTTATACTTTTATACTTTCTTTATTTTTAACTTCCAAGTGTCTTAAGCGGGTTTTTTGACGAATGAGGTTAGAAAAATTTGAGTAAGATAGTGGTAGAACCCCAAAAACTGAGAAAAAAGCTGGAAATTAGCGAGTTCACCCTCACCACACAAGCCCGTTATCGTTAATAAAATTTGACATTTCTGTGGTGATGGAACGCCGCTCTTGCCGGCTCAATCAATTAGGATAAATTTTGCGCTCGTACCCTCACCAGTTGTGAACCCTTGCTTTTCTTCCCCGACGCATGGCCAGCCAGGACGCTCCGGCACCGCCGCCGATCAGACGCGTTTCATTATCCGTGCCGCCCAGTCCCCGGATCTGATAAGCTTAGCTGAAATTTTGACGGATAGCTTTCACTCTCGCGCCGGTTTGATGGGCTGCGTCTATCCGTTTTTGCGTATGGGTATTTATGAGGATATACGACACCGGCTTCGCACAGCCGGACGTCACTACGTCTGCTTAGTGGCGCTCGATCCCGCTGTGGGAGAATCAACAGATGCCCCTCCTCACATTGTCGGCACGGTAGAGATGACCCTGCGCTCTTCCTATTCTTGGCAGTGCAAATCTTTTCAATATCCTTACTTGTCAAACTTGGCAGTGCAAAGATCTGCTCGCCGGCAAGGAGTGGCGCGGCAATTGCTGACTGCCTGTGAAGGCAAGGCTTTAGAATGGGGATTTCCAGACCTTTACCTCCATGTTTTAGAAAATAACAACCAGGCGCGACGGCTTTACTTCAAGGCCGGTTATCGGCTACAACAAGTTGATGCCGGCTTGAATTCTTGGTTACTCGGTCAACCTAGACGAATTTTGTTACGCAAGCGCCTAGAAACCAGCGATTAAATCAATCTGATGTCGGTTGCCGTTTCACTTCGCCCAACCCCTCAAATTCCTGCCGGTGTTGAGTTTCCCCTTACTCTGCCTAACCACTCCATCTCTCGCCTTCTTATCTGAAATGGCTAGGAAGAAGGAAACTACTTTAGACAAGCCGACTAGATGAACCAAGAATCCGCCTTCCCTTGGAGACGCGGATCTTCAAAGAATCTTGTCTTTTTTGATAACTAAATTGCGTCATCATAAGAAGTAGAGAGAACGATCCCATCGGTCGTTAACTAACCGCACCATCAGCCGGCTTTTGACGCAATGGATAACTTCAGGACTGACCCGCCCGCCTCCAAATCTGATGAAGTTCAGGGGAGGAAAAATGAAACTACAAAATCTTCTCAGAGCTTGATCCGGTACGCTCAAGGCTCCGAAATCCTGACGCAGCTCAATAGCGGACAGTTACTTGTGGTGGACAGCCATCAGCGCAGTGGCTTAATTCTTTATAAACGCTTTCACACAGAATTTGCTGGGCCAGGAGCAGCGGTTGGCGGTTTTTTTGATATTGACTGTCAGCGCACAGTGCCGGTGGGCAATTTGAGTTTGGTTTATCCAGAAACTCATGAGGCGAGACAAAAGGCTTTTTGGACTCGGCGGCATTGGATTCGGCTGATGGAACAGCTCACGGAAAAATCAGGGCCACTGCAGCGAGCGCAGATGCTTTTGACGCAGTTTGAATATTATTTTGACCCAGAGACGGTCGCGCAAATACAGGATGAGGCTTTAGCCGGCCTAGTGGGTGTTTTACCGCAAACGCTGCGAATGGTGCGCCAGAGTGTTAAAAAGCCGGCAGTCGTGAGAGCGTAGATGGGACTGCTGAGTGCTGAATCCTGAGTGAAAGAGGGGGCAGAGGGAGCAATCATCTTGATGCCCCATGACCCCATGCCCTATTCCCCTACAAAATCGCTTGCAACCGCTGAAGTGTGCGCGTATTCTCTTCAGGGGTGCCAACAGTGATACGAATGCCGCCGCCGGTATGACGGATTAGGGTTCCTTGAGTTTTGAGTTGCTGGATCAGGTGGCTGAGGGCTGCATCCATGTCACCGGCATCTTTGAGACGCAGGTAAATGAAGTTAGCGTTACTGGGCCAAACTTGCAGTTGTGGGACTTGGTTGAAGGCTTTAATTAACCGGCTGCGCTCGTCTAAAATTTGGGGAATTATGCCTAAGAGCTGTTGCCGGTTCGTCAGGGCAACTTCGACTGCAACTTGAGTAAAACTAGGCAAGTTGTAAGGCAAGCGGACTTTTTCGAGGGCGCTGATCACTTCCGGATGGGCAACCGCATAACCGACTCGATGGGTGGCTAAGCGGAAGGCTTTGGAGAAGGTGCGTAAAATTACCCAGTTTGGTCGCTGGGGTAATTCTCCCACAAGGGTTGTCTGACTGAATTCAAAATACGCCTCGTCAATAACCACCAAGATATTCGCCGGCAAACTCTTGAGCCAGTCGATTTCTGCTGGGGTTAAGGCGTTGGCGGTGGGGGAATTGGGATGGACGACAAACACCGCGCGAATTGGTGGATTTTGCGTTTGTTCAATCGCCTTTTGAGCTGCTGCCAAGTCGATTTCAAAATTCGCTTCAGATCGCCCAACAGATACGACTGGAATGCCTAGGGTTTGCGCCAAAATCCCGTACATGGAGAAGGTGGGGTTAGCGACTAAAATCGAGCCTTCTCCCCCTACACAGGTGGCAATTAACAAAGAGCGAATGAGTTCATCCGAGCCATTGCCTACGGAAATATTGGCTGACGCAATTTTAGCGGTTTCAATGAACCCGACAGATTCGCTGACATATTCGGCAATCGCTTCTTTAATCGCAGCATAGCTGCCATCGGGATAGCGATTGGATTCGATCAGCCGCTCAAAGGTGAATGCTAGCTTTTGTTTGAGTTCGTCGGGCAAGTCGTAGGGGCATTCGTTGGTGTCCAACCGATCAATCGAGGACTGAACGGGTTCACCGGCACTGCCGCCTGGGTGGGGCGTGTAGGCGCGGAGTTTGCTTAAATCTGAACGGATGAAGGGCAGCATGAAGGGGCTAGGGGCTAGGAGGGAGAAATTACAAGACGCCTTTGGAACTAGGGATGGTGCCGGCACGGCGAGGATCGACTTCGGTTGCCATTCGCAGGGAACGAGCAAAGGCTTTAAAGGTGGCTTCAATAATGTGGTGGGAGTTAATGCCGTCTAGCTGGCGGATGTGGAGGGTCATTTGGCTGTGGTTAACGAGGGCGACGAAGAACTCGCGCACAAGTTGGGTGTCGTAGGTGCCAACACGCTGGGTGGGAATTTGCAATCCGTAGCTGAGGTGAGGGCGTCCGGAAAAGTCTAGGGCGACTTGAACCAGGGCTTCATCAAGGGGGGCGATGAAATGGCCAAAGCGGACGATGCCTTTGCGATCACTGAGGGCTTTTCCTAAGGCTTGCCCGAGGGTGATGCCGACATCTTCGTTAGTGTGATGGTCGTCTATTTCTATGTCGCCGGTTGCCCGCACGTCTAAGTCTAGCAGCCCGTGTGAGGCTATTTGGTGCAGCATATGGTCTAGGAAGGGAACGCCGGTGTTGGCGGTGCAGGTGCCAGTGCCGTCGAGGTTGACGGTGACGTGTACATCGGTTTCGCCGGTGGTGCGGCTGACGGTGGCGCTGCGTGCCGGTGAGGGCACATCAAGATTGGGAAGCGGTTGAGCGTTGCGGTCGCGTGTCTGCATGATTGCTGCTGACTTAGAAAAGGCATCCGTTTTATTATCTCTTTTTTGGTGCCGATTACAGTTTCTACAGTCTTTGAATCTGGGGCTTATCACTTCAGAGAGAGTGCAGAGGTGGGTTAGCTTACTGCTGCAGATGGATTCGCTTTAGTGGGGATATTGATAGATTGATGTGTAACACAAACCAATTGGAAAAAGAGAAAATAAACATGAAGCGTTCTGATTTGTCAAAGGTTGCCGGTGCTGGCGTTCTTGCCCTGAGCTTAGCGATTCTTCCTGGTATGATGCCGGCTTCCGCCCAAAATAACACAGCTCCCGCCGGAACTAATGGAACGAATAACGATCCGAATAGAACTGTCGTTGACACAACCCCCCTTGAAGAGAGTGAAAGCGATAACAATCACTGGGGTGCATTAGGTTTATTGGGTCTAATTGGTTTAGCCAATCTCTTCCGCAAGGATGAACCGACTCGTTTTCGCGACCCCGATCCTGCTGCCACTTCCTCAACAACAACAAGATATTAATCACAACAAAATGCAGTTTAACGCGGGCCGGCTATGGCGAAGTAGCCGGCTCATTTTTTTTTCATGGCAATTTAAGCTCTCATTCAAGTTTCAGCCGGCTCGCTAGGACAGCGATTCGTGGCCGGTTACACCTGTCTGCAAAAGTGTAGCCAGGGCATCGGCAGGAATAGGCCGGCTAAAGTAGTAGCCTTGAATTTCATTACACCCTTGGGATTTAATGTATTCAAACTGATCTTGCGTTTCTACACCTTCAGCAGTGATCTTTAATTCCAGACTTTTTGCTAAGGATATTATTGCGTTTGTAACGGCTGCGTTATGGGGATCGGCAACAACATCCCGGACAAAAGAGCGATCAATTTTCAGGGTGTCAATGGGAAAATGTCTCAAGTAATTTAAGGATGAGTAACCTGTCCCAAAATCATCGAGTGCAAGGGTAATTCCTCTGTCACGCAATTGCTGTAAGATATTAATTGTATTCTGAACATTATCAACAAACAAGCTTTCAGTTACTTCTAATTCTAGATAAGAAACATCCATACCTGTTTCTTCAAGAATTTGGTTAATTCGCTCCACTAAATCAGATTGCTCAAATTGACGGGCTGATAAGTTGACAGCCATCCGGATCGGGGGCAGTCCAGCTTGCTGCCAGATACGGTTTTGAGTGCAGGCAGTGCGTAACACCCATTCCCCTATTGGGACAATTAAACCGTTCGCTTCGGCAATGGGGATAAATTTAACCGGCGAGACGAATCCCAGCTCAGGGTGTTGCCACCGCACGAGCGCTTCTACACCGACAATTTGATTATGGCCGAGATCGACTCGTGGCTGATAGTGTAAATGAATTTCATTGCGTGTCAGGGCATAACGCAATTCATTTTCCAAAGTTAACCGTTCCTGCAATTGAGCCTTCATTTCAGCCCCAAAAAACTGATAGTTGCTCTGTGCTTGTTGTCTTGCTTGATACATTGCTGTACTAGCATTTTCCCAAAGCTGATCGACTTGAGAGCCATCAAAAGGATAGATGGAAATACCTAGGCTGACGCTTAGATGTAACGGCTTATTTTCAATGAAGAAAGTTGTTGAAAAAGTAGAGAGAATTTCCTTACATAAGGGTAATATATCTTCTGATACAGTAAGCTCAGTTTGAGCGAGCGCAAATTCATCTTTGGCAACACGACTGAGGAGATCGGTTGGGCGCACACTAGCGCTCAGTCGCTGAGCAGCTTCCCTGAGTAGCAAATCACCGGCATCGCGCCCCAAGGCATTGCTAATCTCTGAAAGATTCTTTAGTTTTAACGAGATGACGGCTAATAGTCGGTTATTGTCCTGTGCTCGGATTAAAGCCTGTTGCAGACGATCTTGGAATAAGGCTTGATTGGGTAGACCCGTGAGGTTATCGTAATTCGTGAGATGCTGAATAACTTCGTCTAATTGTTTAATTGTTCGGACTGTATCTGCCATCAATATGCCGGCTTCATCTGTAAATTTAGTTGGCAGGTTGGGTAGCTTTTTCTGGTTTAAGTATTCTCGTAAGGTCAAAAAGGTGAGAATCACAGGTGCCAGAAGATTATGTATTGCGTAGAGTGTGGCGGCGGTGCCGATTAAAGTCGCTACTAAAGCGATTCCTAGCACACGCAGCGTCATCTGAAATGACGATGTGTTTATCGTCAGAAAATAAAGCAAAAGGGTTAAAAGGGGTACATGAGTGCCTAAAAAGGCAACTAGCATGATTTTTGCCTTGTAGCTGGGCGGACGTTGAAAGCGAGATAGGAATGAGTACAGCCAAAGATTAGGGTGATTGATATGCATGAGAAATAATTTTGGATTAAGCGAACACAGGCGTAACGGATGACCCAGCTTTTGTTAGTAAATTAAGATATTCGGTCTTGAGGGGCGTTTATTTGTAGTATAGGACACAATTAAGGTTCATCGTTTGCACTTCTTAGGAGCCGTCAAGGGTAGACTTAACGTTTACAATTGGTAAAATTTTTCTAAAAGTATGGTGTTTGCAAGGCATTTGATTCAGAGAGTAGGAGAGAAATGGATTTTTTACCCAAAATTGGGATTGATGAATCTGTACTGAAATATGCTATTTCTCGATATATTTACTGTTGGAAAAATGAAGCACCGCTGTTAAAATGCCTTTTCACCGGCAGCGATCTCAACAAATTCATTTCTGTTTTCCCCCTTTATTCTTTATATCATCTCCATTAGGGGAATTCAAAAGTTGAATTTACCTGCAATCCAGGATGCCTATATCTAAATAATTATTGATTTTTATTGATTTTCGTCTTGCCTTTGCAGCCTTTCTCAGAAGTTTAGCCCAGACAAAGTGTTGTGAGGCGGCTTCATCTTGCTTTTATAAAACTTGAATTCACAGGAATGATGGCATGGATTAACCGATGATTCCTATCAATTTAACCGGGCGAGAGTGTCTGCAACGCGAGTAAAGCGGCACCGTAAGCCGGCTCATGTCTGGCCCAAATTACGGTTGCTGAAGGGATAATTTCTGCGAGTGAGGTGGCAAACCGGCCTCGCAAATTTGCCAAACCCCGCCAAACTCCCCCCATTGTGACAACTTCAAAGGCTTCATCTGGCTTAAATAACGCTTGACTTACGACTCGTGCCGCTAATACTAATTCTTCAACTGCTTCACTAATAATGTTATTAGCTATCAAGTCGCCGACTGCTGCTGCTTCATCAATAATGGGTGCTAAAGCGGCAATTTGTTTGACACCCCATCCGCGCCGGTAAATGACTTCAACTAAATCTTCAATGCTGTTGAGATTGAGATGTTGTATGATTCGCTCAGTTAAAATTGTTTCACCTAAACGCCCGTCATAAGAGCGCACGACGGATCTTAACCCACGGATGGCAATGTGATAACCGCTCCCTTCATCCCCCAGAAGATAGCCCCAACCGCTGGCTCTTTTTGTCTGTCCCTGATGGTTTTGTCCAAAGGCAATCGCGCCGGTGCCGGCAATGATCACAACTCCCACCGGCTTACCGACTCCACCGACTAAGGCAATTGCAGAGTCATTGCAAACGATGACATGAGATGAGTGAAGAATTGAGAGTTGAGAATGCAGAAGATTATCAGCGCTCAATTCTTGATGATTGATTTCTAGAGAAGGCAGCTGTAATGAAGGCTTCACCGGCAGTTCACTGCTTGAAAGTAACTGCTGCACCAAAGCGCGCACCGCTTGGACATCCTGGGAACGCCCAACGCCGGCTAATCCCACACAGATTGCTTCAAGGCTGACTTCCCCAAGTGGTGCGGCTGCTTGGGCGATCGCGTCTCTAATTGAGTTGCCGGCTGCTTCGAGTCCTACGGTTTGGTAATTAGAAGGGCCGGCTTCTCCACGCCCGATCACTTGCCCGGTTTTATCCATCAAGATACAAACCGTCTTGGTGCCGCCGCCATCTATTCCTAAGACACAGCCTTTCATTAAGCCAACTCCTATGCCGGTTGTCTGTTACTCAGCCTGTGAGGATTTGGGCTTTTTGTTATAGAGCAACATTCCCAGCCCTACAAGTAAAATGGCTATCACCGGATTATTTTCAGGGATAGACTTTGGAGCGGGTGTTGTGGCAAAGCTAGAGGCTATGCGCTGGTTTCGGCAAATGCCACCACTGCAATTCAGCGTCCAGCCGGTGGGCGACGAGGCGTTTTGTGCCGCTGCGGGCGACGCGAGGGCTAGTGCAGAAATCTCCACACCGGAAACGGCAATTAACGATAGAGCAACCTGAGAAATAAGCTTTGACATTGTGAGCATGGAAAGCGATTGAATTTATCATACTTAAACAATGGCTTAAATATATGTATCGTAGGATGTAAAATATCACATTTTATGATTGTTTTTCATCCTGCCGTTGTGATGACTAAAATCACGTTAACGCGCTTATTCAGTAGCGACAGACACTTGACAAAATCGGCAAATTTCCTGCCAAAGCTGGGGCATGACGTTACCCAAGCCGTGATCACTGTCCAGTTCTACCAGTTGCACCCAAGGGCGAGTGCCGGCAAAGTCCCGGCTGGCTTGTACTGGAATCACTTCATCGTGAATCCCATGCAAAATTAGTGTGGGGACGGGTCTTTGCAACTGGTGATCGTGATACTGGCCGGCATCTCTAATAAATTCATAGCTCAAAGGGAGCGATCGCTTCTGTCCGTAGTGATACACCGGCAGGTATTTTTCTCTTTCCCAGCGCTGCATTTGTTCTTGTCCGAGTTTTGACTGCCAATGAGTGAGGAATTCAAACGCCGGTGCGAGGAGGACAACTTGTTTGACTTGCGAGTGCTGTTGTGCCAGCCAAGCTGAGGTTAAACCGCCAAAACTAGAGCCTATTAAGGTAATTGATGAGGGTGCCGGTGGAAATTCTGTTTGAACTTGTGCGATTTGTCGCGTTAAAGTAAGGTGAGAAAAATCCCCTTGATTCAGGTCGGGCAATTTCATATGAATTTGCAACGAACTAAAACATTTGGCAATGTACGTTGCTTTTTGAGATTGCGGGCTAGATGCAAACCCGTGCAAGTAGATATAAGTCGGCAAATCTGTTGAATCCATCCTATTATTATAGCTAAAATCAATATTTTAACTTAATTCTATTATATTTATCTTTAACTTCAAATTCAAAAGCTTTAGTGATTTTTATTTATTATTTGAGCAGGACTTATTCTAACAATTACCTTTTAAATTCAAGATTTAATTTAAAAATATTGCTAAAATTTGCTAAGCTAAGAACTGAATTTAGAAATCATGAAAGCCTTTGTAATAAACAGACTTTAATTTTTCTCAATTTAAGTTTTAACTAAGGAGCGACAATGAACTTTTTTAAAAAATTAAAAATCAAGGGTTGGGGTGGAGCGCTGGTTATTTTATTCATTTTAACCGGCTTGATATTTGCCGGCTCTAGAATTTTAAACTCAGAAACCACTGTTAGTGCCGACACTGTTTATGAGCAGCGAACGATCCATAGTCCTGATGGCATTGGAAAGTTTTATATGGGGCGAGAAATCGCCCAAGTAATGGGACATCAAGGAGCCAGCTGGTTGGAGAGACGAAGCCGGGAGTATGAAGAGCAGCCGGATAAATTGGTAAAGTCTCTTAATCTTAGCGCGAAAGATGTCGTGGCAGATATTGGTGCCGGCACTGGTTACATCAGCTTTCGGATCGCTCGCTTAGTGCCAGAAGGAAAAGTGCTAGCGGTAGATATTCAGCCGGAAATGCTAGAAATGATTGAATTATTGAAAAAACAGAAAAAGATTAGTAACATTGAGCCGGTTTTGGGAACCGTGAGCGATCCGAACCTGCCGGCTGAAAGCGTTGATTTAGCCATCATGGTCGATGCTTATCACGAGTTTGAATATCCCAGAGAAGTCATGGAAGCGATTGTCAAAGCACTCAAACCTGGAGGACGCGTTGTTCTGGTGGAATACCGGGGTGAAAATCCTTTTATTGCTATCAAAGCCTTGCATAAAATGACCGAAAAACAAGTACGAAAAGAAATGGTGCCGGTGGGTTTAGTCTGGAAAGAAAATAAAGATGTTTTACCTCAGCAGCATATTTTAATTTTTGAAAAGCCAAAAGCATGAGATTAACCTTCCCAGAGATACCTGGGAAGGAAAAAACTTAACGCCCTACTTTTTCTTACCAAACTTTGCCTTCAAATCATCAATCGTTGGATTGCGATTCTCTACTTTACTCTCGTTTTTACTCTCGTTCTTTTTAGCAGGGCGCACGCTAGTTGTCGTTGCGCCATCTGGCGATCTCATCGATAAGCTAATTCGGTTCAATTTCTCATTCACTTCCATTACCCGCACTTTCACAACCTGTCCAACTTTCACAACTGTTTTGGGATCATCAACAAATCGATCAGCTAATTGGGAAATATGCACTAACCCATCCTGATGAACGCCAATATCAACAAACGCTCCAAAGTTGGCTACATTTGTTACAACGCCTTCTAATTCCATCCCAACCATCAAGTCTCTTACTTCATTCACGCCTTCCTTAAACGTGGCATATTTAAACTCAGCTCTCGGATCTCTTCCCGGCTTTTCTAATTCGTTGATAATATCGCGGAGGGTTGGTTCCCCAACACTATCAGTCACGTATTTCTTCAGATTTAGAGACTTGAGTTTTTCTGCGGCTTGAGGAATCCGATCAACTGGCACACTTAAATCTGCCGCGATTGCCTCTACTAATTTGTAACTTTCAGGGTGTACTGCTGTATTGTCCAGCGGATTTTCACCCCCGCGAATTCTCAGAAATCCAGCCGCTTGTTCAAATGCTTTTGGCCCTAATTTAGGCACTTTTAAAAGTTGCCGTCGATTTTTAAACGCCCCGTTTTCATTGCGATAACTGACAATGTTTTTTGCGACTGCCGGCGTCATTCCCGATACAAAGGTTAGAAGCTCTTTGGAGGCTGTATTCAGGTCTACTCCAACGTAGTTTACACAGCTTTCTACAGTTTCATCCAGCTTTTTCTTCAGCAACTTTTGATCAACATCATGTTGATATTGTCCAACCCCAATCGACTTCGGATCGATTTTGACAAGCTCAGCTAAGGGATCTTGCAACCGACGTCCGATACTAATGGCACCGCGTACGGTAAGATCGAGTTCAGGAAACTCAGAAATGGCCACATCTGAAGCCGAATAAATTGAAGCGCCAGACTCGTTCACCATGACTTTAATCGGTTGACGATCTAAGGTTTTTAAAATATCACCAATAAACTCATCGGTTTCGCGAGAAGCTGTGCCGTTGCCGATAGCAATTAGCTCAATTTTATAGTTCTCAATCAGCTTTTTAACCATAGCCGCCGCACTGGCGCGTTGACCGGCTCCCGTGTGTGGGAAAATGGTTTGATATTCTAAAAATTTCCCGGTTTCACTAAGGACAGAAACTTTGCAGCCGGTGCGAAATCCAGGATCAACTGCGAGAGTAGGTTTCATGCCTGCCGGCGCAGACAGCAACAACTCCCGAAGATTGGTTTCAAACGTTTTAATTGACTCGATATCCGCTTCTAATTTTTTAGCAGCACGCACTTCACTGATAAGAGAAGTTTTCATCAGCCGGTTAAAGGCATCTTTGAGCATTCCCTGATAAAATTCCCGAACTGCCGGCACCTTGGTTTTTATTTCCTGAGACTCCAGATAATACATCACTGCCGATTCCTCATAAGAGAGTTCTAAATCCAGCACTACCTCTGTTTCTCCCCGAAATAAAGCTAACAAATTATGCGGTGCAATATCTTTGACCTTAATTTGGTAATTTCGGTACATCTCAAACTTGGTACTGCCTTCGGGATGCTCATCTTTAATTTGCGAGACAAAAAATCCTGAATTCATTAAATAATCTCGCAAGTAAGCCCGCAATTCTGCTTTTTCGGAAACTTCTTCTGCTAAAATATCAGAAGCTCCTTTAAGTGCCTCCTCTACAGTTTTTACACCCTTTTCTTCAGAAATGTATTTAACCGCTTCTTCCTCTAGCGATACCGGAGAAGCACTCTTATTATTGAGCGATTTGATAAAGGCTGCCAGCGGTTCAAGTCCTTTTTCCCGGGCAATTGTGGCTCGCGTGCGGCGCTTGGGTTTAAAGGGAAGATAAAGGTCTTCGAGTTCGTTTTTTTGCAAACACGTTTCGATTTTTGCTTTCAGTTCATCGGTGAGTTTTCCTTGCTCTGAAATCGTTTTTAAAATTGCTGTTTTGCGTTCTTCAATTTCGGTTAAATAAGCGTGCCGGTCAAAAAGATCGCGTAATTGAATTTCGTTTAGTCCCTCGGTGCGCTCTTTTCGGTAACGCGCAATGAAGGGAATGGTTGCGCCTTCGCTCAAAAGTTCCAGAGCGTTTTTCACTTGGGAAGGACTAATGGAAAGCTCTTGTGCGAGAAGTTGAGGGATGTTCAGCATAAGGTATGTATTCAGTCTATCTTTTATAGGATAAGCTGAAATTCACGAGGTGATGAGATAAGGTGTCAAATTTGAAGATATCGTCGGCATTCCGCTTTCTTTTTGATGAGTAAGATGATTTTGCTTTCTCCGCTCTTTCCAAGGAAGACCGCTTCACAACGTACTTACATTATTTAATCGAAATATCTCTGCCAGAGATTAGGCATTTAGGCAAAGATGGCAGCCTACTTTTAGTTCTAGTTAAATTTATTATTTTTTAATATTTTTAAGATAAAATTCAAAATATTGCTCTATAAAAATTCTTGTTTCAATACTTAAGAAAAATGAAAATTTGAGAAATGCGTTGGCTCAAATACTCACAGTGTGACAGTTGAACAGGCGGACAGTTGTAGCCGGCTTTTTCAATATAAACTTTTAGAGTGGGGATGAGATAGTCAATCCCAAAGCAAATTTACAACATTAAATTATGCCAGCTACTTTTTCTGACATTCAAAACCATTGGGCGCAAGCGCCAATTGTACAACTAGCTGAAAAATCGATTATTAGTGGATATCCTAATGGAAGCTTTCGTCCAAATGCTACCATTACCCGCGCGGAACTTGCTGCCCTTGTGCGTAAAGCTTTTCCGAATGCCCCAAAAATTCGGAGTGCAGTGAATTTTAGTGATGTTCCTAAAACTCACTGGGCATTTGAAGCAATTTCTACGGCTTATGAAATGGGATTTTTATCCGGATATCCGGAGGGAATTTTTAAACCAGAACAACCGCTAGAACGAACTCAAGCCTTCGTTTCCCTAGCAAATGGGCTAAAATACAGCGCCCCTACAAATTACAATGAAACGCTTAAAAAATATTTTGACGATGCTGCACAAATTCCTAGTTATGCCACAAGTGCAATTGCCGCAGCCCTTCAAAACCGGCTCGTTGTCAACTATCCCAATGTTAAACAACTCAAACCTCTGCAAAATGCTACACGCGCTGAAGTTGTTGCCTTGATTTGTCAAGCTTTAAAAATTGCTAATGCCGTGCCGGCGCAGTATATTGCCGGAGCTTTTGAAATCTCGCCTCAATTTGATAGAGCCGGCGATTTTGCTAATGGCATTGCCCAAATTTCATTTTGGCCAAAATACAGTTTTATTGATACAACCGGCAAAGTTGTAACCCAACAGTTTGACAGTGTTGGTGAGCGCTCGGAGGAATTGCAATCTGTTACCATTGGCTCTAAATGCGGCTATATTGACACCACTGGCAAACTTGTGATTCAAGCAAACTTTGATGGCTGTGATTCCTTCTTTGAAGGTTTGGCTGTCGTCAGAGTTGGCGATAAGCATGGCCATATTGACAAAACGGGTAAGTTTATCAGTCAAACTCGATTTGAAATGGCAGCTCGCTTTGCTAAATCTCAACCATTAGCGCGGGTTTGGCTTAATAGTAAAATCGGCTGGATCGACAAAACCGGCAAAATAGTTATCCAGCCACAATTTGATGATGCCGAAGACTTTTCAGACGGATTAGCGCGGGTGAGAACCGGCACCAAAAACGGCTTTATCGATATCACCGGCAAGATGGTGTTTGAAACGCCAGTGGGTTATTTTAAATCTTTTTCTGAAGGATTAGCAGCCTATACCTTTAACTATCAAGTCGGCTATATCGACACAACTGGCAAAGTTGTTATTCCTCCTCAATTTGATTTTGGGGATGCCTTCTCAAACGGGCTAGCAGCAATTCGGCTTAACAATAAAGCCGGTTATATCGACAAAACCGGCAAAGTTGTCATTGAGTTAAAATTTGATTTTACTGGCGCTTTTTCTCAAGAAACAGCAAAGGTTACTTTTGAGGGAAAAATCGGTATTATTGACAAAGCAGGTAACTATTTAAGCGAGCCTCAATATTCGCTAATCGGGCCATTTTCTGAAGGTCTAGCACAGGTTGTAAAACCTTGGGAGGGTGTCGGTTATATTGACGAAACAGGAAAACTGGTCATCCCGGCCCAATTTTCTGGGACTGGTGCGTTTCCCGGTGATGCTGCCCACGTTCAATTTTTCAAGGAAGATGGCAAATTTTCTGAAGGGCTAGCTGCCGTCGAAATTCAGCGCAAGTGGGGCTATATTGACAAGACTGGGAAAATGATTATTCAGCCACAATATGATGCGGCTGGTGCTTTTTCTGAAGGGCTAGCCAGAGTGAATGTGGGTGGACAGTGGAACGATATGCAAAACTATGTTGAAGGCGGCAAATGGGGGTATATTAAACATCCCCTTAAGTAAGCAATGAATCTTTAGGGGAGTGCAATTCACTGAAGAAGGATTGCCCTCTCTTAACGAATACGAAAATTAAAAATCTAGTAATATCTTATTCTTGCCTAATCTTTAGGCCACTTTGCTAAAAGCTGAAGGTATTTCTCGTTGGTTTTAGCCAGCGTCCATTTTTCTTTAAATATTGCCGCAGACTCTGCTTTTATCGGATCAACTTCATAGGGCAAAATATCTTTTCTTGCTTCCTTCTGGGCTTTCTGCGAACTTTCCTTTTGAGGATTTTTCTGATATTTTTTGCCACTTTTATGATTGGCATACCGGCGGGCGCGAGTGTAACCCATTTGTAAAAACTTCCGCGCCATATCCGCCCCGACAAAATCATCTTGTTCCAGATAATTCAGAAACATTTCATAAATTTTTTCGCTAGACTGCCGCGCAATCTCCGGAGTTTTAAATCGCCAGTGAGGAAGAATTTCAGATTTATAGGGTTCTACCAACAGCACCCCCTGTTCACCTTTGCCCACGCGGTAAAGTTCTGGAGATAAGCGAAAATCAATGGTTTTAAAATCTAAAGAATAGTCAAACGGCATGAGCAAATTTTATTTTTAACGATAAACTTTAAAGTAAACGTCTCAGGTTTATTATAAATCAAAAAAGGAGCCGGCTCTGCTATGGTATCTAGCCAAGCGTCCTCTACAACAGCCCTTACCTCTGGCGATTTGCGGCGTGTACACCATATCGCTTTGAATGTACAGGATATGCAAGCTTCCCGCCACTTCTATGGCAGTATTCTTGGTTTGCACGAACTCACCGGCAATGAGGTGCCGGCAACCCTACGAGAGTTAGTAGCAGCAGGAAAAGTTACCAATTTTGTTACCCCAGATGGCACGGTAATCGATTTATTTTGGGAGCCAGATTTATCCCCTCCCGATCAAGATCCCCATCGTGCTTTTACTCGCGCCAATCACCTCGCTTTTGATATCGATTCGCAGTTATTCGATACAGCCGTTGAAGTGCTTAAACAAAACCAAGTTTCAATCGATCATGGCCCCGTTACAAGACCCACCGGCAGAGGGATTTACTTTTATGATCCGGATGGATTTCTAATTGAAATTCGCTGCGATCCAGAAGCAATAATTTAAATCCCTCATTCATAAATTAGGGTTTTTTTTACTTCACCGCCACCCTTGCGGCTTTAAATATTTCTTGACTTTGTCGATCACCCACATATCTCCAGTGCCAAGGCTCATAGGTGACTCCCTGGCTGTTATTCCGGGGAAAAGAAAGTTCAAATCCATAAGTTTCAGCATTTGCCAGCATCCAGCGAAAAGCCGGCGTATTCTCTAAGTCTGGGCTGAAATTTAACTCAGGATGTGAGGCATCTCCAATATCAATTGCATAGCCGGTGTGATGTTCTGAATAACCGGGAGGCGCACTGACTTTCGCTCGTTCTTCTGGGGACTGCCCTCTAGCTGCTGCGGTGTCGTAAAATACAGAGCGCTGCTCTTGGATAGATCGAAACCCAGACAGGGGAATAAGTCTAATATTTTTTTTACCGGCAGCGGCAACCATTTCTTTAAACTTAGCCGCAGCATTTTGACGGAGTTTCTCGCCATTTCCTACATTAACCAACTCATTTTGTGGAGCTTCAGCGTAAGCCAAATGCCCGTATAAAACAGGTTTGGGTGCCGTTGATCTGATGGCTTTTGGTTCAAATTGCTGTGGGATTCTGCTACTAATTACCCACTCTATATATCCCCGTTGCGGTGGCACATATTGATAATTCACGCTCTCTCCCCAGTGCAAATGTGGCCCAGTTGTAGCGGCTCCACTGTTGCCAGTTCTTGCAAAGATTTCTCCAGCTTTATGAGTGCCGGCTTTACAAGAGGATAGATGGACAGCAGCAAAGCTTCTATCTGGAATACTCTGAGAATTGATGATAGCAGTCAATCCGCCTAAGTGTGTATTAAAGCATTGAACTTTGGCGGTTGCTCCCGGCAGCGCCATCGCATAAAGCGGTGTTCCGATAGGCGTTCCCACATCAACTCCATTGTGATATTTACTACAAACAGCGCAGGGTTGTGGTCTAATTCCAAAATGAGAAGCAATTGAGTAGGAACCAACGCGATCACCGTGTTTTGGGGAACGAGCTAATAAGCTTCCTGTATCAAATTTAACTGTCGTTTTATCCGCACCGGCACCCAAGTTCACGGCTTTAGCACTGGCAATTTCTACAACCTTTGGTTTCTCTGGGACGACGGGAACTTCTGGAGACGCTGTAGGATCAAAACTCAGCGTTAATGCTTCAGAAGCTGTAGGTTGGCTAGAAGCCGGCAACACCACATTTTGAACGCTATCTGACAGATTTTTATCTTCAACATTTGCCGAAGTTGAAACCAGCAACGACACGTCTATACTATCGGAATCTGGAATCGGAGTTGGTGCAGAACCCTGATCCAAAGCCGGTTGAAAACTTAGTACCATCGACTCTGATATTGGTTGCACTTGTGGTGTGGAAACCGGCTCATCTTGACGAGCGAGTTTGCTTGAAATTGGCTGATTCACGGTCTTAATTTTACTAGAAGCAATTTGAATATTTCCCAGATTTAGCTTTAAGGCATAGCTCACTTCCCCCACTCTACGCCCTTGATCGAGGGCGATGCACTGCCACCGCCAAGCCTCGGAGTAGGCGGTCAGTCCCGCCAATTGCCGCCGGTAGTGAGGTTCCCTGAGACAAATGCCGAAAAGTCCGGTGGCGTCGAGCTGTCCGACTTCATTGCGAAACGCTTCCACTCGCGCATCCAGCACCGCACGTTCCCCGCGCAGTCCTTTTTCCAGGGCTTTTTTGTACTTTGCCGCAAACTGCCTGCCGGCAAACTTTGACTGGTTCCAAATATCAGCGCCGTTAACCAGTGCTTCAATGTCAGTTTTTACGTCAATTCCTAAATCTTTTAACTTGCGCTCAACGGCGGCTGATTGGCTCTGTAGGGCTGCTAAACACCGGCGATCAGCTTCCGCAACGGTTAAGTTTAAAGCGCGGTTCCAGCTACAAAATCCGCGATTTGTGACATGATTTCCTGGATCGATATGTCCTAGATAAAGCGTGGTGGTTTTTCCTGCTGCTGTCAGGTTGCCCTCAGCGGCTCCGATGGCGATACTGCCGGCAGATTGACGGGTAGCAAATAGCTGAGCAGCGGATAATTTTTGCAGGATGTTTTGTGGCTTTTCTATTTCTTGAATGGGTGTCGGTGGGGGAGTTTGAATATCTGGTTCTTGAATGCTAAAATCCAGCACGATTGGCGAGCCTAATGCTGCTTGGCCGGCTCCCAATACCAGCACTAAGACTCGAATGAGAAAATTTGTAATGATGTATCGTTTCATTTTTGAGTGCTGATTTCTGAGGCGTCAAGGAAATTTCTTTTTTTAACCACAGATAAACGCAGATAAACGCAGATGGGTTAACGGTTTGTGTGATATGGAAGTTGGAAAAATACTTTTTTTTAACCCCATTTTTTTGACCCCAGTTGAATTAAGGAAGGCTAACTTCCCCCCATGCCCCATGCCCAATTCCCCATGCCCAATTCCTAATGCCCCTCTCTTACTGTGGCAACAACATTTGCTCGATAATTTTCTTAGAAGGTTCTACCATTGCCCATCGACCATCGGGTTGTTTGTTGAGCAAAGCAAACCGCAGATCCTTGCCGGTTGCGATGGGTTCACCGGCACTTCGGGGGCCAAATTTCGGTGATGAAAGTCCACACAAACGAAATAGGTAAACCGGCAGTTCTTCGCTGGAGAAAATTACGCAGGTTGGTTTGTGCGGCTGCACTTTGCCGTCAAAAGGTGCATAGATTGCATCCCCATTTAAGGCGAGGGAAATATCGCCGAGTCCGCCTAATATTTGATGGCCGGCAAGTTCATCCCCAGGTTGCAGTTCCCAAGATTGGTAAAGGGTTAGTTCTCTGGGGGGTTCTGCCGGCTGTTGTGTGCAGCCGGTGGCGACGAGCAACGCGACGGCTAGCAAGGCTCTACGAACGCTTGAAGCCATACCCAACATAGGTTTCTCCTTCATAGATAATCACGAGCGATGTTTGCGGATCGAATGCTAAAGGGTAAATATCGCGAGCTGTGGTAGACCCGGCGCGAATGTTTAAAGAAGGCAGCCGGCAGTAAGGTTCTTTGGCAATTTCTTGTACTTTGCGGCGCTGGGTGCGCTCTGGCACGCTCAAAAGTTTTGCTAATTGTTCTCGCGATAATGCCGCTTTTGGTTGCACAATTTCAGCGCAAGTTTGTGTTGGCCCTAATGAGCGTTCTCTGGGTAAATTCGCCGGGACTTTAGAAAATAAGGCGACACCGCTTAATAGCAAGGCGACAGCACCCAACACAGAACCACCGGCTACTAGATAGAGCTTCTCCCGTATCTCTCCATCCGAGGATGTTTTACTTTGTGTCATATTTAAAAAATTAGGTAATGGGAAAACCATCAATTCCCGAATTTTTACCAATAATTATTTTCTTCCCTGATTGGTTTGACTGTGAATCGAATCCATATATAAAGGTATAAAGGATAAAAAAGTAACTGTCATTACTGTTTTATGTTTCGATAAAAAAATATTTTTAGAATCAAGATTTAGGTATTTTTAGAGCATAAATGGAGCATTAATCGAAAAATGCTTCTCTAGATGGAGCGTGAGTGAAGCGTTAATCTTATTTTTTTCCTTGCACTGTGTTTTAAAATAGAAGAGGGAAGTGACAAGCGTGAGTTAAAGTTGTGTGGGGGTGGGTTTCTGCGCTTATGAGTAAAAAGCTGAGTCAAGAGGAAGGGTTGAGCCGACTAGAGGCAGAGCTGAAGGCAAACGAAGATTGGAAGAAGCTGATTAGTGACGGAGATTTTGCTCAATGGTGTGGACGCGCACGCAGCACGGCTCATCGGTGGCTGAAGAAATACGAAGAAGAAAAGTTTATTAAAATCACCACGCCTGATTGTGCCGGTCGGGACAGTAAAAAAGAAATTATTTGGGTCGGAAAACAAGAAAAACCTGTTATTTATCCCCTCATCGGAATCGTGCCAATTGGAGATCGACGTTATATAGAACGAGCAGCCGATAAAACGTGCCGGCAAGCCTTACAAGCGGATCGCAGCAAAAAGAGCGCCATGCCGTTTATTAGAATCAAAGCCTCCCAAGGAATGGGTAAGTCTTCTTTGCTGGTGCACCTGCGGCACTTATTAGAGAAACAACCGAATCATTTAGTCGGTTTTGTCGATTTGGGAGGCGTTGGTTTTGAACCCGAAGCGTTCACAAATTTAGATAAACTTTTACAGCGTTTCACCTATGCCATTGCTCAATCATTCAAAGGCACGCTGAGTAACTATGAGCTAGAGGATTTAAAAAAATCTTGGCGTTCCGATGTTGCTCCCGGTACAAATTGCACAGATTATTTACGAGATCGTATTTTCTCAAAAATTAAACAAAGCAAAACTTTAATTATTGACGGAATTGATGCAGTTTTGGGTTATGAGAAAACTCAAACACCTTTTTTAAACTTGTTGAGGACTTGGAATGAAACTGAAATGAAGGTCGTTAGTCAGGCGCAAATTGTTTGGCCAAGTATTGTGGTTGCTTATTCAACAGAAACTTATTTAGATCGAGAAATTCGCGGGTCTGTTATGCCGAATGTGGGAGATGCGGTTGAATTAGAAGAATTTAACTCGAATCAAATTTTAGAACTTGCCAATAAATATGGCTTAGAAACTTGGACAAATGTCGAAGTTAAAACTTTAAAAGCGTTAGTTGGTGGCCATCCAGCTTTAGTTAATTTGGGCCTTTATCAAATTAGTCAAAATAACCTGAGTTTAGAAGAATTGGAGCGCAAGGCTGTTCAGGCAAACGGGCCATTCGGTTCTTATTTACTAAATCATTTAGAATTGCTACAAAGAAATCAAAATTTACGTCAGTGTTTTAGCAATATTTTAAAGCAAGAAACCTGTAAAGATGAGTTTGCAAAGTTTCAGTTAGAGAAAGCCGGCTTAATTAGACAAGATGGGTTTTCCTGGGAGGTTAGGTTTGAGTTATACAAACGATATTTTCAGGAACATTTATAATAGTTTTAGAAGGATAATTGAGTGGCTTATGGAAGATAATGGCCAGGGTAGCTTCTATCAAGTACAGGGGGGTACACTCCCTCTAGAAGCGCCTACTTATGTAGGACGAGAGGCAGACGAAGAACTTTATAATTTTGCTCGTTCTACTCATATTTATGAGCGAGTCTGTTATGTGCTTGCGCCTCGTCAAATGGGCAAATCTAGCTTAATGGTAAAAACCGCACAGAAGCTAACTGAAGAAGGCGCAATCTGTGTTCAGCTAAATTTACACCGGCTTGGCAGCGTAGAGTCTGAGAAATTTCTTTGGTTTAACATTCTCCGGGAAATTTGCAAAGGTATTTCAATTCCCAATCTTAATTTATTGGAAAGGTTAGATTTTGTCTGGTATAAAAACCAAGATATTCAGCCTTCAGTAAGATTTGAAGAATTTTTAATTGAAGAAATTTTAAGCAAAATAGAAGATAAAAAACTGGTTATTTTTATCGATGAAATTCAAACTTTGATAAACTGGAATTTACAAGATTCTTTTATTGGAGAAATTAAAGCTTTATCAGATAAAAAAGATAAATCTCCTTTAACTCGCCTCACCTTTGTTCTACTTGGCGTCGCTAAACCCTCAGACTTTGTCACTAAAAATTATCCACTGAATGTCGGAATTCAGATCGAACTGAGCAATTTGACCGGCGACTGTGAACCCCTACGTCGGGGACTCGACCGAGTCACTAAAGACCCAAATGAAGCGGCAAAACTTCTAGATTTGATTCTTTACTGGACAGGAGGCCAACCTTTTCTCACTCAGGTCGTTTGCAATTTAGTGATCAGCAGTCCTAAGCTGCAAGAACATTCAAATTTAGAAGAGTATGTAGGAAAAATTGTCCAAACTAAAATCATTAAAAACTGGCGTAAGCAAGATAGAAATGTTCACTTTCAAGAAATCGAAAACTATTTTATTCGAGGTCAAACAAGTGGTAAACTTCTCAAGCTTAAAGCTTTAGCCCTTTATCATAAAATTTTAACCTCAAGCTCGATTCGTTTCAAGGGATTTTCTGAACAGTGGGAATTAATTATCTCAGGGTTAGTGACAAAAGAAGAGGGTTTCCTGAAAGTCACAAATCCGATTTACCAACAAGTCTTCAATCTGACTTGGGTTCGAGAGAAACAAGCATTTTTGCAGGAGGATATGATGGCCGAACCAATTGAAAGAATTTACAACCGTGACGTATTTGTTCTCATCGATCAAAGCGCTTCCATGAGTTTAAAAGATGTTGGCAGCAACAAAAGCCGCTGGCAGCAAATGGAAGAACTCGTAATGGGTCATGTTGGGCAAATTTTAACCAGACGTCCCAAAGACAACCCAGATTTAAAGGTCTGTGAAGAAGTTGCTATCACAACCTTTAACCGGCGCAGATTTCGAGGCCAGATCCGTCAAGTTTCCATCCCAGAACAAGTTCGTTCTCTGTTTTTGGAAAATAACCCAGATGCCAACACCCATATCGCGCCGGCATTGCGTAAGTGTTTAGAAAATTGGTTCGACGGACGCGAAAAAATAACGCTTCAGGATATTCAGGAAGGCAAATCAAAAGGCGCATTTTTTATCATCTACATTGATGGTGGATTTGACGATCTTCCAGAATTTAAAACCTTGCTCAAACAGACTTGTGCCAAAATAGATGATGAAAGAATTGTCAAATTTATCATTATTGGCTTAGGTCTAGGTAAAGATATTAACCTCAAAGAATTTGATGATTTGGAGGTTAATTTACAGGGAGATAAAGACCTCTACGATGAAGATTGTCGGGTTGTTGTCTTTGAGATCGAGGAGGATATGGACGATATCATAGAACTAATGCAGCGACACCTCCAAGACTCAAAAGATCGGGAAGAATATCGTGAAAACTTGCGCGAAGGTTCTCGACACAAAAACGGCTAGACTTTAATTCAAGAGGCGGGTTAGCGTACTTGATCAGATAAATTCATATAAACCATCTGTGTTTATCTGTGGTTAATTTAGAAACTTCTATTCTTGCCACAATACGCAAGATAAACCCGCCTTTACTTCAAGAATCATTTGTCATTGCCGATAAAATGGCTTGCTGGCTAACCTCAGCATAAACCGTTTTTAAATACTGCATGACAGCCGGCACAGTCGCATTCGCATTATTTGAGCGAGAATTTTCACTACCATCCGATGGTAAAGGAATGGGACCGAGTACATCTAAAATTGTTTCACTGCTGGGTGCCGGCGCGATTACAACCAGAGAAGATTCCAGTTGATCATTATATTGCCAAAACTGCTTTATTTCAGGCATAGCGCTAGAGGCAGGAAAAGGAGTCTTTTCCCCTTCTCCTCCATTCTCTCCCTCTCCCTTCCCTCGCAACAAGCGTAGCGCATCAATAATTTGCTCTTTGCTGCGTCCCCGCAGTTGAAACAAAACGAACGGATCTTCACTGAAGCGATCACCCAGAAGATAATAAATTGCCCCAATATGTTTGCAGGGATTTGCCTTATCCGGACAACTACACCGGCTGCGAATATCATCAAGCCGGTAAGGAAACAAATTTAAACCATTTTTAATAAAAACTTGTTCAATATTTTGTGGCATTTCTCCTGCCAGCATTTTAGCCGAAAATAGCGCTTTTTCAGAAAGTGTTTCAATCACATAACTCCACTCTTCATCCGTAAAAGCATCCATAGACAAAGAAACTTGATAAGGTTCAGGATCAGTCCCTTGAACCCTAGCTAATACCTTTGGCCCTTTGAATTCAATACTGAGAACATTACCCTCCCTTGCATAAACCCTCGCCCTTTCCAAGCGCTTCTTAAAACGGTAAGAATCTAGCAACTCCAACCACCGTTCCACCCACCACTCTCGACTAACCTGAATATTGCTTCCAGTCATTTCCTCTCCTTCCCTATAGAATATTTTTCTTATCCCGCTCAACTATTAAATTAAGCCCAAAAACTCATCTGCACTCATCTGCACTCATCTGTATTTATCTGTATATGCCTGCCGGCACGCTACGCTATCATCTGTGTGCATCTGTGGTTAAAAAACTTTTCCATCCCTCCTCACCCACAAATTACACTAAATTAGAATATCCATCTGCGTTTATCTGCGTTTATCTGCGGTTAAAAAACTCTTCCCTCCTTCCTCACCAAAAACTACCCCAAATTCTTCAATCCCCCTCCTCATCAATAACCGCAGTGCGATCAAGCAACAACAAATTACGCAACTGATCCGTATCCATTTGAGTCAACCACTGCTCACCTTCGCCCACAACTTGATCAGCCAGCGCCTTTTTACTTTCTATAATGTCATGAATCTTTTCCTCCAAAGTCCCATTGCAGACAAACTTATGCACCTGAACATTCCGCGTTTGACCAATCCGAAATACCCGATCAGTCGCCTGATTTTCCACCGCCGGATTCCACCAGCGATCATAGTGAAAAACATGATTTGCCCGCGTTAAATTCAGCCCAGTTCCTCCAGCCTTCAACGATAAAATCATAATTCTCGGCCCTTGCGGATCATGCTGGAATCGGTCGATCATTTCCTCCCGTTGCTGCTTGCCGGTGCTGCCGTACAAAAACAAAACTTCCCGCCCAAACTGTTTTTCCAAATGCGGCTTAAGCAACTTTCCCCACTCAGCAAACTGCGTAAAAATTAAAGCCCGATCACCCTCCGCTAAAACTTCCTCCAGCATTTCTTGCAAGCGTAGAAGCTTTCCAGATTGCTGCGTGCTAATTCCCGCCAAACCGGCATTAGTTGCCAACTTACCAGTTTTCCCACCCTCGCCTAAACTTTTACCCTTTGACTTCTCAGGTTTTCCAGTAAACAAAACCGGGTGATTGCAAACTTGCTTAAGCTTCACCAACAGCGCTAAAATCATGCCGTGTCGCTGAATTCCTTCCGCTGATTCTATCTGAGCCAAAGACTCATCAACCAGCTTTTGATAGAGAGAAGCCTGTTCCGCAGAAAGACCACAAAATACCGTCATTTCTTGCTTTTCAGGCAAATCTTGAATAATCGTGCGATCAGTTTTTAACCGGCGCAGAATAAACGGTTGTACAAGTGAGCGCAACGTTTGCAACGACGAGGTATCCCCATACTTCTCAATGGGAATCGCAAACCGGCGCTGAAAGAAATTCCGCTGCCCCAAATATCCGGGATTCAGAAAATCTAAAATTGACCACAATTCTTGCAGCCGGTTTTCCACCGGAGTGCCGGTTAGCGCAATCCGAAATTGAGTCTCTAATTGCCGCACTGCTTGCGACTGTTTCGCCTCAGAATTCTTAATATTTTGCGCCTCATCTAAAACCAACCCTTGCCAAGAAACACTTTGCAAATCTTTGGCATCACGATACACCAAGGGATAGCTTGTAATCACCAAATTATTGCCATTAACTGTACTGGCAAACGCCTTTCCTTTAGCGCGTTTATCTCCGTGATGCACCATCACTTTTAACGTCGGGCCAAATTTCTTGACTTCGCGCTCCCAATTACCTAAAACTGAGGTTGGGCAAACCAAAAGAACCGGCGATTCCAGTGCATCTTGCTCTTGCAGGTGAAGCAGAAAAGCAATCGTCTGAACGGTTTTTCCTAACCCCATATCATCCGCCAGACAAGCACCCAAGCCCCACTGTTCCAAAAATGCCAGCCAGCCGGCACCTAAAGATTGATAAGGGCGCAATTCACCTCGGAAACTTTCTGGCGTAGCGATCGCCTCTGGTGCGCGATTGGTTGTCAGGTTCGCAAATAACTCCTCAAGCTTGCCACCGGCTTCAAAACTCACCACCGGCAGCTTTTCAATCATCTGCGAGTCACCCGTCCCCAGCCGCAGCGCATCCTCCAAAGACAGTTCCATCTGATCTTTACGACTGGTAAAGAAATTTTGCGCTGCCTTCACATCCTGCGGGCGCAACTCCACCCACTCGCCATTAATTTCCACCAAGGGAGAATTCAACTTCACCAAGCGCTCAAACTCTGCCTTAGACAGATTTTGCCCGCCAATGGTTAATTCCCACTTGAAACTCAGCAGACTCTGCAATCCCAAGCGCTCATTTTTCTTAATTTTCGGCGTTTCCGCTCGAATGCTTAACCCAAGCCGGCTCGCCCATCCTTCTCGGTTTGATAAACTTGCCGGTAAAATTACTCCCAAACCGCTATCTTCAAACCGCCAAGCACCACTCTTAAGAAACTCATACGCCTGTAGCGGTGTCAGCCGGCAAAACTGGGGAGACGCCTCCTCCAAACTCGGTTCAATCGCAGCATTAAGCCGGCAAGCCACACCCAAACCCCTCAGCAGCGTTTCTTGCGGCTGTTCAACCATGCGCCCTTGATAAACAAAGCGTTCAACCGGATGACTCCAAACTGTCTTAGCATCCACTACAAAAGTTGGATCATCAGCAGCTTGCAAACCATACGCCAGTATCCACTCTTTCTCACCGGCAGCCGGTGGGTGAAGTGAAAAGCACGTGCGAAATAACTGCTGTCCCGCCAAATGATGCTGCACCGGCACCATCCAAGCCTTGAGTGTAGCCTCCAAACGTTCCGTCGCCATTGCCGGTGCTTTCACCTCAGCCGACTGCGAACCCAACGCTTGCAACCACTCCCGAAGCGGCGTTACGAATGCCGGCACACTTTGATTTTTCGCCACCTGTCGCACTTGGGCATCAATGGTACTTTGCAAAAATCCCCACAGCAATTCTTGAGGAGTGGTTGGTAAATTCACTGCTATTGGGAATTGGGAATTGGGCATTGGGGATTGGGAATTGGCTGTCGTTTCTCTTTCTAATCCCCCATTCCCCATGCCCCATGCCCCATGCCCATTGCCCCATTCCCCATTCCCCTGATATGTCCGACAAGCTGCCGGCATTTGTTTCAAAAAGCGTTCCAGACGCCCTTGATCGGCGGCGCTGTCTAGTAGCGGTTGCCAGGTGCCGGCTGCAGAATTATCTGTATTGTGTTGAAGTGCCGGTAAAAATTTACACCTTGCCCGTAAATCTAAACTCCATCTTGCCAAATGTGACCAAAATCGCAAATCTGCCCCTAAAAAAGAATCTTCCTCACTCACATTTCCCAGCGGTAATGCTTGCAAAAATTGCATTGCCTCTACAGCGTCTAGACAAAGTCCTTCAACTTGCCAAGGGTAAAGATAAACCGGCATTTCCTCACTTTCTGCCGGCGTTGCTGCGGAATGCTGAGGCGTTACTTCACCCGTTTCCGAGATCCGCGTTGGAACAGAAAACACTAAAGACTCCCACCGGCTGCTTTTCCCCTTTTCCCCCAATCCCTTAATCAAAGACTCCCACCGGCTGCTTTTCCCCTTTTCCCCCAATCCCTTAATCGCGGTTAATTTTAACGATTTTATAAATTCTGTCAGTTCAGCCGGTGTCATTGCCAAAGGATGAGGTAACACCCCTGCAACTTCTGGGGATTCAGACAGCGTCATTCTGCGCCAGACTTCTCCCCAAATAAATAAACAACCCCCCTGAGGCTGAATTAACCAACTGCCATGTAAAATTGCCATTCGATCTAGAAATCCTTACAGTTCGTCTAACACTGACACTGAAAATGCCACTTGCTTTGAGATTCTGCGATTAGCACCTCAAAGATTTGCCCATCCGATCAACTTTCTAAAAATTGAAAATATGATAATTCTTGATTAATTTTATTAAGAAAATATATTACAGTAATCTTATCAAAATTCAGTATTAATGGTATCAAATCGAACCCTATACGGTCAAAAATTATCCGGGAGACATCCTTAATAACAAATTTTAAGAGGGTCGGTAGAGTCGAGCGATGATTGATGGGTAAATTTAAGCTAAAGCTCTATCTCAGACAGAATATGCCGACTGGGGGATAGGTCATCACAAGCTATTAACAAGAACTGTACATACCGGCAACAATCCAAGAGAAGCCAAGGGAATATCTGAAACCAAACATCACACAAGCCTGTGGCAACATCTACAGCGCTGGCTTTATTGTACAACCCAACCGGCACCCCAAAGAGAGCGCGGGTTCCACGAGTGGGGGAACAGATGCAGTTGTGCAAGTCCCAGACAAAGGAAGATTCCCTATCCAAAACCAGATAAGCGGGCTGATTTATACACTTATTAACCTTACGGCAGCACCCGTATATTCAGTGCTACGATTGCCACAGAAAGGAATAGAGAAGGAAAAAGTGTTGCATGAAAGAATTCGACAAGTCGATATCCTTTGATGGACGGGATATTCGGCTGAAGGTTGGCCTACTTGCGCCTCAGGCCGGTGGTTCAGTGTTAATTCAGTCAGGAGACACCGCCGTTTTAGTGACGGCAACCCGCTCAACAGGAAGAGAGGGCATCGATTTTCTGCCCCTGTTAGTAGACTACGAAGAAAGACTCTACGCTGCCGGTCGGATTCCTGGTGGGTTCTTGCGGCGGGAAGGGCGTCCCCCCGAAAAAGTGACACTCACCAGCCGTCTAATTGACCGGCCTCTGCGTCCCCTATTCCCAGGTTGGCTGCGCGATGACATTCAGATCGTCGCAACAACGCTGTCGATGGACGCATTAGTGCCGCCGGATGTGCTCGCCGTGACGGGAGCTTCTGTGGCCGTGCTATTAGCTCAAATTCCGTTTAATGGGCCAATGGCAGCAGTGCGGGTTGGGTTAGTTGGAGATGATTTCGTTATCAACCCAACATACCATGAGATTGAAAACGGCGACTTAGATTTAGTGGTCGCCGGCTCCCCAGATGGGGTGATTATGGTGGAAGCCGGTGCGAACCAACTGCCAGAACAGGACATCATTGAAGCCATCGATTTTGGCTACGAAGCCGCCTGTGACCTAATTAAAGCTCAACGAGAGCTGATGGAAGCACTCGGAATTGAGCTGGTTCGCGAAGAACAGCCGCCAGTCGATCCGACGCTGCAAAACTTTATTCATGATCGCGTCAGCGCAGACATCAAAGCCATTTTGTCTCAGTTTGACCTCGATAAAAATGCCCGTGATGCAGCCTTGGATGAAATTAAAGCAACCAAAGTTGTAACGGCGATTGAAGAACTGTCGGAAGATGACCCGTTGCGAGTGGCAGCCACCGCAAACAGCAAAGCCATCAGCACTGTTTTCAAAGATGTCACCAAGCAGCTGATGCGCCGGCAGATCATTGAAGATGGGGTGCGGGTTGACGGTCGCAAACTCGACCAAGTTCGTCCGGTTTCCTGTCAAGTTGGGCTATTGCCGCGACGCGTTCACGGCACCGGCTTATTTAACCGAGGACTCACCCAAGTTATGTCAGTCGTGACGCTGGGAACCCCTGGTGATGCCCAAGATTTAGCAGACGATTTGCACCCAGAAGACGAGAAGCGTTACCTGCACCATTACAACTTCCCTCCCTTCTCTGTGGGTGAAACCAAGCCGATGAGAGCACCCGGACGTCGTGAAATCGGTCACGGTGCCCTAGCCGCACGAGCAATTACGCCGATTCTGCCGCCGAAGGAAGAATTTCCCTATGTGATTCGGGTGGTGTCGGAAATTCTCTCTTCTAATGGTTCCACCTCAATGGGTTCAGTCTGCGGCTCAACCTTAGCGTTGATGGATGCCGGTGTGCCCCTGATCAAGCCGGTGAGTGGCGCGGCAATGGGACTGATCAAGGAAGGAGACGAGGTTCGCATCCTCACAGATATTCAGGGCATCGAAGACTTTTTGGGCGACATGGACTTCAAGGTAGCCGGCACCGATACCGGCATTACGGCATTACAGATGGATATGAAAATATCTGGGTTGCCGATGCAGGTGATCGCCGACGCCATCCACCAAGCCAAGCCGGCGCGGATGCATATCCTAGAAAAAATGCTCAGCACCATTGACAAACCTCGTGAAGAACTGTCACCCTTCGCACCACGCCTGCTGACCATTAAGATTGACCCAGACTTGATCGGCATGATCATTGGGCCAGGTGGTAAGACGATTAAGGGTATTACCGAGGAAACGGGTGCCAAGATTGACATCGAGGACGATGGCACCGTCACAATTTCTGCGATAGAAGGCGAAAAAGCTCAGCGAGCACGCACCATTATCCAGAATATGACGCGCAAGCTGAGTGCCGGCGATGTTTATGTTGGTCATGTCACTCGCATTATCCCCATCGGGGCATTTGTGGAGTTTCTGCCCGGTAAAGAAGGGATGATCCACATTTCCCAGATCGCTGACTATCGCGTTGGCAAGGTGGAAGATGAGCTTTCTGTCGGCGATGAGGTGATTATCAAAGTGCGAGAAATTGACCAGAAGGGTCGCATTAATCTCACACGCTTGGGGATTCACCCAGATGAGGCGGCGGCAGCACGGGCGGCGGCAGCGAATCCGTAAAACGTCGCTCCTGTTCGGTCGTTTGTAAATAAAACGTACGCCCTGAGCTGTTTGTAAGCTCAGGGTTGGGTTGCCGGCATGGTAGGATTTCCCTGGTTATTTTCTGATCTGAAAATGTTGTCTGAAAACCCAGGAATTAACTTCTGGCCGGCAAAAACTAGCAGCGCCACGAATAACACTGCGGTGAGTATGCCAATTGCAATTTTCTGCCAGCGTTGGGGTTCTAAAAGCACTTGTTGCGATTGGTTAGCTTCCGTCGCGGGTGCCGGCACCGGCACCTTTTGATCTTGGGCTTGAGAAACCATTAACATCGAATAGGTGCCAACCTCCAGCCCAACTTCGTGACTCCAAGCCAACTCTTCCTGACCGGCTTGTCGTCCGCGAACTTTCACCCGATTAATCTCATCAAACTCTAAATCTGTCAGCTCGTTGCGAATCAATTGCACAACCGCATAGCGATCCGGTACAAACTCAACGGATTCCAGCAAAACGATCAAACATTCTTCACCCTGTAGGGAAGTTTGAGCCGTCATGCCTAGAGGTTGCAGTTGGCGGTTGAGCAGGGCCTCTATTGCATTAAGATCGCCCTGCTGTGCGAGTTCCCGAAGATCCGGCGGTGTCATAACAAGCGGCGGGGATGAGCTGTAAACAAAACCTAACTTTGAGAATACCGCACTCGGAGCCTAGCGCCAGCATTTTCCCCAACTTCTCACCGGCTGATTTTTTCCCCTCACAAACTAGAAAATCTGTCCTGCCGGCCCACCAGTGGCGCTAAAACCAAAAATCTCAAATCTAAAATTGATACGCCCCCAAAAAGCCTTAGACTGGAGGGTGCTATTTATACCGTTCTTAACTAAACTGAATCACCTGTGAGGAAAATCGTTCTTGCCGGCAACTGGAAAATGTACAAAACCCAGGCAGAAGCCCTGGAGTTTTTGCAGGGATTTGTGAACCACCTGGATGAAACCCCAGAAGAAAGAGAAATTATCCTCTGCGTTCCCTTCACAACCTTGGGAAATCTCTCGAAGAATATGCACGGGAGTCGCCTGCGGCTAGGAGCACAGAACGTCCATTGGGAAGACGCCGGTGCTTACACAGGTGAAATTTCTGGCCCAATGCTTACAGAACTTGGCGTGCGTTACGTGATCGTTGGCCACAGCGAACGCCGGCAGTTCTTTGGCGAAACCGATGAAACGGTGAACCGACGTCTGAAAGCCGCCCAGAAACATGGACTCACCCCAATTTTGTGCGTCGGTGAAACCAAGCAACAGCGGGACGGGTGGGAAACAGAAACCCATATTATTGGCCAGCTGGAAAAAGACCTCGTAGATGTCGATCAGAATAACCTGATCATCGCCTACGAACCGATCTGGGCAATTGGCACTGGCGACACTTGCGAAGCCAAAGAAGCCAACCGAGTTATTGGGTTAATTCGGCAGCAGCTCAGCAATGCCGATGTACCGATTCAATATGGCGGATCTGTCAAGCCAGACAATATTGATGAAATCATGGCGCAGCCAGAAATTGATGGCGTTTTGGTGGGAGGCGCGAGTCTCGAACCGGCAGGCTTTGCCCGAATTGTGAATTACAAATAGCAAAAAGGGCGTAGGCAATGCCGGCACCTTTAACCATTCGGGGACGCACCTTTAATTGGGGAAGTCGCACTTATTTGATGGGTGTTTTGAACGTTACGCCCGATAGCTTTAGCGATGGCGGATCGTTCAACACCCTGGCTGCTGCCGTGGCGCAGGCTCAAGAACTGGCAGATGCCGGCGCAGACATCATTGATGTGGGGGGGCAATCAACTCGTCCCGGTGCGCTTGAGGTGTCTGTTGAGGAAGAAATTGAGCGCGTGGTGCCGGTGGTGCGAGAACTGCGGAAAGCAGCCGGCTCAACAGCTTTGAACGAGGTGCCCATTTCTGTTGATACCGCCCGATCACAGGTGGCACAGGCAGCCGTTGCAGCCGGCGCAGATATCATCAACGACATCTCCGGTGGCACCTTTGACCCCCAAATGCTGCCGGTTGTGGCGCAACTCGGGGTGCCGGTGATGTTGATGCACATCCGGGGCAATCCCCAAACCATGCAAAAGCTAACAAATTATCAAGATTTGATTGGGGAAATCTCTGAATTTCTTACCCAGCGAATTGATGCTGCGATTGCCGCAGGAATTAAGCGCTCTCGAATTATCATTGATCCCGGCATTGGATTTGCCAAAAATTACGCGCAAAATCTAGAAATTCTCAGACAACTGCCGGTGTTCCAATCGCTCGGCTGCCCCCTTTTAGTTGGCCCTTCACGTAAAAGCTTTATCGGTCATATTTTAGACCAACCAGAACCCAAAGCGCGTGTCTGGGGAACCGCTGCCGCCTGTTGTGCCGCAGTTGCCGGTGCTGCCGATATCCTTCGGGTTCATGATGTTCGAGAAATGCGAGATGTCTGCCGCGTTGCTGATGCTATTTATCGAAAATAAAAAAGCGCTTATAGCAATTCTCTCGTGTGTTCAATCTAAAATTTCAAATCCTAAGAACTCATTCAGAATTGCCCTTAGGGGTATTGACGCTCAACAGATAACCCCATTTGCAGGGGTTTAGGGGGCTTCCCCTAGGTCTTTCTGACTTTTCTCCATTTTTCATGCCATTGAGAATTGCTATTAAAGTATCTTAAATTTATTTAACGTGAGTTCGGGTTAAACAGAGGCGGGCAAAGAGGCATCGGGTATGAGGGATGGTTTATTTGGCTGGTGGCAATAGGCAATCAAGCCGCAGACCAAATTGACTAGACAGTTATATCTGTTCCATCCCTCCTTATCCCGAACTGACGTTACTTTAGATTCAAGATATGTCATAGACACGCCACCTCTGAATCCCCCAATATTTAAGGACAGGTTCAGCAATCAGGATCTCGTTTTCTACTGCCTCCATGATGATCAAATAATCTCCTTGGTTAAATCTGTCGTTGTAGTTTTTCGCCTGTTCTTCTGGCACCAGCCATCCTCGAACTGCACCATATAGACCACCAGCAGTTGCGGCAATTCCACTGCCAAAAAAAGTTGTTAAAAGGCTTTCTACCGCTAATGCCTGACCAATACCAGGAATTATCAGGCTGCCGAGTCCAAAAATTAGGGCGAGTGAACCGACTCCCATGCTTCCTGTAATTGCGCCTGTTTTTGCACCCTCTGCTCTTGTTATTGAAGGCTGCCGCACACTTTGTCTATTTAAATGCCTATCTAAACTATCGTCATCACGAGAAAACTTGGTAATCACTGAGAGCTTGTGCATGGGAAAGCCCTTGTTTTTTAGCTCAGCTATTGCTTGTTCTGCGTCTTGATGATTGGAGAAGATGCCGATCGCCTGTTTAAGATTATGAAGAGTCATGAGAAAAGATGAATAGTTAACGCTACAAACTTTGCGGAGTAAGCACGCTCAGAAGAGCGGCTTTATTGAAGACATTTATGTCAGCGGAGCAATCCGCTTCAGCAACGCAGCTAAAGCAATCATAGGTATCCCAATACCGACACAGATAAAGCCTTGAGTTAGAGTCAATGCTTCAGTTGTGAATAGCTGGTTCATGATGCTCCACTGGCTAAACAGGAACTGAAACAGTAGAACACTTGCAATGCCGATCGCCACTGCGTAACCGAATGGCTCATTTTTACCACGTAGCTTCGCAGCGATCGCCGGAACAAATCGGCTAATGCTTAACAGGTAAAAGGCTTCTGCTGCAACCAATGCCTGGATTGCCATTGTTCGTGCTAGAGCTTCGTTTCCAGTCGTTTGTATAATCCATTCAAAGGTGCCAAAGATCACAATCCAGTTAAACAGTGAGACAGTTAAAATTCGTGTGATCAGCCTGCGCGACAACAGAGGTTCATTCACAGGACGAGGCGGCTGTTGCATTGTATCTGGCGAAGGTGGCTCAAATGCCAACGGTAGACTCAAGGCCACGGAACTGACCATATTTAGCCAGAGAATTTGTATTGGTAAAATAGGCAGTGGCGTTGCCAGCATTACGGCAATCAAGATGGTCATGGATTCGCCACCGTTCACCGGCAGGATGAAGGCGATTGCCCGCAATAGATTCTTATAAACGGTGCGTCCTTCCTCGATAGCTTCCTCGATCGAGGCAAAGTTGTCGTCTGTTAGAATCATATCTGCCGCTTCTTTCGTGACTTCAGTGCCCGTGATGCCCATTGCTACCCCGATGTCAGCTTGCTTCAGGGCAGGCGCATCGTTGACTCCATCTCCGGTCATTGCCACAATTTCACCTTTGGCTTGGAGCGCTTCCACAATCCGCAGTTTTTGTTCGGGTGCAACTCGTGCAAATACATTGCTTTGTGCAACGGCGTTGGCTAATCCTTGCTCATCCAGTCGCGCAAGTTCTTGACCTGTGACAACAGGTGCATTCTGAGTTGAATTTAGACCCATCTGTTGAGCGATCGCGGCTGCTGTTTTGGCATGGTCGCCTGTGATCATCTTGACCTGAATCCCCGCAGATTTACAGGATTCAATGGCTTGAATCGCTTCGGGACGGGGCGGATCGATCATGCCTTCCAGCCCCAGAAATACTAAACCTTGCTCCAGATCAGAATGCTCGATCAAGCTTTGAGAGCCAGGGACAGCTTTCCTGGCAAGTGCCAGAACCCGCAGCCCTTTTTTTGCCATGTTCTCTACAGTTTGCTCAATTTGCGTTGGGTTGAGGGCAATCGCCTTTCCATCTTCATCCAGCATTTGACGACATCGCTTGAGGATGGCTTCAGCCGAACCTTTGACATAAATCAACGGTTCTGGGCGGCTACGATGTAGTGTTGCCATGTATTGAAATTGAGATTCAAACGGTAGGATGTCGAGTCGAGGAAGCGCCTGCTCCAGCTTATCTGTACTGAGTCCAGCTTTGTGGGCGGCAGCAACCAGTGCTCCTTCTGTGGGGCTACCGATCACCATCCAGTTTCCGTCCTGCACTTCTAGATGAGAGTCATTGCACAACAGTCCGGCTTGGAGGCATTCATATAAAGCTGGTGTCTTTGCCAGATCAATTGCATGTCCATTCAGGGAGATTTCTCCATCGGGTGCATACCCTCCACCGCTCACCCGATACCGCCTTCCACCTGCGTCAATTTCCTGAACCGTCATTTGATTCTGGGTCAGGGTTCCGGTTTTGTCGGAACAAATTACAGTAGTGCTGCCTAGTGTCTCGATCGCCGGTAATTTGCGGATGATGGCATGATGTTTTGCCATTTGAGATACCCCGATGGCCAATGTCACTGTGAGGATGGCAGGTAACCCTTCAGGAATCGCACTGACTGCCAGTGCAACCGCTGCTTTGAACACCTCAATTAAGGAAAACCCTTGAGCCACGCCAACGACAAAGGTGAAGGTCGCCAAGCCCAATACAACGTACAGCAAGGTTTTGCTGAATTTGTCAATTTTACGAGTCAGGGGAGTTTCTATGGCTGTACTCTATTGCATCAGTTGGGAGAGGTGTCCGGTTTCGGTCATCTCACCAATGCCTACAACAACTCCAAGCCCCTGCCCAAAGGTGATGAGGCTGCCGGTGTACGCCATATTGGTGCGCTCTGCTAGCGGAGTATCTGCTTCTAGGGGCTGAAGGGTTTTTTCGACTGGAACCGATTCTCCTGTGAGGGCTGATTCGTCTACCTGTAAGTCACGAATTTCAAGCAGCCGCAGATCGGCAGGTACTTTATCGCCAGAAGAGAGTAGGACGAGATCGCCGGGAACTAGTTCGCGGGATGAAACCACTTGCTTTTGACCGTTGCGGCGAATGGTTGCATCAGTCGTGACAGCTTCCGATAAAGCAGCAATCGCATCCTCTGCCTTTGCCTCTTGGACAAAGCCAATGATGGCATTAAGCAGCGCCACCCCAAAAATCACGCCCGAATCGATCCACTCTTGCAGAAACGCCGTCACCAGTCCCGCAACCAGCAAAATATAGAGCAGCGGTTGATTGAATTGCTGAAGAAATCGCAACCAGGCACTCTGTTTTTTCTGAGCGGTTAACTGATTAGGACCAAAGCGATCATGTCGTTCTGCTGCTTCTGTAAAAGACAATCCCCTTTCAGGATCAGTTTTGAGCGAACGGACAACCTGCTCCTGAGAAAGGTGATGCCATTGATGTTCCGTTGATTTGACGCTATCTAGTACTACCATCCCATTTCCTCCTGGCCCCATACAATCTGGAGCGGCAAGGCTACCGTAAGCCAGCGTTGCCTGCTTCACTACTTCTCTAGCGTCCTTCAAGAAAGTGAGTTAAAAGTGAGCGCCAAATTTCTACTGCTCATTTTTGGATCACATTTGTGATTTAGGACTAAGAAGAAACGGAGGTAGCTTATGGATTTGCAAGCTCTATTTCACAGGGTTTATGTGATTGCAATGGCGATTGGCGCATTTTGTCTATTGACACAGCAAGCTCATTCAACAATTTCATAACGAACGAGTTGCCGCACATCTTGACGAGATAACTGAAGTTCTTGCGCGATCGCCGCCTCGATTTGATTGGTGTCGGTCATCGGCAATTCCAGTTCCAACCGCTTCAAGATAGGTTCCGTTGTTTTTACCTCAACCTGCGTAACTCCCTGCTGCCGATTGATGATTGCATTGATCAGCAGGATGTTGATGGATACAGTCGCTTTAAGCTGAGTGTCTGCCTGAAGTTTCGTTTCGGTTGGTTGGGGTTGCCGCAGCTCTTGAGCCATCAGAATATTGGTGCCAAACCAAAAGGCAATCGCCACAAACGGCAGTGGCAACCAGAACTCTGCCCCTGATGCTCGCAGCCATTGTTTTGTCGTACGCCACCCACTACTGTTTCTCATCAGCTTGTATGTTTCGTTATCTGCACTCTAGTACAGCCTGGTCTGCCTGAAAATCTGGCTCAAAGGAGATGTTTACATTACACTAAATGCCTATTTTCAATCTGGCAAGCCGCAAGGGGGAGCAGCAAAGGAATGAGAGTTTTGCTGGTGGAAGATGACCCAAAACAACTAATGCCGCTGCAAATGGCACTGTCCCAGGCAGGGCACAGCGTCGATGGGGTAAAAGATGGAGAGACCGCTCAGTGGCTTCTATCAGAAAAAGAATATGATCTGCTGGTTCTAGACTGGATGTTACCGCGTGTCAGTGGTGTAACCCTCTGCCGGCAATATCGAGCAGCGGGAAAAACGGCTCCAGTCTTGATGATCACGGCAAGAGACACCACGCCTGAAAAAGTAACTGGATTAGATGCCGGTGCAGATGACTACCTGGTGAAACCGATCGACCTGGTGGAGTTCATGGCACGAGTCCGGGCATTAAGACGGCGATCACCCCTCTGGCAGGGAGATACACTGAGTCTTGAGGATTTCCACCTCCACCTCGATACCCTGACTGTCGAGCGGCAAGGTGCAACTGTTTCTCTATCCAGTCGTGAGTTCCAACTGTTGGAGTACTTCATGCGCCATCCCCGGCAAGTGTTAACCCGCAACCAGATTGAGCAGGCAGTGTGGGAATGGGGAACCGAACCCGAAAGCAATGCAATGACTGTCCTAGTTCGCAAACTGCGTCAACGCTTGCAGACTGTAGGAGCGGCTGATTGGGTGGAGAGCATCTATGGCATGGGCTATCGCCTGACGCCCCCTGAAAAGCATAAATCTTGAAAGCAAGACGTGTTTAACCGAAGTCGTCGCAACCTGGCTCGTTGGTTCACCCTTTCGATGGGAAGCATTCTAGTGCTATTTGCTGGAGTGATTTATCAGATCGAGATCAAGGAAAAACTGGAAGCACTTGATCGCTTGCTCTACGATAAGACCAGAGTAATGGCTGCCAGTGTGCATTATGAAGTTCGTCAAGGCCAGAGCCAGATCGATCTGAGCCATGTTCCTTTGTTGGGTAGTGGTTCACATCCACTTACAGAGGATCTGATTTATGTGCGCTGGTACAACGCGCAAGGACGACTCGTTCGCTTTTTTGGAGCGTCTTCTCCAGACCAGTTAAATACACCCCTCGGTTATCTCACGGTTCAATCGACAGATCCACTTTGGCAGGAAAAAATTTGGCTCCGTCAGGTGACATTACCTGTAGAGGGCAGAACTGGAACTTTGGGGTATTTTCAGGTTGCCACTCCTCTGATGGAGACTCAACAAGAACTTCAGCAGCTTCAGATGGCAATGACTCTAACAGTACCGATCACATTAGGGCTAATTGCGCTTACCGGCTGGATTCTCAGCGGCTTTGCCATGCAACCGATTCGGCAAGCCTATCAACAGCTTCAACGGTTCACAGCAGATGCTTCTCATGAGTTGCGCTCGCCCATTTCCGCGATTCTGACCAATGCTCAACTCGGATTACTCATCGCCCCCAATGATTCTCACTATCACCCTCCTTTAGAAAACATTGTGGATAGTGCGAAATCAATGGGTATGCTCGTCAATAATCTGTTATTGCTTGCTCGTCATCAAGGGCAGCTTACACCAGAGTCACTCAAATTAATCAACCTTAACGATTTGCTCAAAAGTTTGGTAACTCAGTTTGCAACCTTAGCAGAACAGCAAACTATCAACCTGACCTACGAGCAGCCTGAGCAACTGATCGAACTGTGGGCTGATCCTGATTTGCTACAACAAGCAATCAAAAATTTGCTCAACAATGCCTGTAAATATACCCCTGCTGGTGGCGCAATCCTGGTTCGCCTGGTGCCTCACCTCGGTTGGGCAATGATTCAAGTAATCGACACAGGTATTGGAATTCCAGAAACCGACCTCCCCTATATCTTTGATCGCTTCTACCGGGTAGACACTCAGCGTTCTCAAGACAGTGGCGGCTTTGGGTTAGGGTTGGCGATCACCCAGCAAATTGTCCAAGCTCATAGCGGGCACATCCATGTTACAAGTGAAGTGAGTAAAGGCTCAAAGTTCCAAGTTGAATTGCCTCTCAAACACTACCAGTAGCCTGAGTTCGGGATAAGGAAGGGACAAGCGAGTCAGCTAAAAGTTATCAGACAACAGCAAGACTTGCTCGTCCCATGCTTAGTCTAGAAGAACTTTTTTGCTCTTCGGTGAAGCGCAATATGAACAATAAGCTGATGCCACTGATAGATAAACTGCTTATCCGCAAACGCTCCATAATCGAGACAATTACCCTTCCAATTGAAAAACATCTGTGACATTGAGCATTCTAGGCATCGCAATCCGGTCAATTTCTTGGTGAATTTAGTCTGTGGATTAATTGCCTATTGCCATCAGCCAAAGAAGCTCTCTCTCAATATCAATGCGTTTTTCCTTCCTTCTGCTTAACCCGAACTCAGGTTTTTAGAACTTGAATTAGAGCCATTGCTTTCAGGAGGACTAATCGTCGAGTTATTTAACAACTCACCCATTGAGGAACCCAAAGGTTCTGAACCCATAAAAACAATTTTTGCATTCGGGCTTTCACTCAATTTTTGATTCGCTTCTACATATCTTTGAGCCACAAGAAACTGCAAAATATCTTTACTATTAGACTGGGATTTGATGGCAGTTGAAAGCAGTTCCATTGCTCGCACAGTGCCCTCAGCCTCCAAAATATCTGCTTGTTTTTTAAATTCCGCCGCTCGTTTTAACTCCATCGCTTCAATGACTTTCGGTGTTGGCGTAATTTCCTGCACCTCAACGCGGGTCACTTTAACACCCCAACGGTCAGTGACATCATCCAACTCTCGCAACATCGCTTTATTAATATCTTTTCTGGAGTAGAAAGTCTTCTGTAAATCCATCTCCCCAATCTCAGATCGGAGCGTGGTAAGAACCAACTTTCTCAGCGCTTCTTCAATATCTTGAACTTTGTAATAAGCCAGTTCTAGTTCTATCACCCGCCAGTAAAGCACTGCATCTATAATCAGCGAAACATTATCTTTGGTAATTGCTTGGCTTGGCTTCAGCTCCAACACTCGTTCGCTGAGCGTGTCTTCTAAAACAACCGTATCGAGGATAGGATTAATAAAGTTGAGACCGGATTCCAGTTTGCGATGGAATTTGCCCAGTCGCTCAACCAGGGCTTCATTTTCTTCACTGATAATTTTCACAGAGCGCACAGTACATCCACCAATAATTGCCACCGCAAGGGGGGTGACGACTGCAAAAAGGTAGTCCATAATCGATGCTCTCGTATTAAGCTAGGCAAAGAATTGCATGGGGTTGCAGCTCTAGTCTAGTGCAGGTAGGCAGGAAAAGACTGTACCTCGCCGTAAGAAAACACATCTTAAAAGTATAAAACTTACGGTTTTTGTAACAAGGACATCACGTTAATCACCTCATGCGTGGTGACCGGCAAGTTACCACACATGAGGGATACCGGCAGTAAACTAATTCTTATACCTTAGTGCTTGAAGAGTTGCGTGCGAGTTGACGCAAAAGGAGACGCCCAGATGGAGAATTGGATAGATCCCATAAAGGCGACTGTACCAGAAGATGTGTTCGCCGGCGGCGGACAGATGGGTGCCCTGATGCGAGCGCTCGACTGGTCAAGCACAGCCCTTGGGCCGGTGGAAAACTGGCCCCAAAGCTGGCGCACAGCCCTGAGTATCTGTCTGGCGTCTCGCTTCCCGATGATTCTCTGGTTGGGTGCGGATCTGATTGTTTTGTATAACGATGCCTACATCCCAATTCTTGGCACTCTAAGACACCCGAAATCTGTAGGTAAACCTGGACGTGAGGTTTGGCCAGAAATTTGGCCAATCATTGGCCCAATGCTTGAGGGTGTATTCGCTACAGGAGAGGCAACTTGGTCTGACGATCTGTTGCTCGAAATGGAGCGCAGCGGCTACGTTGAAGAAACCTACTTCACATTTTCCTATAGCGCGATTCGAGACGACAGCGGTAAGGTATGCGGAGTCTTTACAGCCGTCAACGAAACCACCAGTCGCGTGCTGAGGGAACGCCGGCAGCGCACCTTGCGCGAATTAGCTGCCGGTGCTGCCGAAGCAAAAACTGCTGGGGATGCCTGCTCTATCGCCCTAAAAACACTGGCCGGCAACCCCACAGACATTCCCTTTGCTTTACTTTATTTGCTCGACGCTGAGGGACGCACCGCCCATCTCGCGGGAACAACCGGGTTAACTCCCACGGCACCCCCGCCTCCCCAAACGATAAACTTATCTACTGAGCAAGAATTTCCCAAAAGCTGGCCATTATTAGCCCAAACACAGACAAACGCAGCAGAACCGGCTTGTCATGATGGGCAAAGCTTGGCCGGCTCAACTCACAACCACTCCCCGGCAATTGACAACTCAGCCGTTGTAGTGCCGGTGGCGCAACCCGGCCAAAATCAACCCGCCGGCCTTTTAGTGGCCGGTGTTAGCCCACGTAGGGCACTTGATGAAGACTATCGAAATTTCTTTGAGTTGGCAGCCGGCCACATCGCTACAGCCATCGCCAACGCCCGCGCTTACGAAGAAGAACGCAAGCGATCTGAGGCACTCGCCGAGATTGATCGGGCGAAGACAGCCTTTTTTAGCAACGTCAGTCACGAGTTTCGCACCCCCCTGACGCTTTTACTGGGGCCGGTTGAGGATATTTTGGCCGATCCGGAAGACTCACTCTCGCCCAGGTATCGCGAACAGCTGGAAACAGTCCACCGCAACAGCTTACGCTTGCTCAAGCTTGTGAATACCCTGCTAGATTTTTCCCGCCTCGAAGCAGGGCGCGTGCAAGCTGTTTATCAGCCAACTGACTTGGCAACATTCACCGCAGAACTTGCCAGTGTGTTTCGCTCAGCCATCGAACGAGCGAGTTTGCGCTTCATCGTCAATTGTCCCCCACTCGGCGAACCCGTGTTTGTAGATCGGGAAATGTGGGAGAAAATCGTTTTCAATTTACTCTCGAATGCGTTTAAATTTACGTTTGAAGGCGAAATCGAAGTCTCTCTAAAAATAGAGAGTGAGCCATTAAAAATCAACAATCAAGAAAGCTCCCAACCCTCATTCTCGATTCTCCAGGTGCGCGACACCGGCACCGGCATCCCACCGGAAGAACTGCCCCATCTTTTCCAGCGCTTCCACCGCGTGCGAGGTGCGAGCAGTCGCACCCATGAAGGCACCGGCATCGGTTTAGCCTTAGTGCAAGAACTCGTGCAACTACATGGCGGCACCGTCGAAGTTAGTAGCCAAGTCGGAGTGGGCACCACGTTCACCGTTTCCATTCCCACCGGCATCCGCCACCTGCCGGCAGATCGCATCGGCGGCACCCGTACCCTCGCCTCAACCGCCCTCGGTGCTACCGCATATATCGAAGAAGCCCAACGATGGCTGCCGGCACCCGTAGAAACGCCGCAGAACCCGAACCCATCCCCCTTCCCCCCCTCCGGGAAGCGCATCCTTTTGGCTGATGACAGTGCAGATATGCGGGATTATGTCAAGGGCTTGTTAGAGCAATATTATGAAGTCGAGGCGGTAGCAGATGGAGCAGCCGCCCTAGCCGCCGCACGCGAGGGGAGTTTTGACTTAATTCTCAGCGACGTGATGATGCCCCATTTAGATGGAATCGGACTATTGCGAGAACTGCGTGCCGGCACAGATACACAACAAGTGCCGGTGATTCTGCTCTCTGCCCGTTCTGGGGAAGAATCCAGCATTGAAGGACTCGAAGCCGGTGCGGATGACTACCTGATCAAGCCCTTCTCCGCCCGTGAATTGCTCGCTCGCGTCCGCACTCACCTGCAAATGGCAAAACTGCGGCAAGAGGCGACTCGCCGTGAGCAGCAGCTACGCATAACAGCCGAAGCAGCACAGCAACAAACCATCAATATTCTAGAGAGCATCACCGATGGCTTTATCTCCTTAGATCGGGAGTGGCGCTATACCTATGTCAACCAGGCAGCCGCACGAATGGTTGGCAAAACACGAGAAGAATTGCTTGGCAAGAATATATGGGAAGTATTTCCTCAAGCAGTTGGCGAAATTTTTTATCATGAATGTCACCGCTCATTCGCACAGCAAGCCCCCGCAACCTTTGAAGAGTTTTGCTTCTTAAATACATGGTTTGAAAATCGCACGTATCCTTCCCCGGAAGGGCTTTCCATTTATTTCCGCGATATTACAAAACGCAAGCGGACGGAGGAAGAACTGCACCAGCGAGAACAAGAATTTAAAGCACTCGCTGAAAATGCGCCGGATGTTATCGCACGCTTAGATAAAAATCTGCGATACCTTTACATGAATCAAGCGGTTGAACAAGTGACGGGAATGCCACCGGCATTCTTCATCGGAAAAACTCTCTGGGAGTTAGGCTTACCAGCGGAACTCCTCGCTAAATGGGAACAAACATTTCGTCAAGCGCTGGCAACAGGACAACAGTGCGTAATAGAGAATAGTTTCGCCACACCCAGCGGAATCAAATACTATCAATCTCGGATTGTTCCTGAATTTGCCAAGGATGGTTCAACCCAATCTTTGTTGAACATTACCCGTGACATAACTGAATTAAAACAAGCAGAAACAGCGCTGCGAGAAACGAATCAGATGCTTCAGACATTGATTCAAGCTTCGCCGATTGCAGTTATTGCTTTGGATGATCACGCCAACATTAAGATGTGGAGTCCAGCCGCTGAGAAAATATTTGGTTGGACAGAACAAGAGGTGTTAAATCACCTCGTTCCTTTTGTCCCACCAGAGAAACAGGAAGAATTCCGCGCCTTGCATAAGCAGAATTTGCAAGGACAGCTAGTTCCTGGGGTGGAAGTGTGCCGGCAAAAAAAATCAGGAGAGAAAATAGATATTGCTGTTTGGGGAGCACCGCTGCCGGATGCAGAAGGCAATGTTAGCAACGCAATGGCTTTAATTGCCGATATCAGCGAGCGCAAAAGAGCTGAAGAAGCACTCCGCAAAGAACGCGATTTTACGGCTGCCGTACTCGATACCATTGGCAGTTTAGTGGTGGTTCTTGATCGGCAGGGACGAATTGTTAGCTTTAACCGAGCTTGTGAGCAGGCAACAGGATATACATTTAACGAAGTTAAAGGCGCTTATGTTTGGGACAAGTTCATCCCTCCAGAACAAGTCGAGCCGGTTAAACGCGTATTCCAGAACTTACAAGCCAATGAGCTTCACAACCAATATGACAACGACTGGTTAACCAAAGACAAGCGCCGCCGGCTGATCGCTTGGTCTAACACGATTCTGCACGACGGTGCCGGTGAAGTTGAATATATCATCGGCACCGGCATCGACATCACTGAACGCCGGCAGGCTGAAGAAGCCTTGAGACAAAGCGAAGCGCGGTTTCGTCGTTTGGCTGAATCCAACCTCATGGGAATCTTTTTCGCCGACTTTAGCGGCCACATTACCGACGCTAACGACGCATTTTTACAGATGCTCGGCTACACAAAAGAGGATCTGCACTCAGGCGCTTTACGCTGGGATGTTATGACCCCGCCAGAATATCGCCGGCTCGACGAACAAAAAATTGGCGAAGTCAAAGTATCAGGAAATGGCACGCCTTGGGAAAAAGAATATATTCGCAAAGATGGCACTCGCGTCCCCGTTTTAGTGGGTACCGCTTTGCTAGAAGAATCTCAAGAAAATTGTGTTTGCTTCATTGTTGATTTAACAGAACGCAAGCGCATGGAAGAAGCCCTGCGCTTCGCACTTCAAAAACTTAATTTTCATGTCGAAAATACCCCGCTGGCAGTGATTGAATGGGATCGAGAATTTCGCGTAAGACGGTGGTCAACAAGCGCTGAAAGGCTATTTGGCTGGCAGCCAGATGAAGTAATCTTCAAGCAACCAACTGAGTGGTCACTCATCTTTGATGAGGATGTAGAAGCAGTCACCACTATACTGAGCCGGTTAGTTAACGGCATAGAAGTACGGAATATTTCATACAATCGTAACTATACAAAAAATGGTTCAGTTGTTGTTTGTGAGTGGTATAACTCGGCTCAGTTAGATGAGTCTGGTAAATTAGTTTCCGTGCTGTCTTTAGTTCTAGATGTCACTGAGCGCTCCAGTGCACTAGCCGCTGTGGCGCAAGCAAAAGAGCGATTTCGCATTGCCGCAGAGTGTGCCAGCGACTTAATTTATGAATGGGAAATCAATAGCCGGCGCGTCGAGTGGTTTGGCAATATTGATGAGTATTTAGGATACGCCCCAGGGGAATTTCCTAGAACGTTGCAAGGCTGGGAAAATGTGATTCATCCCGATGATCGCCGGCGCGTCATGGCTGCGGTGGAACAGCACCTTAAAACCGGCGAACCCTTTTTGCAAGAGTACCGGGTACAGCGCCAGGATGGAACGTTGCTGTACTGGGTGGATCGGGCAACCATTTTGTGGGATGAGCGAGGCAATCCCTATAAATGGATCGGAGTCAATACCGACATCACCGAACGCCACCTGGCTCAAGAAAAAATCCTCAAACTCAATCAAGCGCTAGAGCGGCGCGTCAAAGAGCTGCAAACTTTATTAGAAGTGATTCCGATTGGAATTGGTATTGCCGAAGATGCGGAGTGTAAAACAATCCGAGTTAACCCTGCTTTTGCAAAACAGTTGAAGATTTCCCCGCAGATCAATGCTTCACTAAGCGCTCCCGCTGAGGAAAAACCTTCAAGTTTCAAAGTCTATCAAAACGCAAAGGAACTATCCCCAGAGGAACTCCCCATGCAGCAGGCTGCCGCGAATGGGGTAGAGATTTTGGACGCAGAACTCGACGTTGTCCATGAAGATGGCACAATCGTGAAACTGCTGGAGTATGCCGCTCCCTTATTTGACGAAGCGGGCAACACGAGAGGGTGCGTCGCGGCATTTTTAGATATCACAGAACGCAAGCAAACAGAAGAAGCGCTCCGCCTCAGCGAGGAACGTTACCGCTCACTCGCTGAGGCGCTGCCCCAACTGGTGTGTTTGTCTACTCCCGATGCAGCAATTGAATACTGCAACCAAAGTTGGTTCGATTACACAGGGCTAACTTTGGAGGAGACGAAACAGTACGGAGCGCGGCAGATCGTCCATCCCGACGACTTACGCTCATTCCTCATGCAGTGGGCGACTTCCCTTAAAACCGGCATCGGCTTCTCGATTGAGTTTCGCTTGAGACGGGCTGATGGCGTTTACCGCTGGCACCAAGGACGCACCGTTCCGATCAAATATCAAGAAGACCGCATTCTGGCGTGGTTGGGAACTGCTACGGATACGGAAGACCAAAAACGGGCAGAGGAGCAAGAGCGCTTTCTGGCCGATGCCAGCGCGGTACTGGCTCACTCCCTGGAATATCAAACCACGCTGGATAGTGTGGCCCGTCTAGCAGTGCCTCGCATTGCCGACTGGTGTGCGATTGATATGGTCGAAAGCGATGGCTCAATTCAATCGCTGGCAGTGGCTCATGTCGAGCCGGCAAAGGTGGAACTGGCCCGCCAACTACAGCAACGCTATCCCATCGATGCCAAAGCACACTGGGGAATGCCCAATGTTATCCGCACAGGATGCTCGGAACTGTATTCAGAGATTCCTGATCAGTTGCTAGTCACGTCTGCTCACGATGCCGAACATCTGCGAATTCTGCGGGAGTTGGGCTTATGTTCGGCGATGGTGGTGCCGCTGATTGCCCGTGGGCGGACGCTGGGGGCAATTACCTTTGTATTGGAAGGTTCGGATCGCCGGCGCTATGAGGCATCTGACTTAACTCTGGCAGAGGAGCTGGCCCACCGTGCGGCTTTTGCCATTCACAACGCTCGTCTTTATCGCGAAGCTCAGGAGGCAAATCGGCTCAAAGATGAGTTTCTAACAACACTGTCCCACGAACTCCGCACGCCGCTCAATTCAATTCTTGGCTGGACGCAGTTTTTACTAAGCCGCAAGTTCGACGAGGAAAAGACCCGAAGGGCTTTGCAAACCATTGAGCGCAATGCCCGAGCGCAGTTTCAGCTGATTAAAGACCTTCTCGATGTTTCACGCATTATCACCGGCAAGCTGCGCCTGAATGTCCGCCCAATTGAATTAATGCCGATTATTGAGGCAGCCATTGATTCCGTGCATCCAGCAGCGGACGCGAAAGCGATTCGGATTCAGTCTGTCCTCGATCCAAAGGCCGGGTTGGTTTCTGGCGACTCCGACCGCTTGCAGCAGATCGTTTGGAACTTGCTATCTAATGCGATTAAGTTTACTCCCAGAGGCCGCGTGACGATTACCCTCGAACGCATTAACTCCCACGTTGAAATTAGGGTCAGCGATACAGGAATTGGCATCAAAGCTGAGTTTTTGCCCTTCGTCTTCGACCGCTTTCGCCAAGCAGATGGCTCAACAACTAGGGAGTCTAGCGGGTTAGGGCTGGGGTTGGCAATTGTGCGCCACTTAGCAGAACTGCACGGCGGCAGTGTTCACGCCTCCAGTCCGGGCGAGGGTTTAGGCTCGACGTTTACGGTGAAGCTGCCGCTGAGGGCTGCTTGCAGTATCACCGGCGATCCGGAACGGGTACACCCAACCGTTGATAGTGGGGTTGCTTTTGACCTCGCCCCCAGCCTTGAGGGCTTGCGGGTGCTGGTGGTGGATGATGAGGCGGATGCACGGGATTTTCTCTTGACAGCGCTGGAAGAGTGCGGTGCCCTTGTGAAAACGGCTGGATCGGTTCGGGAGGCAATGGCACAGATTAAACAGTTCAACCCTAATGTTTTGGTGAGCGATATTGGAATGCCTCAAGAGGATGGTTATGCTTTGATCCGCCAGGTGAGGGCGCTTGATGCGGAACGCGGGGAGTTTCTGCCGGCAGCGGCACTGACGGCGTATGCGAGGGAGGAAGACCGGCGGCGGACTTTGTTGGCAGGATTTCAAATCCATATGCCGAAACCTGTGAGTCCGGCTGAGTTGGCTGCGGTGGTGGCGAATCTTGCCGGTCGCACTGGGCAGGCTTAGGCACGTTTGTGGGGGTGATGTTTGTTTTCTAATTGCTTTGGCTTGTCCGAGAACAAATTATGCAAGGTGAAGCCCCCAATCGTGGTCTTTACCGGCATTTTACTTTTTCAAGATTCGCAGGCCGGCTGAAGCTTTCATCGCTTGAAAATTACATTAGTATATCGATTTGATAGCATATAAGCGGATAATAATTTAGGTCAAAATAATTAGACTCGAATGCTTTTGTGTGGGTAAATAAGGTAAAAAGTCAAACAAGATTTTTTCTTTTTTGTGGGTTCTCCCAACTCTCCAAATTCCCTCATCCTAGCCAAAAGAGCGATGCGATTAAGAGATAGAAATTGTTTAAATCTCCCCTTGGGTAGATGAAGGTTAGAATAAATATCAAGTAAATGTATAAGAGCGAAGAAATTGAACAAAAAAATATTTGTGGAGATTGTTTATGGCTTCAAATAATCCTTCTAAACCGCCTGAAGCGCTTTCAAAAGATACTCAAAATGTTGCTCAAAGGTTTGAAGCTTTGGGAACTGATGAAAAGCTAGCTCTGCTGTATTATATCTACAAAAAGATGGGAGGTTCTATAACCCCAGCCGCTCCAGATGTGGCGCAACCAGAGTTGGCACCGATGCTGCTAGGAGACTTTATTGAGCTGTCTGATGAAGAACAATTGAATATTATGCGTGCAATTGTGAACCGGGACGACACAGAATATTCTCACGCTTACGGTTCTCTAACGCCAAATAATCAGTTGGTAGTCTGGTTTGCTTGGTCGCAAGCGATGGGAGATACGGTTGTAGATATGCCGGGTAATTACCAAGCGACTCCAGCAATCAATGATGTGTTGGGCATAATCGAACGGCTCAACTTTGAGGAGCAAATTACAGTGCTTCGCGAAATCGCAGGAAATATGGGCTACACAAGCATTACACGCGCTACCGGCCTTGAGACCGGCGTCACTCCAAGTCTCTAAGAGAAGGACTAGGGGCTAGGGGCTGCTTAAACGTAAAGTTTTGGAAAAAAGTGAAGTTTGAAAAGAACAAAGAACTTAGAATTCACACTTGAGAACTTTTATAAATTGTGAATTCTAAGTTCTTTGTGTTTCCGCAATAAAATGACTGTTGCGATTGTTCTTTTTCACCCTTTCTTATCTTTAGCCCCTCTCCCTGACGCTTCATTCTTGAGTGCCAACTTGCAGCCACCGACTCAAATTAGCCGGCAATTCTGTACTCAAACGCAGAGGCAGCGCCTGGGTAGATAGGGATCGGGCGTAGGTAGGTGAGAGGAAGGGGGCATAAGTTTGCGCTTCTGGTGTCTGCTGTTTGATAAATGCCAGACTGACGCCTTGCAGCAGTTGGCGCAGGGGTTCGATATCCGCCCCTCTACGTTCTTTGACGATGGAATTTTGGCCACCGGCACGGGTTAGGTTAGCCGATTCAGTCACACTTAAATGGGTGCCGCCAATGGCTGTTATCAGATATTTATCACCGGCAAGTTGAGTAAACGGCTGTAGCTGGTGGTTAAGTGCCGGCGCAAGTACGTCTTCTGTTGCCGCCAAAATTAACGTGGGCGTGGTAACTTTGCTCAGGCCGGTTTGCCCGAATAAGCGTCCCACAATCGGGTTGAGGGCAATGACTTGCACAACCCGTTCATCTTGCAACTGCCGACGGTTGCCGATTAAGTTAGCTGCTGAACATTGCAACCAGTCTGCGGCAGAGTAGCCCACCGGCAGCTTATTTTTGCAAAAGTCTCGTAATTCATCTAGCTGTAATTCGCCGCCGGCAAGGGCTAAGGCTGTGTAGCCTCCCAAAGAATGACCGATCATACTCACTTGATCGGTGTTAAGTTTGCCCTGCAACAACCCAGACTGCCGGTTCAATTTGGCAAATTCATCAAGGACAAAGCTAACATCCAAAGGCCGATCAATAAATTCAGAGGGTGCGAGGAGTTGGCTAGGATCGAGGGTAATCGGCGCACCGGCTTGCCAAGCGACATTGCTGCCGGGATGTTCGACGGCGGCGACTGTCATGCCGTGAGAGGCGAGATGACTGGCTAAATAGGCCAAAGCTTGGCGATCTGAACCCAGCCCGTGAGAGATGACGACGAGGGGTTGCTGGCTGTCTGCCGACTGAGTGCTCCAGTAAACTTCGACGGGGAGGGAACGCCCCCGTTGCCGATCAGAAAAAGTCAGGGTTTGCTGCCGCACAGGTTTATCGCCGGCGGCGGCTGGGTTAAAGTTGGGCAGCACCGGCTCGTGTTCGACACTCGACTCCTGCTGTAGGTAAGAATCTAGAGCTTTTGTGCCTAAATAGGGAAGATTAAGTTTGGAAAGTGCTGATACTAGGGCACTGAGATCCACAGTAATGGTTTCGCCCGGTAGCGCCCGAAACAGGCTGCTGATGCTGACGTTGTTTGCCTGTCTGGCTGCCAGCATCAAGGCTGCTTCAACTTGCTCAATGCCGATCCCAGGCAATATTAACCGAACTGCCTGAACAATTCGATCTCCCCCAGGTGATTTTAATAGCTCATCTACTAGGTCGCTTGCCTGATCGGGGCTGAGTTCCAGACGATCAGATAGCACTCGCCGCACATCCGGGGTTAGCAAATAAGCTATGGGTTGAAGGTTGGTAGAGACTTCGCCCGTCTCGGCGAAACGTTCTAAATCTGCAATTTCTACTGACTGCTGAAAAGGGCCAAGCCGCAGCATGACGCGTTCGGCTGCGGATGCCGGCATGACGGCTGTGCAGATGCCGGCTAGAACAATACTCCCTAGCAGTATAGGCGTTATTGCCCACGCCGGAAATTTTACCACTGGCTGCTTGAAACGACGTTGGGTTTCAGATACCTTACTATTAGGCCGGTTGAGCTTGCTCATTTGATTAAACGTTCCACTACGCTTGCGCTCTCACAGTGATTTTAACGAATCCATTCCTTAATATTTGTTCCTGCCGGCGCAAGTGGCACAATAAAAAAATCAGCGTTTTTCTATTCCTTAATCATCAAAAAATGCTTGGGGCATCGTAAAAGAATGAATGCGGCTTCTGCTGCCTGAACCGATGCCGGCTCTCTTAGGGAATCTGCCACCTTTAGGACTCTGCAAAATTGAAAAAGTCTAAAGATCTCAGCCGCTACTGCTTAGCTCGCTAAAAGGCGTTATAATGAGCCATTACTTTCTCAAGAAAAGATGGTTTACCCTTCCTTACAAGCGCTTACTTAACCGCCGATTTGTACCGAAGGTAAGCCACTGCCGCCCTTAACGATACATTAGGGAATATGCCTCTACAAAAGGTTTGCTTAACCAACACCGAGCAAGCCATTGCTTGCTATCGCAGACTTTACTAAAGCGACACTTAATTTTATTATGCTGCAATCTACGCACTCAACCACCCCAGAGCAGGCTGCCGGTTTCAATCTCCGAAGGACTCTTAAGCCTCTCCGTAAGTTTGTTTCAAACAAGCTGTACAACTCGGATCTATTTATGTACTTCATTTATCCGAAAGTTGAACAACTGAGCGTTTTCATAAAAAGCTTATTGAGCCGGCAAGAATTATCTTCCATTACGGTTGTTAATCTTCTCGATTTGGCATCACAGCGTGGTTGGCCGGTAGAAAACTTTAATCCTGCAACCATTCAAGAATGTGAAGCCTCAAAAACAATTGTCGAAGATAGTTTTGATTTAGTTAAGCATGGCCGGCTCCGGCTAACTCAATTTCATGAATCACGGATCTGCCACTCTGTAAAACGAGGCGAATTGTACTACTCTCATCTTTACGGAATGGTGCGTTACCCAATTCGCGAAACATTTACCTGTGAAATGCCGAATGCAATTATTTTGGGTTCAAGCGGATTTGTGATGACCCCTGAACTCGAAATGGTTTCCCAATCAACAGCAGAACCTGTTGATCGGTTAACAGTTTTGTTGAATTCTCTCTCCTCTGCTTCGGCAAGTTTTCCTCCTCAACCGATTCCCGGAAAATATGTCTCTTTAGTCGGCAAATATTCTGCCGCAAATTACGCCCACTGGCTGATGGATTACCTGCCCAGACTAGCACTTTTAGATCCTTTACAAACAGATTTTAAGGTGATTGTTAATGCTGCTCCCGAAGCTTATCGGCTGGAAAGCCTGGAATTATTGGGAGTTTCTCAAGATAGAATTTTTGAAGTAAGAGAGGAATGCCTTTGTTTTGAAAACTTACTTTTCTGTCACGCAGCCGATAAAATGGGGGTTCCGAAAGCAGTACATTTGTATAAAATGCGAGAACGCTTGGTAACGGCAGCAACCGGCACTGCTCACCATCCATCCCCAACCCGTCGGATTTATATCTCTCGTGCCAAAGCTTCCCGCAGCATTAGTAATGAAAATGAATTACTCCCGATTCTTCGGGAATATGGTTTTGAAGTAATTAACTGTGAAGATTACAAATTAGCCGATCAAATTCGCATATTTTCTGAAGCCAACGTGGTTGCCGGCGCTCATGGTGCGGGGATATTTAATCAAATTTTTTGCAATCCCGGTGCGACTGTTATCGAAATATTTAACAGGCAGCGCTGGGAACACGCCCCTCGCAAAATTTCGAGTATTCTAAAACACGAGCATTGGCATCTTTTTGGAGAGAATGTTGATCGCGATTGGAACACTCAAGTAGATCCGCACAAATTTGAGAAAATTTTGTCTTATGCCCTGGGAGATTGTACGTTTAAAGAGGGAGCTTTACATGAAAAATTCTACTAATCTAGAATAAGTAAGATAAGGCCGGCATCCCGCTTGCCTGACAAATTAAAACGGATGCCGGTAAGGAAAAGAAACAAGTTTGTGATAAAATTATGAGATTCCTAACAAAATTAGGATGCTCTGTTGCAATTGTGCGAGTTGTCATAAAACGAGTTAATTATGTCTGCTGCTTTACCCGTTGGATTTCCCCAGCCTACTGAAATTGGTGAAATTGAAGTTAAGCAATATCCTGAGTATCGTGCTGTGACTTACACCCACACAGGCGAAGCACAGCAAGCAACGGGAGTGGCTTTTAATCCGCTGTTTCAACACATTAGCAGCAACCAAATTGCAATGACAACGCCGGTGGAAGCGCGTTATTTAGAAAGTTCGCCGGCACAAATTGATTCGCCAAACTCGGTAGAAGTTTCTTTTTTATATCCCAATCCCGACATTAATCCTCAGCAGATTGATGCGGGTGTGAAGGTGACAGATTATCCAGCTATGACAGTGGTGAGCGCCGGCATTCAAGGGGCTTATACGTGGGAAAGTTATCAAACCAATCTGCGCCGGCTGCACGATTGGCTGGCTGAAAACCCGCAGTATCAAGTAGCCGGTTCTCCCCGGCGGTTGCTGTACAATTCACCCATGACGCCAGAATCGATGAAACGCAGCGAAGTACAAATTCCGATTTCTGTGCAATAAATAACAAGTCTCTGCCCAGGTTGAGAATTTTTATAACTTCTTGTAATGTCACCGTGACATCGTCAAATCCGCCCACGGCCCTGATTTTGCCCGAATCTACCGAAGTCTTGTTTGCTCCAAAGTGCGGCAATCGAGAAAATAAGTCACATTGCCTGCTTGGATGAAAACATGAGGGCGGAGCAGCTAGTGTTCTTTGCTGCTAAAATTGCCGATAAAGATTGAAAAAATATTATTTTCTCTATTTCTCTTGTGATCTCTTCTCCCTAGCCCCTATCCCCTAGGCCCATTTCTGATCCCTAGCCCCATCCTTTAGCCTGTGTTCGGCTAGAAGGCAGAGGTCTGGAATGTAATTTTTAGATATAATTCGCCAGACGTTGCAAAGTATCTTAAGATTATCGTAAGAATTAGACTGCTATAACACCAACTCGCTGACAACAAAGAATTAGGAGGATCATCTATGGCGCTTGTACCTATGCGGCTGCTGCTGGATCACGCGGCTGAAAACGGTTACGGCCTCCCTGCTTATAACGTCAATAACATGGAGCAGATCCAAGCGATCATGCGGGCGGCAGATGAGACAAATAGCCCCGTGATTTTGCAAGCATCTCGCGGCGCTCGCAGTTATGCCGGCGAAAACTTCCTGCGCCACCTGATTTTGGCTGCGGTTGAAACCTATCCCCACATTCCCATTGTCATGCACCAGGATCATGGCAATTCTCCCTCCACCTGCTACTCTGCGATGAAAAATAATTTCACCAGCGTAATGATGGATGGATCTCTGGAGGCGGATGCCAAGACTCCAGCCAGCTTTGAGTACAACGTCAATGTCAGCCGCGAAGTGGTGAAAGTTGCTCACTCCATCGGTGTCAGCGTTGAAGGCGAACTGGGTTGCTTGGGTTCTCTGGAAACCGGCATGGGTGAAGCAGAAGATGGACATGGCGCTGAAGGCGTTTTGTCTCACGATCAACTGCTAACCGATCCCGATCAAGCGGTTGAATTCGTCGAGCAAACCGGCGTGGATGCTCTGGCAGTTGCAATTGGCACCAGCCACGGCGCTTACAAGTTCACCCGGAAGCCGACTGGGGAAATTTTGGCGATCAGCCGCATCGAAGAAATTCACCGCCGCTTGCCCAACACCCACTTGGTAATGCACGGTTCCTCCTCTGTGCCTGAAGATTTGCTGGCTTTAATTAACCAGTACGGCGGTAAAATCCGGGAAACCTACGGCGTGCCGGTTGAAGAAATCCAAAAGGGTATCAAGAGCGGTGTGCGTAAGGTGAATATCGACACCGACAACCGTCTGGCTATCACCGCTGCCGTGCGTGAAGCACTCGCTTCCAAGCCGGAAGAATTTGACCCCCGCCACTTCCTGAAGCCTTCTATCAAGTATATGCAGAAGGTTTGTGCCGACCGCTATCAGGCTTTTGGCGCTGCCGGTCATGGTACCAAGGTTAAGCAAGTGTCTCTCGAAGACTTTGCTGCTAAGTATGCCAAGGGCGAATTGAGTTCTGCTCCTAAGAAGGCTGTGACTGCCTAATTAAATTTTGAAAGAGCTGATTGTGAAAAAATCATCAGTCATTTGTCTCCGTAAAAGACAAAGGGCTAATGAATAAGAACAATCTAAAATCTAAAATTGCTCTCCGGGTGGCTATGTAGCTGCCCGGTTTTTGTTTTTCTGGGAGTGCCGGTGACCTATTGCAACTGCCATAGAGCAAGTTAGCTAGCTTTCAAAGGCACTGCAGACGCTCAAGAAGGTAGAGGGTGTTGGAGAATCTCTGGAAAGCCGGTTATCTTGTTGGATATTATGACAACAGTTTTGTTTTAAGAAGACAGCAAGTGGCTCAGCACACGGTAGAGGCTATGGTTACACTCCCAGGCTATCGCGTCACTGAAAAAATCTACGACGGTTCCAGAACTCTAGTTTATCGAGCGCTGCGTGATTCAGACCGAATACCCGTGGCGATCAAACTGCTTAAGACAGATTATCCCACGTTTACTGAACTCGTGCAGTTTCGCAATCAGTACACAATTGCTAAAAATCTTAACTTGCCAGGGATTATTCAACCGATTAGCCTGGAAAGTTACCGTAATAGTTTTGCTCTAGTGATGGAAGATTTCGGTGGCATTTCCCTCAAAGAATATGTCACTCATTTAAGGTCAAATTCTTTAAAGAATAGTTTTCCAGATCACACTCAAGATTGCGTGTCGTCCGTACCGTTGGATGAGTTTCTCAACATTGCGCTAACAATTGTGCGAACGCTAGAAGGACTTTATCACAACCGAATTACCCATAAAGATATTAAACCTCAAAATATTCTAATTAATCCGCAAACTAAGCAAGTAAAGCTCATTGATTTCAGCATTTCCTCCCTCTTACCCAGAGAAACGCAAGAAATCCAAAACCCTAATGTCTTGGAAGGAACACTTGCTTATATGTCTCCTGAACAAACTGGGAGAATGAATCGTGGCATCGACTACCGTACAGATTTTTATTCCCTAGGGGTGACATTTTATGAACTCCTGAGTGGGCAGCTTCCCTTCCAATCTAGCGATCCGATGGAGTTAGTTCACTGCCACATCGCTCGTCAGCCGGCACCGGCCATTGAGCTAAATCCAGCCATTCCTCAAATGGTGAATAACATCATTATGAAGTTAATGGCAAAAACGGCTGAAGAACGCTATCAAAGTGCTTTTGGTTTGCGCTACGACTTAGAAATTTGTTTGCAGCAATGGGAAACTGCCGGCAGCATTAGCCTGTTTACTTTAGGAGAGCGAGATATTTCTGACCGCTTCTTGATCTCTGAAAAACTTTATGGCAGAGAAGCTGAAGTCAAGGCTTTGTTAACCGCCTTTGAGCGGGTGGGCAAAGGCACTACCGAAATGATGTTAGTTGCTGGCTTTTCGGGAATTGGTAAAACAGCGGTCGTGAATGAAGTTCATAAACCCATTGTTCGGCAACGGGGTTATTTTATCTCAGGTAAATTTGACCAATTTAAGCGTAATATTCCTTTCTCTGCTTTAGTGCAAGCCTTTCAAAACCTGATGGGACAATTACTAACAGAAAGTGCTGGCTCTGTGCAAGAATGGAAAGCAAAAATTTTGTCAGCTTTGGGAGAGAATGCTCAGGTCATAATTGATGTGATTCCACAACTGGAGAGGATTCTCGGACAGCAGCCGGCTTTGCCAGAACTCGCGCCGGCAGCCGCCCAAAACCGATTTAATTTGCTGTTTGGAAAATTCATTCGGATATTTACCATCAAAGAACACCCGCTTGTCATTTTTTTAGATGACTTGCAGTGGGCTGATTCTGCTTCTTTGAAGTTAATGCAATTGTTGATGACTGAAGCAATGGCAAGCGGGACGCCGGTTTCACAACATCTGTTAGTCATAGGAGCTTATCGGGATAATGAAGTCAGTGCAGCACATCCCTTAATGCTGACTTTAGAAGAGATGCGCTCTGCCGGCGCGACAGTTAATCAAATTAACCTAGCACCTCTTGATGAAAATCATATAAACTGCTTGATTGCCGATACCCTAAGCTCCCCTCCAGAACGGGCACTTCCTTTAACCGAACTAATTTTAAATAAAACCAAAGGTAATCCTTTCTTTACAAATCAATTTCTTAAATCTTTATATCAAGATAGGCTAATTTCTTTTGATTTTAACTTCGGTTACTGGGAGTGCGATATAGCCAAAGTCAAGGCGCTGACTGTGAGCGATGACGTGGTTGAGTTTATGGCACTTCAATTAAAGAAACTACCAGAGGTTGCCCAAGCTGTGTTGAAATTAGCTGCTTGTATTGGCAACTCTTTTGACTTAACAACTCTAGCAATTGTGCGAGAAAAATCGCCTGTAGAAACAGCAACTGAGTTGTGGAAAGCGCTGCAAGAAGGTTTGGTTTTGCCGATCAGCGAAGTTTATAAGTTTTTCCAAGAAACTGATAGCTTATCAAGTTTAAATTCTGAAAATTTAAAAAAATCATCAGTTTCCTCAAATACAGAATCCCCTGGTGCAGTTCCTTATAAATTTCTGCATGATCGAGTCCAGCAAGCGGCTTATTTTCTGATTCCTGAAACGGAAAAGCAGGCGACTCACCTAAAAATTGGGCAACTACTGTTGAACGGGACACCTGTGAAGGAACGGGAAGAGAAAATATTTGATATTGTTAACCAATTAAATATTGGCGCAGAATTAATTAGGGAGCAAAGAAACCGAGATGAATTAGCTAAGCTGAATTTAATTGCCGGTCGTAAAGCGAAGGCTTCTACTGCTTATAACGCTGCTGTTAGGTATTTAACTGCGGCAATCGAATTACTAGCAGTAGATAGCTGGGAAAGTCAGTATGATTTGACATTGGCGCTGTATGTGGAATCGACAGAAGCGGCCTACCTCAACACGGACTTTGAGAGGATGGAGCAGTTAGTTCAGATTGTGCTGCAACAAGCTAAAACGGTACTAGATCGGGTTAAAGTTTATGAAGTAAAAATGCTTGCTTGTGTGGCACGAAATCAACTGATAGAAACAGTAAAGATTGGATTGCAAGTGTTGAAGTTTTTAGGCGTGGACTTGCCTGAAAATCCAAGGAAGCTCGATGTAATTTTGGGTTTAATGAAGACAAAGCGAGCTTTGTTCGGAAAGCGAATTGAGGACTTAATCAACTTGCCGGAAATGACCGATCCAATTAAGCTTTCAGCAATGAGGATTCTTTCAACGGCATCGACTTCTGCCTATTTTGCTGTCCCTACATTGTTGCCGCTAATTGTTTTTAAGCAGATCAATTTATCGTTAAAATATGGGAATTCTCCCTCTTCTGCCTATGGTTATGTTGGTTATGGACTTGTTCTTTGCGGCGTTGTGGGGGATATTGAAGCCGGTTTTAAATTTGGTGAGCTTGCTTTAAATGTATTGGCACGCTTTAATGCAAAAGATTTAAAAGCTAGAATTTACCAAATTGTTAATAGTTTTGTCACTCATTGGAAGAAGGCAGTAGCTGAAACATTGCCTCCTTTGCTTGAAGCTTATCAAAGTGGGCTTGAAACCGGCGATTTACAGTATGCTGCTTATTCGGCTTATGTTTATTGCTCCCGTGCTTATTTTAGCGGCAGAGATTTAGCAGTTTTTGAAAAAGAAATCGCGTCCTATAATGAAGCAATTTATCAACTCAAACAAGCAACTGCTCTTAACTATAATCAAATTTACGAGCAGGTGGTCTTAAACTTAACAAATTCCTCGGAAATTCCTTGGCGTTTAATGGGTAAAAGTTATAACGAGGAAACGAGGTTGCCGCTTCATCAGCAAGCAAATGATAGCACTGCTATGTGCGTGCTATATATCAATAAACTTATTTTATGTTATTTATTTTATGAATACCGGCAAGCATTTGATAATGCCATTCTTGCGGAAAAATACATCGGAGGCGTTACCTCCACGATGCCTTATACAGTTTTTCACCTATACGATTCTTTAGCTCGAATTAGCGTATTAAATGACGCCCCAAAATCTGAAAAAAAGCGTCTTTGGCAAAAGGTGAACGCCAACCAAAAAAAGATGAAAAAATGGGCGCATCACGCCCCAATGAATTATTTGCATAAATATTATTTAGTAGAAGCAGAGCGGTGCCGATTTCTTGGGCGAAAGGTGGAAGCAATGGACTATTATGATCGTGCCATTGCTCTTGCAAAGGAGCATCAATATATCAATGAAGAAGCCTTGGCTAACGAACTCGCAGCCAAATTTTATTTGTCACAAGGTAAAGAAAAGTTGGCGCAAGTTTATCTAACTGATGCTTATTACTGCTACGCTCGTTGGGGAGCGAAGGCAAAAATTGAAGATTTAGAAAAACGCTATCCTCTATTACTTGGCTTTATTCTTAATCGCAAAACAACTTTAAAGACAGGCGAGACAGTCTCTCAGATGACGGTGGGAACTGTTAGCTCTAGCGGCACAGATGTTTCAGAAGCTTTGGATTTGGCAACCGTTATTAAAGCTTCCCAAGCTATCGCCAAGGAAATTCAACTCGATAACTTGCTTTCAAGCTTAATGCAAGTTGCTCTGGAGAATGCCGGCGCAGAAAAATGTGCTTTTATTCTGCAAAAATCAGGTCAACTTGTGATCGAAGCGCAGGGAATGAGCCGCAAATCTTTAGAGGTGAGTTTAACAGCTCAGGAGAAGCCGGCAACAGACAGCACAGATGCAAAACACACTTTAACAGTGTTGCAATCAATTCCCCTTGCATCTTGCCAAGACATTCCGATAACACTAATCAATTATGTCTCGCATACTCAAGAAACGCTGCTGCTTGATAATGCGACTGATGAGACAAATTTTGCAGCCGATTCTTATATCATTGAACATCAACCGAAATCAGTTTTATGCCTTCCGATTCTCAATCAGAATAAGTTAACTGGTATTCTTTACTTAGAAAATAATTTAACAACGGGTGCCTTTACGCCTGACAGATTGGAAGTGTTAAAAATTTTATCTTCCCAAGCAGCAATCTCTATTGAAAATGCTCAACTTTATTTAGCTGTTAAGGAAAGTGAGAGTCGGCTAACTCAATTTTTAGAAGCGCTGCCGGTGGGGGTTGGAATACTTGATAGTGGCGGTAAAGTTTACTATACCAATCACACGGCTCAGCAGCTACTGGGTAAAGGAGTCATCCCGGAAACTACCAGCGAGCAAATCCCTGAAGTTTATAAAATTTGTGTTGCCGGCACCGATCAGCAATATCCCGCTGAGAGATTGGCTGTTGTACGTGCCTTGAAAGGCGAAAGTGTTACAAATGCTGATATGGAAATTCATCAAGGCGATAAAATTATTCCCTTAGAAACTTGGGGAACGCCTATTTATGATGAAAAGGGCAATATTTCCTATGCTATTGTCGCCTTTCAAGACATTACAGAACGTAAAAAAGCAGAAGCAGAGCGAGCAAGATTTACTGAGGAACTTGCTCAACTAAATGATGATTTGAAACAAGCGCTAGACATTGAATTAGAATTAACCGATGCAACTGGACGTTTTGTGCCAAATGAATTTCTATCTTTTCTGGGATATGAAAGTATTGTTGATGCTAAATTAGGCGAGGCGGTGCAGAAGGAGATGTCGGTTTTATTTTCTGATATTCGTGATTTCACCACGCTTTCCGAAAGTATGACTCCGGAAAATAATTTTAAGTTTATCAATTCCTATCTAAGCCGCATGGAGCCGGCAATTATCGAAAATAATGGATTTATTGATAAATATATTGGCGATGCAATTATGGCTCTGTTTAGTGGCGGAGCAGATGATGCTGTGAAAGCGGCGATTTCCATGCTGCGCCGGCTGATTGAATACAATCAACATCGGGTATCGGTTGACTATCTACCCATTCAGATTGGCATTGGCATCAACACCGGCTCTTTGATGCTGGGAACCGTTGGAGGACAAAACAGGATGGATGGCACGGTGATCGGGGATGCGGTGAATTTAGCTTCTCGGATTGAAGGACTAACCAAAAATTATGGAGTGTCGCTATTAATCACTCATCATACTTTTATGGGTTTGGAAAATCCTGCTGATTATTCCTTCCGTCTGATTGATCGAGTAAAAGTTAAGGGTAAATCAGAAATGGTGTCAGTTTTTGAAATTTTTGATGCCGAGCCGGTTGAAATTAAAGAAGGGAAGTTGGCGACAAAAACACTATTTGAGCAAGCTTTGTTACTTTACTATTTGCAAAATTTTAGTGAGGCGGCACAATCTTTTCAAGAGTGCTTGCGGATTAATCCGCAAGATAAGGTGATTAAAATATATTTGGAACGGTGCCGGCAGCAAATAGGTTAGGGTTTAACTAATAGATTTTTGGACAAGGTTTTTTAACCCAAGACAAACATAGATGGCTTAAGCGTTGGGAGATAAGGTAAGTTGTTGATTTGAGGATTGTGCAATGGTTTTAATAATTTTTAGTTTTGTTGCGTTACCTCAACATAAATATGCTCTAAGCGCACTGGCATTCGCGCAATTGAGTCTAGAGTAATTCCCTCAAACCGAGCGAGAATTTCTTTAAGTTCTAATTGTTCGGGTAACCAAAAAGCAAGATCATTGCCATAGCGCCGGCAGGTAAAGCCCCACTCCTTTGCACGCGCGATTGCAGCGTCTTCATCAGGCGTTTGCACTGTTACAACTTCTTGGGCTGGAATTCGCTGCCGCAATTCCTCTAAACTGCCCTCAGCTAAAATTCTCCCACCTTTAAGAATCCCAATGCGTTGACAAAGTCGTTCAGCTTCATCTAATAAATGAGTGGTCAGTAGTACGGTAATTCCCTGATTTTTTAAACGCCGAATTAAATCCCAAATTTCGTAACGCGCTTCAATATCTAAACCTGTTGTTGGTTCATCGAGAATCACTAATTTAGGATTATGCGTCAACGCAACTGCAATATTGAGCCGACGCTTCATTCCCCCACTCAGCGTTTCTACCGGACTTTTCGCCCGATCTGCTAAACCTACAGCTTCTAAACAAGCTTTTACTTGTTGACGCCGGCTCTCAGCTTTTATGCCATAAATTTTAGCAAAAAAGTTTAGATTTTCTTCACAAGTTAAGCTTTTATAAAGCAAGTTTTCTTGAGGCGCCACGCCGATCAGTAATTTCGTTTCTTCAGAAGCCGGCAGATTATTAATTAAAATCAAACCGCTATCCGCTTGCAGCAAATTACAAAGAATATTAATCGTTGTCGTCTTCCCGGCACCATTTGGCCCTAAAAGCCCATAAATTTCTCCCGGGAAAATATGCAGCGTCAAATCCTGAAGAACTTCTCGTTTCCCGTAAGACTTACATAAATTCTCAATTTTCAGCACTATTTTATCCTTACCTCAATTACCATGCCCAATGCCCAATGCCCCATGCCCAATTAATCACAACCTTCTCTCAACACTCAACATTCGCCGGTAAGATAACCATCCCCCCCCGATCATCAAAACAGCAAACACACATAAAAACCAAAAATGTCCAGCAATTTCTTCTAACCCATCACCGCCGGCAGCTACACCCAACAGTGCCTCATTCATGTGATAGATCGGATTGAACTTAGCGATTTCAAGTAATTTATCTGGAAACAAAGATGACGGTAAAAACGCACCTCCCAAAATTAATAAAGGCACTCCAAACGTCGCAACCAAAGCATTCACATCCTCAGTTCGACGCGCAAATTGCGTGCCCAGAATAAACCCAACTCCCACATAGGAAATTATACTGAGTAAAATAATGATTGCTCCCAGGAGAAGTGAACCCTGAAATTGAGCTTGCCAAAATGCCGCAATCGTGTACACCAAAAGCGTTTGACCCATAGCAATGCAGCTATGAGCAACAAAAATGCCTAAAAAGTACGAAGTGCCGCTGAGGGGAGAGATAAACAAGCGCTTGAGCGTGTGCTGTTCACGTTCTGCCACCACAGTTGACACCGTGCCTCCCAGGCAACTGAAAAACAGCGCAGCGCCCACCAGCGTTGACGGCGCGGCACTTTCAAAAGCTTGAGCCATTGACAGCTTGGCTCGTTCTGCCAGAATAAAACCGTTAAGTAGCAGCACAGAAACCGGAAAAATCGCCCAAAAAATCAGACTGCGTCGCCGGCGCAACAGTTCTATCAGAATGCGTTGTGCAACGGCAAGAGTTTCACGCCAGTATTTCATGTGAGGAGTTAGCTAAGTCGTTCATGAGTCAATTATCAAGGTACGCGCTATCGCACCCAATCTCCCGACGCACCCTATTTAAGATGTTTGGTGTCGGTGCCGCTGCTGGCTTGGTGGGCTACTCCCGCTTCTCAAAACCCCAACCGGCAGTATTTCAGCAAGATACCCTAGATTTGCCGCGCTGGGTCAATCGTCCTAAAAGTGTTGTTGTGGTTGGCGCTGGACTGGCTGGGCTGGCTTGCGCCTATGAACTCAGCCAGAGAGGGTTTAAGGTGACGCTGCTAGAGCGATCGCCGCAACTTGGGGGCAAAATCGCCAGTTGGCCCATTGAGGCTGCCGGTGAAACATTTATGATGGAACATGGCTTCCACGGCTTTTTTCCCCAATATTACAACTTAAAAAGCCTTGTGGAAGAACTCAGCATTACTGAAAATTTTGTTGATTTGAAGATGTACTCGGTGGTTTTCCGAGATAACAAATACCAGCCAGAAGTGTTTCGTCCCAGCCGTTCTGCTTTCCCTTGGAATATCGTTGATTTAGCAGCTGCTTCCCCCAACCGGCTGCGCTGGGGAATTAATCTTACCAAGCCGGCACACTGGCAAGTTTTTCGAGCAATTGCCGGTTTTAATCCCCAAAAAACCTTCCAGCGTCTCGACAATTTATCCGTGGCTGACTGGGTTGAGAAAGATTTTCCTCAAGGCTTATATGACTTGTATTTTCTCCCCTTTGCCAAATCCAGTTTGAATGCACCGGATCAAATGAGTGTTGGGGAATTAATGCAGTTTTTCCACTTCTACTTTTTTGGCAATCCAGAAGGGTTGGCTTTCAACGGAACCAAGCAGGATATGGGCACTTCGCTGGTGCAGCCGATTGCTAGCGCAATTAAACAGCAAGAAGGCGAAATTGTCACCGGCGCAACAGTGAGCGACATTCGCTGGAAGGAAGGGCAAATCGATTCCATTAGCTATTACACCGGCACCGCTGGAAATTCTGTTCCTTTTTGGGCAAATCGCAATCCGTTGCTAGCCGATGGACAAATGGAATATTACGGTGCCGGTGACCGAGTTTTTGCTGCCAAAGTTAAAAGTAAAGAAGCTATTTCTCTCACTTGCACACACCAAGGTTGTACCGTTCAACCTCAAACAGATGGGAAATTTCACTGCCCCTGTCATGGTGCCGTTTTTGATAGCAATGGCAAAGTAATTAAAGGGCCGGCAGAGCGAGACTTGCCACGATTTAAAGTCGTAGAACGTGAAGAAGATCGGGTGCAGTTAGTCGCAACGAAAAATCCCCAACTTCCCGTTAATAACGAAAAAACCATTCAAGCAGATTACTATATTTTAGCCACCGATGTCCCTGGAGTACAACATTTATTCACTCGAATGACAGGTGAAGTCAATGAGCCGGTACGCAATCAGGTTGAAAAATTAGCCATTGCTGATCCCTTTGCAGTCGCCCGTTTCTGGTTTGATCGTGATTTTGAATGGGAACATAGCTGGTTTACATCTTTATCCGGTTATCAGCTAACCGATAGCATCACGCTTTACCACAAAATTCAGGAACAATTTATCGAATGGCATGAAAAAACCGGCGGTAGTGTCGTAGAGTTACACGCTTACTGCTACAAAGAAAAAGAATTTCCTAATCAGCAAACCTTACTCGCTACATTTGAGCAAGAATTGTATGAAATCGTGCCAGCACTTAAAGAAGCCAATCTATTGCATCAAGAATTAGTCAATCAAAAGAACTTCTCCGGCTATCCACCGGGAAGTTATGCCCAACGCCCAGAAACCAGTACAGAAGTTTCTAATCTCATCTTTGCCGGTGATTGGGTAAAAATGCCATTTCCCTGCGGGTTAATGGAACGCGCCGTTAGTAGTGGCTTACTAGCAGCAAATGCTATTCTGCACCAAGAAAGTTTACAGCGAAGAACCCTTTTATCTGTCAATCCAGAGGGGGTGTTGCAGATTTAAAAGCAATGCCGGTGAAAAATTAGTTACCCAAAAATAAAACCGCAGCCTATAGCAGATCCATCTAGATTTCATCTGCGTTTATCTGCGTTTATCTGCGGTTAAAAAATTCAAAATCAATTGATTGCAGCGCTTATGTCCATTCCTTCCCCAACCATCCAACAACAGAAGATACGCCAGCTAGAAATTAACCCAAATCACTGGTATATTGTCGCCCTCAGCCGAGAAATTAAAACCCAGCCTATAGGTATCACTCTTTGGAATCAACCGATTGTTCTGTTTCGAGATAACACCGGCACCATTCACGCCCTAGAAGATCGCTGCCCTCACCGGCACGTTAAACTTAGTCACGGTCGCATTATTAACAATCACCTAGAATGTGCTTATCATGGATGGCAATTTAAGTCAAATGGTGAATGTGCCACAGTCCCCTATTTAGCACAAAATCAAAAATTACCAACTTGCAAAATTCGCCGCTATCCTCTCAAAGAACAAAACGGTTTTATTTGGCTTTTTCCTGGAGAGGAAAGCATTGCAGAAAAAGTTTCTCCCTTAGATATTCCAGAGTGGGAACACCTCAACTACATCGCTACCGTTTCTATTATAAATTGCAACGCTCATTACTCCTTCTTGATAGAAAATCTGATGGATATGTATCACGGACATTTACATCAAGATTGGCAAGCTTGGACAGCAGCAGTTCTCGAAAATATTGAAGAAAATGAAAACAGTGTAATCGCCCATTATCAAGCCCAAAGCTATTACAAAATTGACAGAATTTGGTCAATTTCTCAGCTATTTATTCCCGCCTTGCGCCGGCTTCATCCTGAACCCTTGGATGTCAGCTACATTTATCCCCATTGGGTCTCAACATTAGGACAAGACTTTAAAATATACTGCTTACTTTGTCCAATAAGTGAAACAGCAACTCGTGCGTATTTAATTCACTTCACATCTTTAAACGCGTTTTGGCGATTGCACAAACTACCAGTCGCGTTTCGCCGGCTTGTGAAAGATAGTCTTTTCGGTTCAGCCCAAAAATTACTGGATGGATTAGTACGTCAAGATGTACAAATGATTGAAGAAGAACAGCAGGCACATCTTAGTAATCCAGAAAGACGGAGTTATGAATTAAATCCGGCTTTAGTGAGTGTTCAACGACTAATGCAAAATCAAGCACAGAGAGTAGAATAAATGCCAACATCACCGGCTTTCGGTTGTTCGCTGATTCACCTCTTTCTGAATCGCCTTTAAATTATCCCCCATTGCCCTTTTAAAAATGTCATAGAAAATATCCTTTGGCGTTCCACTTTTTGGTTGAGCTTCTACCTCTTGCGAGATCAAAACTTGAGTCGGTTCTGCCCCAGGACGCACAGAAACAGACTCAATTGTCCAATAACCTTGCAACTGCTGTAAATCGCCCTCAACTAAGCGAAAATCAATGCGCTGTTTGTTAGTTTCTGTATTTTCTGTGCGAACACGTGATTTCACTTTGACAAGCAAAATTTTGCGATTGCTAATCTGTTCGACAACCTTACGATTGCCATTCGTTTCTAAGACTTGACTTGAAATAACATTCGGCAAAAATTTATAAAAATTATCATAGTCTGTCAGAACCGACCAAACCACACCAGGTGATGCCGTCACCAACACTTTACCCACATATTGACCCTCACTGCCGGTGACAACGATTTTACCCTCACGCAACGCCACTCTTTCTGCCACCGGCAACCGATCAACCGGCCCATCAAAAAGGTCTGCTTGAGCCGGCGCGATGGATAAAGTAGCGATGAAAGCAAGAACAGGCAAACTCATTTTCCAGCGTTTTTTCATCTTAAATAGTTGTAAAGCTATAGCGTTTCTCAGTACATTGTAAGCTATACTTTACTATTAAGTTAATAAAAAATGATAAATATTTTGATTTTTTTAAACCCAATAGAAGCTGAAATTTCTGTTCGGGTTTAGCATCAATCGGCAGCGGTTCTAGGTGTTACTGAACAGCAAAGTAGTCGTAAGAATACGTGCAGCGATCACATTGCTTACCTGGTGCCGATTTCTACTCGCAATCTGTCCCCAACCGCATAGAAATTTCACCGCTCATTTAGAAAATCTTTATTCGCCGGCAAGATATAAAATTCGCTGCCAATACTCATCCTTAACCGGCATTACCGAAAGCCGCGAAATCCGCAGTAAATCAAATCCTTCAAAATAACTATCTGTCTTTATTTGTGCAAGCGTCACAGGTTTTGGCATCCGCCGAATAGGGCGTACCTCCACCACCACCCGCTGAGGATCATTTAATGCCGGATCGGGATAAGGCAGGCTGCTAACTTCAGCAATTCCCACAACCTGCCGTTCCTTGCCGGTGTGATAAAACAGCGCCAAATCGCCGTCGCTCATTGTCCGCATATACTTAAGAGCGAGAGCATTTTTCACCCCATCCCAAATGCCCTTCCCATCCCGCTCTAAATCGGTGTAGGAGTAATCGTTAGGCTCACTTTTTAACAGCCAGTACGCCACCAGCCACGCTCCTTAAGATTTTATCTAATTTAGTGGCAAGAATTTTTTAATGAATTTCCCTGCTTGTGAAAGTTTATGAGATTACAGCGCTTGCCGACAAACCCCAATCTGAAATCTAATCCCTAAAACTGATAAGGTTTCCAAAAATGTAACCAGTGAAACTTTCTGGATCGAGCATTGGCAAAGTAGAAATATAGATTTGAGCCGGCCAGAACAACTTAGGATCGTTTTTAGTGAGGAGAATTAAGTTTATGCAACGTTTCGTCCCTGGTTTTAGGATCAATGCTGGAAACCTATTGCGAGTTTTACCATTAGCGATGAGTTTAATCAGTTTAACGTTAGCCGCACCGGCAATGGCTCAAGAGCAGACACCAAGAACCCTCACCGTCACCGGAAGAGGCGTAGAATCGATTCCCACAACCCTGACTAAAGTGCAGTTGGGTGTGGAAGTTCAAGGGAAAACCGCAGCCGAGGTACAGGAAGAAGTGGCGCGGCGGTCGTCTGCTGTGGTAGAGCTGTTAAAATCGCGCAACGTCGAGAAATTGGAAACCACCGGCATCAGTCTCAACCCCGTTTACAGCTACGAAGGCAATGTGCAGCGACTCACCGGATATGCCGGCACCAATACCGTCAGCTTTCGCCTAGATACCCCCTCAGCCGGTTCCCTGCTGGATGAAGCCGTCAAAGCCGGTGCCACACGCATTGACGGAATCAGTTTTGTCGCCGCCGACAGTGCCATCGCAGTGGCTCAAAAACAAGCCCTGCGAGAAGCCGTTGAGGAAGCCAACCAGCAAGCAGACGCCGTTTTGAGCGCACTGAACTTCACCAAGCGAGAAGTGATCGGCATCAAAATCAATGATGCAGTCCCTCCTCAACTCCCGATCATCAATTATGCTGTTCAGGCAGAACGGGCTGATAAAGCCGCCTCAACGCCGGTGATTGGAGGTGAACAGCAAGTCGAGGCATCCGTTACCTTGCAAATTCGCTACTAAAGCAGCCGCCGGTTGTTAAAGAAAACACCGGCACTTTACTTAAAAGCTAACTCGTTAGAACTCCCCATCGCCATAGCCACCCCCCGCGCCAGAGTTCGCCATACCGGCGCTATTATCGTTTTTGGAACCCAGCAGATCCATTCGCTCAACCTTAATCACGGGTGAGGATCGATTTGCCCCGCTATTTCTATCACTCCAAGAATCGAACTTCAAAGAACCAGTGACCCCAATCAAACTGCCCTTGCGGACGTAGTTGGCAGCCACCTCTGCCGTTTTGCCCCACAGCTCAAGGGTGAACCAATCAGGTTCATCAGTCTTAGAACTCGCACGTCTCACCGCTAGTGTCAATCTACACTTAACGCTACCGGACTCGAAATACTTAACATCAGGGTCGCCGCCTACCCGGCCAACCAAGGTTACAACATTGAGGCTCATAATTGTCTAAGTAATGAAATGCTAATGCACTGATCGTAGCTGAGGAGAGGCACAGGTAGTTTTGCACTGAAGCTGCACCAAGGTAAATCTAACAGCTTGCCGGCATTACCCTGGTGAGTTTCTCCCAGAAACCCACCGCCCAAGTTGACTTTAAAATACCGTCACAATTTCAGCACCAGACAGCTAAGATAACAGCAGCCACCTAAAAGCGACTTTGAACTTTACCCGGATGACCTACATCACACGCAGGATTATACCTTATGGCTTCTGGGTCTTTTGAGTCGAAGAATTTGTCCACTTGACTAGACTCAGGATAAAAAACGTAATAAAATCCAGCACGACTACACTATAGTCGCACACAGAAGCATTTCATTTTGGGGGCGTAGAAACTTGTGGGTCTGTTTAGTCGTTTCAATAATCGCTTTTCCTTATCTAGGGATATGGGTATCGACCTTGGTACCGCCAATACCCTAGTTTATGTATCCGGTAAAGGTATTGTTCTCCAAGAACCCTCTGTAGTTGCCATTGACCAAAACCTAAAAGTGCCACTGGCAGTCGGAGAAGACGCAAAAAAGATGCTGGGTCGTACCCCAGGAAACGTGGTTGCCCTGCGTCCCCTGCGTGATGGTGTAATCGCTGACTTTGATACCGCAGAACTGATGCTCAAACACTTCATCCGACGGGTGCATGAAGGCAGAACCCTCGTCTCTCCCCGGATTGTGATCGGCATCCCCAGCGGAGTTACAGGGGTCGAAAGAAGAGCTGTTATGGAAGCCGCCTCTCAGGCCGGCGCTAGAGATGTTTACTTAATAGACGAGCCGGTGGCCGCCGCAATTGGGGCCGGTTTACCCGTCGCCGAACCAACCGGCAACATGATTATTGATATTGGTGGTGGTACTACAGAAGTTGCCGTTTTGAGTTTGCAGGGCACAGTTCTAAGTGAATCGGTGCGCGTTGCCGGAGACGAGCTGAGCGACTCGATCGTACACTATATGAAAAAAGTTCATAACCTAGTCATTGGGGAGCGAACCGCTGAAGAAATCAAAATTCAGATTGGTTCAGCCTACCCAACTCACGAAGGTGATGATGCAACAATGGACGTGCGCGGCTTGCACCTGCTCTCTGGTTTGCCTCGAACAGTCACGATTAAAGGGCCAGAGATCCGCGAGAGCATGGCAGAACCTTTAGCAGTTATTGTAGAAGCAGTCAAGCGTACCCTAGAGCGAACCCCCCCAGAACTTGCAGCCGACATCATTGATCGTGGGATCATGCTAGCAGGAGGCGGTGCTTTATTGAAGGGCCTGGATACCTTGATCAGTCATGAAACCGGCATTGTAACGCACGTTGCAGCTGACCCTTTAAGCTGTGTGGTTCTAGGAACTGGACGTGTTCTAGAGAATTTCAAACAGCTCGAACGCGTGTTTAGCGGTCGTTCTCGTAATATGTAGAAGTCATTTGTCATCGTTGAGGGTTCACCGCAATTAACACTGAACGATCAACTATTAACAACTGACACCTGACAACTGACAACTGACAACTAAGCTAAATGTACACATTGCGTCGCTGGTGGGATCGGCATGGATTGCAAGTTGCACTGGTGGTTCTAGCCATCAGTGCGGCTTGGGCAGTGCGCTATACCCAAGCCTCAATCATCTTTGAAGTCTTCCAAGGGGTAACCCGTCCTTTTCAATCAAGTCCCACAAAAGAAGAGCAACTCGATAAAGCCCGGATGCTAGCGCGGGACGAACGGTTAGTCGAACTGGAAAAGCAAAATCAAAAGTTACAAGAGTTAATCGGTTATGTTTCTGCCAATAAAGACAAAGGCATTGTCGCACCTATTGTGGGGCGTAGTCCCGATCACTGGTGGCAGCAAGTAACCTTGGGTCGCGGCAGTAACGATAATATCCAAGAAGGCCATATTGTCACCGGCCCGGGTGGTTTAGTAGGCCGGATCGTTAGCGTCACCCCCCATACTAGCCGCGTTCTGCTGATCAGCGATCCTAGCAGTCGCGTGGGCGTCACGCTCAGCCGCACCCGCCACATGGGTTTTATGCGGGGACATGGCGCTAACCGAGCAGTAATGGAATTTTTTGATAAAGTGCCAGAAGTTCGCAAAGGGGATATTGTTGCCACTTCACCCGTGAGCGAGCTGTTTCCCGCCGGCATTCCTGTGGGACGCGTCGAGTCAGTGAATCTGAGCAAAAGCCCCGCTCCTGAAGCCATTATCGAGCTTTCTGCGCCCATGAATGCCTTAGAGTGGGTGATTGTTACCCCAACCAAACCACCGGCTCCCACAGATACTCCTCAACAGCAGCCCGAAACAGATACTCCTCAACAGCAGCCCGAAGATGATCCTCAAACCAGCAATGAGAACTAGCTCTCGTCGCAGCAGGGTGTCTCATTGGCATCCCCAAACTCGCCGGCTGCTCAATGCGTTGGTAACCGTTGGCTCTGTACTTTTATGCTTACTGATCCTGCCTACCCGTATCCCAGGAATGGCTCTGCTCGGTATTGGCCCTAACTGGTTGTTAATTTGGGTAGTTGCCTGGAGTGTTAAACGTACAGCCTTTCTAGGAGCCGCCGCTGGGTTCGCTTTGGGGCTGCTTCAAGACGGCATGACAGCCTCCCATCCCACCCATGCTCTTAGCCTTGCTGTGGTCGGAATTTTGACCGCTCGTTTACAAAAACAACGGTACGTTCAGGAAGATTTTATTTCTGTCGCCTTAATTGTGTTTGGCATGGCTATTCTGGCTGAAACAGTCACGGCTATTCAGTACAGTTTTTATAGCGAACGTACTCTGGCTGAAATTTGGAACTCCCACCAGCTTGTAGCGCTTTCCTCTGCCATTCTCAGCAGCTTATGGGCACCTGTTGTTTATTTTCCGCTGAATCGTTGGTGGGAGCGCATTAGGTCAATTGAAACGCCTTAATTGCTTTGCTGAATCTGGTTTGAAATTAGCCCCGGCTTGTGGTAACAAGATTAAGCCGATCTCAAGTTGTCTAAACTGCAATGGCTTGGGTGCAACCTAACAGGTAATGCACCGCAGAGAGCAAATCTGAAGTAATCCGGGTTGGCTGGAATTGCTGCAAGTAAAAACGGCTCCGCAGCCCGCAAGTCAAGGCAATTGTCGGTATTTCTAAAGCTTGTCCAGCCAAAATATCTGCTTCTGTATCGCCGATCATCCAGGCTGAAGCCGGCAACACATTTTGCTGAGCCATGACTTCAGCTAACAGCTGTTTTTTCACGTCTGAGTAATTGTGATAAGCCGAGTGGTCGTCTTCAGTTCCCTGAATACAAGTAAATAGGTTCGCTAAGCCGTAATTCTCTAAAATTTGGGTGGCTTGAGTTTGCCGGCGTAACGTCACTAACACCAGCCGCATTCCTCGCGAATGCAGCAAAGCTAACGCCCACTGAACCCCAGGTTGTAAGCGATCTTTGTGCAATAAATTCGGCTGATTCACGATCTGGCTCACCCGCTGCACAAATACATCCACTTCCTGTCCCTGCAAACCCGAACGCATGGCAATTTCAATATCAGGGAGGCGAGCTTGCTTCATTTGCCAGAACTGCTCTTGCGTCAGTCTCTGGAGGTGTAAACAGATGCCTTGATCTTTGTATGAAGCCTCAGTCTCAGCTAATCCTAGCTGATAGGTGCTGTAGTATCGCTCAGAAACATCAATAATCGGGCCGTCAAAGTCACAGAAGACTGTCATTCCCGAAGCAAATGGAAAGGCGTCCGAGCCGCCTCTAGATAGCGGGTCATTTGAGTTAGCAGATGTGCTTCCTTGCATAAAACATTACCCATAGGTTTTTTTCGATATACTTGTTTACATTATCAAAATTCCGATAAGTTTAAATACCTTATTGTGAATTTTTAATATTAGAAAAAATTATTTAAATGTTTAATCGTGTGACCCCAAAGCACGAAAAAGTGTTTCCTCCCCTCTCCCACTCTGTTCAACCGGCTTCCCGTTCTAGCAACAAGGTAACAGGGCCATCATTTTCGATGAAGACTTGCATCATGGCACCAAACTCGCCGGTTTCTACGCGCAACCCACTCTGCCGCAACTTGGCGACAAACTGTTCGTAAAGGTTCCGGGCTTTGTCAGGGGGTGCTGAACGATCAAAGGAGGGTCGGCGGCCTTTGCGGCAGTCACCGTAGAGGGTGAACTGGCTGACGACAAGCAGTTCACCCCCAATGTCTAAAACTGATTTCTCCCAACGACCGACACCCTCATCCCCGGCATCCGGAAACAGCCGCAGATCCAAGCACTTGCGAACCATCCACTCAAGTTCTGCTTCAGTATCCGTGCCAGCAATCCCAACGAGCAAGTTCAGTCCCTGGCCAATTTGACCAATCACACAATCGGCAACCGTCACTTGAGATGATTTAACGCGCTGGACAACGACTCGCATATTAACCGTGAGAAACTCTTAGTTCAACATCATAGAAATGCCGGCAGCCTGGTCACTCGATTTTGTCTGGTTTCTGGTTTATAGAATTTAGAATGGTGAAAAATTTCCTTGTTTTCTTGCCAGTCGAGCGCCGCTGAACTTCGCAGTCTAGATATAAAAACTCAATCCTAAAAAGTAAAAGCCAAAAGCAAAAATCCTGTCTTCTCCTTACTGAGTCTTAGACTCGACAACCTCTGTTACGTGGTTTATCAGTCCCTGAAAGAGATTGCGATCAGGAATCCAGCCTTCTAGGGCGGCCACAGTAATCCCAACCACAACCGCAGTGGCCAAAACACCCACGAGAGACGGACGTTTTGCGAGTCCGACATCGCGCAGAACCCGTGCCAGAGGCCGGCTCTGCCGGCGCAGCATCCGCCCAACCGCAAGCTGTTGTAACGTGAAGGGGTCTCGCACGTAATGGCCGCTCCAACTAATCACCAAACGTTCCTGACAGTAAGGACAGGTATACAAACCCCCGAACATTAACCCAGACTGAATGGTGCCAGTGCGATTGCAAATCGGGCAAGTGACAGAGTGACTATCAAAGGTGTGAGCGTTCATTCGTATTTCCCGCTTTCCCAAAACATGATTTGATTTTTGGCGCTTGCTGAAAGCCGGCAGTGGATCTCAGTGATCGGCCAAGCACGGAGTTGAAACGGGGGTGAGTTTCTATAAGCCAGCCGGCTTTGAGATGACAATCATCTCCACTCACCTATGCGCTGTGAAGAAGCGCCCAAATGTCAGCGTTAAGGGGACATTTGGGAATTCTTTCTGGAGACTGAGCAGAACGCGGCAGAATTAAACCGATGCGTTCGTTTGGGGTTCGTTTGCCTGTCGGCAAGCCCTGTCGATGTCTGCGGTTGGCTAAACCAACATAAGCGAGGGCAGAAGCGGGCTGTTGACCCGTGAAGGTTGCCCTACCTAATTTCTAGTCTACTCTGGTTGTTTCACTCTTCGTACAGTGGCTATTCACTCTAGGGCTTTTGTTTGGGAAATTGTCCAGGGAAATTTCCATGATTGCAAGGTTTGAAGTCCTGTAAAGTCTGTGAGATTGTAATGCAGTGGGGTAATTGTGATGTAGTTGTCGCGAATTTTCCGCACGTCGGTCGGTAACTGTTCGGGAAGATCGGGATTGGCGCTTGCTTCAATTTCTTCAACAACCTCACCGGCTAGCCAGTAATAAGTTTTTCCGCGCGGATCAACCCGCTTCTGGAAAATATCAATGTACCGACGCACTCCTAAACGGGTGAGGGCAACACCGGCAATTTCTTCTTGCCCGACAGGTGGGATGTTGACATTGAGCAGCATCAGTGAGGGCAGGGGCTGTTCGGCAAGCTGAGCTACTAAGGCAACTGCGAAATTCGCTGCCGGTTCAAAGCTGTGGGTGGTGTAGCTCACCAGACTGAAAGCGATGCTCGGAATGCCTTCTAAAAGCCCTTCCATTGCTGCTGAAACGGTGCCGGAGTACAGAATATCACTTCCCAAGTTTTGGCCCTGGTTGATGCCAGAGAGCACCAAATCTGGAGGGCTTTCGAGTAATGCCCATAAAGCTAACTTGACGCAGTCGGCAGGTGTTCCAGAACATGACCAAGCTTTGATCGTGGGGTGAAAAACCGACTCTACAACTTCAGCACGGATCGGTTGATGCAAGGTAAGGCCGTGGCCGGTCGCTGAGCGCTCTCGATCTGGGCAGACTACGGTCACTTCATGGCCGGCGGCTGCAAGCGTGTCGGCAAGAGTGCGGATGCCAGGAGCAAAGATGCCGTCGTCATTACTGATGAGGAGTTTCATTAAGTTTTGTAAGGTAAGATGATTGCGTTTGTACTTCTTTACAAGTTTGAAATGGCAAACACGCTTATTGCCAAAAATTTTCCAGTTGTGAATACGGGTTCTAATGAGCCGGCATTAGGAAACTTAAATTTGTTGGGCGTTTTAAGGACAATGTTATAGTCCAATTTTTTGAGATATCTTCACAATTCTTTTGCTTTTTGATAAATTTTCAGTTCCATCTCTTTTGCCGGCATTTTTGGGAAGGATATGATAGAGTTGTCAGCTCTAAAGCTTGTTACAGACGTGACAGTGACCTTCGTCCTTTTCTCAGGCTGCACGTCTTATTTCGCGCCGGCAATCATCATCAATTTATTTTTTTAGCCAATTTGAAATAGCATTTTATGCCAAGGTGGTTAGAAATTTTATGAAACTTTCCGATTTTTAACCCATTGCTTCGCTCACTGGGGGACAGTTTTCCGGTCGCTCACCTCAGCCGGCAGGTAAACTGTAAAAGTTGAGCCAACATCCACCTCACTGGTAACAGTAATTTCGCCACCCATCATGTGACAGAAGCGCTGGCTGATAGCCAACCCCAAGCCGGTGCCGCCATACTTGCGTGTGGTGGATGGATCTGCTTGTGTGAACGCCTCAAAGATAGTCTGTAACTGCTCTGGGGGGATGCCGATGCCGGTATCAGCGACAGTGAAAGTCACAAATGCCTTGTGCTGGCTGCTCAGTGGAAGAGCAGTTGAAGGAGTGAGGGAAGCAATGGTAGAATCCCCCTCACGCTCTGGCTTTTGGTTGCTGCTAACCGTTAAAGTAATTGTGCCGTTTTCGGTAAATTTAGCAGCATTGCTGAGCAGGTTTAAAAGGATCTGGCGCACCTTGGTGAGATCGGCGTGCATCATTAAGCCGGCATCACACAAAATTTCTAGGGTGTTATTATTTTTCTCGACAAGCGGCTGAATTGTGTTCACCACATTTTCAACCAAGGTGGGAAGATCGATGGTTTCCACATAAAGATTCATTCGACCGGCTTCAATCTTAGAAATATCAAGAATATCGTTAATTAAAGCGAGTAAATGGTTGCCGGCACCTCGAATTTTTTCCAAATCCGGGTTAATCTCCCCATAGCCTAAATCCTCGGCTTCTTCTTGCAGCATCTCGCTATAGCCGATAATCGCATTTAGCGGCGTGCGGAGTTCATGACTAATATTAGCCAGAAATACGCTTTTCGCTTGATTTGCGGCTGCACTTCGCGCCGCTTCGCGGACGGCGACTTCTTTAGCCTGTTGTAATTGTGCTTCAGTACACTGGCGCTGTAGGGCATTGGCGAGCATTTCCGCAACCATTTTAAGCAGCGCAATGCTTTCTTGCGGCCAAGTTTTTTCCGACACCACCGAATCAAATCCGACAAATCCCATTAAAGATCGACCACAAACCATTGGCACCGCGATCAGTGATTGAATACTTTGCTCAAGCAAATGTTCTTTTTCAGCAGTCGCTTCAGCCGGCAAATCGTTCACTCGGGGAATATAAATGTTCTCAAATTGGCGGAGTTTTGTCATCAACCACGGCAACGCTGCTATCGGCACTTCTTGCAAAGCAGATATTTGCGATTGAATGCCGGCAGCGCACCACTCGTGGGTATTATCAAGGTGAATTTTGTCATCTTTGAATTGAAAAATATAACTACGATCCACACCGGCAAAGGTGCCAATCACTTCGAGAGCGTGATTGATGCCGGTGTCCATTTCATCTGGGGCTAAATTAATAAAATTCGTTGATAGCGTGGTGAGCAATTGTTCAAACTCAATGCGATACTGCAAAGACTCTTCTGCCTGCTTGCGATCTGTAATGTCATTGAGCGTTCCGAAGGTCCCAGTCAGCCGGTTTTCCTGATCTCGAATAAATTGGGTATTCACCTCAATCCAACGAACCCCGCCGTCTTTTGTTAAATAGCGCATTTGCTCGCGGCAGCAGTCGTCTTGAAATTCAATCGGCTCCTGGAAATATTCTTGCCGTTGTTGATGATCGTGTGGGTGAACGTAATTAAAGAAATGAGTGCCAATACTTTCTTGGCGTGTGTAGCCGGTGATTTCTGTCCACGCTGGGTTGAGAAAGGTGAAAAAACCCAATGCATCAGTTTGAAAAATCACCTCCTTGATGTTATCAACCACAGAGCGATACTTTTCCTCACTTTGCAGAAGTGCTTCCTCTGCTAGTTTGCGCTCACTCATATCACGCACAATCGCCAGAACTTCCGCTTCTCCACTCACCACAATTCGAGCCTCATAATCGCAGCGGTAACCATTTAGTAGTAACTGATATTCAAAGATTTGTACCTCACCCGTTGCCAAAGCTTGCTCCCCATAGTGGACACACGCTTGGGCGACTGCCGGTGGCAAAACTCCCCACACATTTTTCCCTAAAAATTCTCGTTCTATCAATAGGGAAAAATTAGTTCCTTTCGCAGCTTTAAAGTCTAGAAACGTGCCCTCTTTGTTGAGGCGAAACATTAAATCTGGAATCGCATTAACGAGAGCACGATTGTTAGCTTCGCTTCGGGTCAGTGAGATTTCCGCTCGTTTGCGCTCTGTAATGTCAAAAAATACGAGAACTGCCCCCACCGGCACACCATTCTCAACGATTGGATTCAATACATAAGACACCGGCAACATTGTGCCGTCCCGACGCTGAAAACATCCTTCTCGGCTACCACCACAGATTGACCCTGAAGGTAATATTCCTGGGGCGCACTCAGGCGCGTCTTGTACAGACAAAAGTGATGGCGTTTCTACCAATTCTAAAAAGTGTTTGCCGATTAATTCAGATTCTAGCCACCCTAGAAGACGTTCGCCTTCTGGATTAATTGACTGCAAGCAGCCAGCGGGATCAAGCAGGCACAAACCGGCCCCCAAGGAACTGATCACTGCCCTCAGCTGGTTCCGTTCTGCCGCTATTCTTGCATCATGGGATTGCCGTAAATTTATGTAAAGCTCGTGCATCTGGCCGCAGGTACTGGCTAGCGAGTGGGCCAGCATACAGCGCTGTTGGTCAGTTTGGGTGTAAGTGCGACTCACCGACATTAAAAATTGCTGCCATACTTCGGCATCCTGAGGTGGGGACGCCTCTCGGATGCCAAGTTTTTTCAATTGACGCTTCAGTAGATGATGAATCATTCGAGTGCTGTTTCAAAGAAGGTTGTCAGTATCACTATTTGGCTATGCCTTTTGTGGCTCATAGCAGCGTAATAAGCGTAGCTGAGGGTTAATCATTAAAACTTTCCCCAAATCCCCAGTTGGCTGCACCCTGTCTTTAGTCTCTAGTCTCTAGTCTCCAGTTCCTAGTCTCTAGCTTCTACGATTGTCTGTCGAGGAGCAAATACGTCCTCATCTCTCCTTTACCCTTGACATCAATTAAACCGCGATCCTCAAATTTATAACGCTCACGGAGTCGCTCATAAGTGGCAGATGTCACCTGAATTTTGCCGATAATTCCCTGTGATTCCATGCGGCTGGCAATGTTAACGGTGTCACCCCATAAATCGTAAGTGAATTTGTGAGTACCAATTACGCCGGCAACGACGGGTCCGGTGTTGATTCCGATGCGGATACTAAAGGGTTGTTCGCGCTGGGTGTTAAATTGAGCGATAGCGTCCTGCATATCCAGCGCCATTTCAGCAATCGCGAGGGCGTGATTAGCGCTGGGCACCGGCAGCCCACCGACTACCATATAAGCGTCCCCAATTGTTTTGATTTTCTCTAAGCCGTGTTGTTCAGCCAGTCGGTCAAATGTTGAAAAAATATCGTTGAGTAAGTTAACCAGGTCTGTCGGAGATACTTGAGCTGAAAGCTTTGTAAAGTCAACAATGTCGGCAAATAAAACAGTCACCTCGGCAAAGCTGTCGGCAATCGTATTCCAACCCTGTTTCAGCTTTTCGGCAATGGGTTTGGGCAAGATGTTGAGCAGCAGGCGTTCAGATTTTTCCTGTTCAGCTTGCAATTGTTTTAAAAAAGCTTGTTCTTGATCGCGCAAGCGTTTCTTTTCCAGACAGGCGCTAATGCGGGCTTTGAGCAATACGGGGTTGAAAGGCTTGGTTAAGTAGTCTTCTGCCCCCAACTCAATGCACTTGACGACACTATCTAGGTCGTCCACTGCCGAGATCATAATCACTGGAATATGCCGCAGGGAGGAGTCTGCTTTGAGCTGCTCAAGCACCTGATAGCCGTTCATTTTTGGCATCATGATGTCGAGGAGTACCAAGTCGAACGGCTGTGCTTGCATCAGCTCTAGCGCTTGAGAGCCATCTTCGGCAACGGTTACGGTATAACCATGCCGTTTTAACCGGCGTCCGAGCAAATCGCGGTTCGCTTCAATATCATCAACTACCAGCACGGCAGCTTGGTCGAGGGTCATGGCATGGCCTCTTTGTTTTTGAGCGCCTGAATCTTTAGCGACGCGGGAATGCCTTGGGTGGCACTGATCGCTGGGCATCCAGGATCAGGTTGTCCCCGCGCTTGCAGAAAAATCGGATTTCTATTTATATCTTGAACTAGCTGGATGCGCGGCATAAGTGTTCTGTCCGTGATGTTTGCGTTTTGCGGTTTGGCCTCCTTAGCTGGGAGAGCAGTGAGTGTTGCCGGCAGCTTACTTAAGGGTTTGTGAGATTACAAAGGGTTTTCCTGTCATGAGGTTGATCAAGCTTCGATTTTAGAGAGCGTGTGGGAGAATCGCTTGGTACAGCAAGCATTTCCTTTAAACCATTTAATCGACTCAGCGCTGTCAAGACAAAAAAAATTTGAAAATTAAAAGATCCAGTATTTGCCAGGGCGTTTTATTTTTTCCTGTTTTATCAATTTCTCCATTATTATCTCTTTTAATAATTAAAATCTCCAATACAAAGATAGTTACTCAATAAAACTTTCATAATTGTTTAAAACATAAAACTATAAATTCTAAAAAGATTTGAGTTAACTACTATTATTTCGATTTAACTTGATTTCGTTTAATATTTTCATATTTTTAAATAAAAGTGAAGAAAATGAGCCGTTATAACAAGTTAAAATATGAAAAATTTCTACATCGGCAGCTCTCCGTTTTCCATGCAAGTACGAGCGCGAATCGGTCTAACTTATTGTGTCACTCGCTGGCGTGAATGTAAAACCTTTAGCATTGGCAAAAATCGTGAGTTTACTGTCCTCCATTGTTTTGGTAATCGCACTCCATGAGATAGAAAAAAAGAGAGCAGCCGTTGAGATACCCCACTTGTTTTTTGTACGTCTCGCTTGCCTAGAGGCATAAGTGCGGTTCCAAAGGCCGGCAAATCAAGAACGTCCTAGGTTCTCGCTTTTTACTTCTTTCTGTTGTGTCATGCTTTGGCTGCTTTGTCCAGAAGTGTCTCTATTTTGCCTAAAAGCCGGACAAATTCCACGGGTTTGGTGTCATAATCGTCGCAGCCGGCTTCCAAACACTTTTCCCGATCACCGGCTATTGCGTGAGCTGTTAAGGCAATTACTGGAATCGCCCGGGTTGTCGGGACTGCTTTAATTTGCTGGGTTGCCTGCCAACCGTCCAACACCGGCAACCCCATATCCATCAAAATCAAGTCGGGAGCTTCAGATTTGGCCATTTCCACACCTTGAGCACCATCTGTCGCGATTACAACTTCGTACCCTTTACGAATCAGACGCCGCGAAAGCATATCGCGATTCATCTCGTTATCTTCGACCAGCAAAATTTTAGTCATCTTTCGTTTACCTATTAGCAGTTGCAAGAGCAGCCAGAAGTATGAACAATAGCTTTCGCAATTCTTAAGTCTTAATTTTCAATTCTTCTGGTTAATGACTACTGCCCTCTGCGATCAATGCTGGTGGTTAATAAATCGCGAACTTCGCCCAACAAATCTTCGTAGCTGCAAGCTCCTTTTTGAAGAATTAGCTCGACGTTTTCGGTGAGGTACTGCCGTTCTACCGGCGTGAGTTCCATCGCCGTTAGCACCACAACCGGCACGGATCGTCCGGCTAGAGTGCGGCGGACTTCTGTGATGAACTGAAATCCGTCCATCTTCGGCAGCATCAGGTCTAATAAGATTAAGTTTGGCTGGCTCTGAGCAAGCAAGCCGACTGCGTCACTTCCACTTTCGGCTTCAGTGACACTCCATCCTTCTTTTTCTAGTAGGTTCCGCAGCATCTGCCTTTGCATCGTGTCGCCAGTGATCATCAAAATTTGACCGGCACTGCCGGCACTACTGTGCAAACGTCCATATCGCTTTAACAAGTCAACTAGACGCTTATATTCAACCGGCTTGGTTAAATAATCTGACGCCCCTAAAGCGAAGCCAATCTTTTGGTTGTCCGCAATTGTCAGCACAATCACCGGAATATCTGCAACTTCGGGATCGGATTTGAGCGCTGCCAACACCGCCCACCCATCCATATCGGGCATCATAACATCGAGGGTGATGGCGGCAGGACGCAGGGCTTTGGCTAACTGTAACCCGTCCTTGCCGCTGCCGGCACTGGCAATGCCAAACCCCTGTTTAACTAAATGACGCTCCAGTAAATCACGCACGGCTGGATCATCATCAATCACCAGTACCAAGGGGAGTGATGAGGGTTCACTGTTGACAGAAAGCGTTTCTATCGGTTTCCCCGTTTCCCCGTCTCCTCCTCTCAAACGCTCAACAGGGACAGACACAGCAGCGAGATCGATTACTTGTGCCGGCAAGCGCACGGTGAAAGTCGAACCAACTCCCACTTCGCTTTCTACATTAATCTCGCCCCCCATCATCTGGCAAAAGTGGCGCGTAATTGCCAATCCCAAGCCGGTGCCGCCATATTTACGTGTGGTGGAGGCGTCGGCTTGCGTAAAGGGTTGAAACACTTTTTCCACCTGTTCTGAACTCATGCCGATGCCGGTGTCTCGGACACTAAAAACGATCAAAGATTCAGGGTTCACAACTTCCAATTCCCCCGATCCATGTTTCTCTTCACGAGTCACTGTCAGCGTAATTCGGCCACCTTCGGTGAATTTGGCGGCATTGCTTAGCAAGTTTAAAAGTATTTGCCGCACTTTTGTGAGATCGGCGTGCATGGTGGCTGCTTGAGGTGATCCCTCGCCTTGAGTGTCTAACCCCAAAATTTCTACCGTGTTACTATTTTTCTCGATCAGCGGGCCGGCAGTGCTGACAACCTCATCAATTAAAGCTTCGATATTAAACGTTTCTAGGCAAAGTTCCATCTTGCCGGCCTCGATTTTCGAGATATCAAGGATGTCGTTAATTAAGGCAAGCAAGTGTTTGCCGGCAGCGTGAATCTTCTGTAAGTCCGGAACGAACTCTACATTTCCCGCATCCTCAACGTCTTCTTGAAGCATCTCGCTGTAGCCGATGATCGCATTAAGCGGTGTTCGCAACTCGTGGCTGATGTTGGCGAGAAACTTGCTCTTGGCAGTGTTGGCAGCTTCCGCAACTTCTTTGGCCCGTTGCAGGTGTTCCTCGGCTTGCTTGCGTTCCAATTCGGAGGCAGCACGCATGGCAAAAATTCGCAGCATAGAGGCAGCGAGTTGGGTGTTTGATAGGGGTTTCGCACTGAGTACGACTAAGATGCCCAGTGGAGAGCCGGCACTATTAAACAGAGGCGCTCCCATATACCCCTCAACTCCCATTTCAACGAGTAATTGATCTAAAGGAAATTCCTGTTGAACGCCTTGGGGATAGCAACACAGGTGTTTTCCCACGACGTTTTCGCAGGGGGTATAGGGCAAACTGTACTTGAAATTATCAGCAATCTCACCGTGAGCGCATACGGCGATCGTTTCGACTATGGTGCTTTGTTTATCTAACTGACCGATAAAAGCCCACTCTACCTCCAGAGTTTTGGCTAGATATTGAACTAAAGAGCGGAAAAATGCCTCTCCCGTTGCTGCCGAAACGCCTTCAGCAATATTTCGCAATGCCTGTTCTGTCCATTTGCGTTCCGAGATGTCGCGCACGATTGCCAGCAACCGATCTTTTCCTTTCAGGGGAACCCGTTTGAGGTTGACTTCTACCCAGATCGGCTGGCCGGCTTTGTCTTGACACAGCCATTCAAATAGCTGGGGTTGACCGGCTGCTGCTTTAATCACCCACTGCCGCGCTCGTTTTTTGGTGTAGGGGGGTTGATCGGCACTTAAAACATCCAAATTGAGGCTGCGGGCTTCTTCAGCGCTATAGCCGAAAAGCTCGCACATTTTCTGGTTGACATCGAGTATCCTGCCGGTTTCCCAATCATGAACCACAATTGCGTCAGTGGCGCTGTCAAAAATCGCCCGGTAATTTGTCTCGGACATTTTTAACGCTTGTTCTGCTTGCTTGCGTTCGGTGATGTCGCGCGTGATTGTAAGCAGGCATTTTTGTCCGCCCAAGTTGATAATTTCTGCGGAAATCAGTCCCACTCCAATTTCACCGGCTTTTTTGCGAACTTCGATTTCCTGGTTAGCAACAGCGCCGGTTTCTTGAAAAAGTTGCAGCATTTGGGCACGTTGATCTGGATTGGCCCAGATGTTACGCTCTGCTGAGGTGTAACCTATGATTTCTTGCCGGTTGTAGCCGGTGATTCGCAGGAAACTGTTATTCACTTCAATAAAACGCCCTTCTTTAAGGGTGCTGATTGTGATGGCGTCGGGACTGGCAAGAAAGGCTTTGGAGAACTTTTCTTCGGAGTTCGACACCGCTTGTGCTGTCAGTTGTTTCACATAGCGCACAAGAATGTAGACAAGAATGCCGGTGGACAATAGCAGCAACCCACCCCCAATTTGCCACCACTGAGCCGGCACTAAGCTCAAGCTGTTGAAGTTTGGCATTTTTACTACCCACTGAAGCGCGTAAGCGGAAATACAAGCAGCCAAACTGGGCGTCAGAAATTGCGGTGAGTCTAAGGCACTTTCCAGCCGAGCGCGAGAGCTTTTGTGATACTGAAGTTTTAATTTATAATTTCCTTGACAAAATCGCTGTTGTTCTAACTGATAGAATGCCCAAACGGCGGCTAGAATCAAACAAGCTCTTGACACCCCTGCCAAGTCATGCGGAAGCTGGAATTTCATGGCTCTACTTTCCCTACCAATAGCCCAAAACGCTTTCACTTTCCATAAGTATCAGCGCCGGCTGTTTGCAATAATCTTAAGCGCCTTCGCCGTGCTGTGAACAACAAGCTTTGCTACACCGGCATTACCCGGTTGTTAACAAGTGCAACGCCTCATGTTAAAGAATTATCGGCTTAGCTGTAGGAAAAAATTAATTCAAAAACAGAAAAGGTAACAAATTTAAGTTTCTTTTCCTTTTCTTGTGTTTTAATCTTCACGTTTGATCGGGCAAGCTTGCCATGAGCAGATCACGAACTTGATGCAGCAGTTCCTCACTGGTGTGTGATCCTTTTTGGAGAATTTGCTCTACACAACCATTGAGAAACTGATAATCTGCCGGCGTTAAATCCATTGCCGTAACAACCACAATGGGAAGGGTTCGTGTCTGGGGATTATTGCGTAATTCAGTAATCACCTCAAACCCATCCATCTGGGGCATCATTAAATCCAACAAAATTAAGTCTGGACAATTTTCAGCAACACGATCTAAAGCTGCGCGTCCATTTTCTGCTTCCGTGACATTCCAACCCTCTCTTTGTAACATCCGTCGCAGCATTTCACGGGTGACGGCATCATCTTCAACAATGAGAATTTGACCGGCACGATCTTGCCGGTATTTGCGTAATAAACTGAGAAGGCGATTGCGGTCGATCGGTTTGGTCAAAAAATCCGAAGCACCCAAGGCAAAGCCAAGATTTTTATGATCCATAATCGTGGCAACAATCACCGGCACATCTGCCAGATCCGGATCAGCGGTGAGGGTTGCCAGCACTGCCCAGCCATTCATTCCCTGCATCAGCACATCCAGTATGATCGCGGCTGGGTGCAGTTCTTTTGCCAGCTGCAACCCGATCTCGCCGGTGGCGGCTGTCTCAATGTGAAAGCCTTCTTTTAACAGCCGGCGTTCAATCAAATCGCACACGGCTGGATCGTCGTCAATCACCAGCACCAAAGGGCGTGTTGGGAGTTCACTGTTGACAGAAAGCGATTCTCCCCGTTTCCCTTTCTCCCCCTCTCCCTCCCTCTCCACTATGACTTTTTGGGCACCGGCATCTGTCATCTGTGCCGGCAGGTGCACGGTGAAAGTCGAACCAACTCCCACTTCGCTTTCTACATTAATCTCGCCCCCCATCATCTGGCAAAAGTGGCGCGTAATTGCCAATCCCAAGCCGGTGCCGCCGTATTTGCGCGTGGTGGAGGCGTCGGCTTGAGTAAAGGGTTGAAACACTTTTTCAACCTGTTCTGGAGTCATGCCGATGCCGGTGTCTCGGACGCTAATAACGATCAAAGATTGGGAATTCGGTGTTGCCAATTCTCTGGTTACTGAAATGGAAATTGTACCGTTTTCCGTGAATTTAGCGGCGTTGCTTAGGAGGTTAAAAAGGATCTGTCGTACTTTAGTCATATCGGCGTGCATGATGCCAATTTTACGGTCGCATTGTACGTTTAAGTTATTGTTATTTTTCTCGACAACTGGCTGAATTGTGGCGGCAACTTCAGTAATTAATCCCCCTATGTCAAAGGGTTCCAAATAAAGCTCCATCCGACCGGCTTCAATTTTGGAAATATCGAGAATGTCATTAATTAAATTAAGTTGATGTTTGCCGGCTGCCCGAATTTTCTCTAAATCTGGGACGATATCTGCATAGCCAAAATCTTCGGCTTCTTCTTGCAGCATTTCACTATAGCCAATAATCGCATTTAGCGGAGTTCGCAGCTCATGACTCATGTTCGCCAGAAACGTACTTTTGGCGCGGTTAGCCTCTTCTGCGGCTTCCTTTGCCTTGCGTAACTCTTCTGCTGCCAGTTTGCGCTCGGTGATATCTTCAACCATGCCTTCATAGTAGAGGATATTGCCGGTCTCATCGCGCACTACACGGGCGTTTTCAGAAACCCAAATGATGCTGCCGTCTGTGCGATAAACCTCAGATTTAAACCCAAAAACAGCCTCATTTTCTGCCATTTGTGCTATGAATTCTGCACGGCGGTTGGGCTGTACATAGAGCTGCCGATCAATGTCTGTGAGTTGAGCCATCAATTCTGCCGGCGAGGAATAACCATAAAGCCGTGCGAGTGCCGGATTTGCGCTTAAATATCGCCCCTCTGGCGTTGTTTGAAAAATTCCATCAACCGCATTTTCAAAAATGCTGCGATATTTCGCTTCAGCTTGTTTGAGTGCCTCCACGGCTTGTTTGCGTTGAATGACTGTTCCTAACTGTGTTGCTACGGCTAAAACCAACTCAACCAATCGTCTATTCTGTTCGCGAGAAGCAAACATAAAGAAAATCAGAATCGCCACAACTTGGCTATCCGCAATAATGGGAACGCCGAGAGCGCATTTAAGCCCAACTATTTGCGCCAAAGGAGCGCGTAAAAATATGGTTTCTTCTTGGGTAGAAACATCGGGAATCCATTCCGGCTGCTGTGACAGCCAAATTCGCCCAGGCAACCAAATGCCGGGAGGAAATGTTAGCCCTTCAGTCAGGGATCTGAATTCTTGTAATCTTTCGGTATTGCTGTACCATGCCGGACTGCATTCTAGCACTGTCCTCCCAGATGCAGGAACCCAAGCTTCTCCATAATTCCAACCTGTTGCTTCACAGACTTTTGTCAGCGTCACACCTAAGGCTGAGTGAAAATCTGGAGCTTCATTAATTGCTTGCATCATGGTTTGCAAAAGACGGATTTCATCTTCTGCTTGCTTGCGCTCGGTGATATCTCGAAATGTGCCGGTGTAGAAGGTTTGAGTAATTTGTTCTCGACTTTTTTCAGAGGATTTTTTCTGCTTCTCGATTGATTCGGTCATGATAACTTCCATGTAAAAAGTTGAACCATCTGCCCGCCGTCCTAAAGTTGAGAAGGGAACGTTGAAAATTAAAAAGGGAAAAGTTTTGCTATTTTCGATTTCTGCTGCTTCTGGCTGTGTTCCTAACAGTTGAACGATAGATTGCTCTCTAATTTCGCTTTCTTTATAGCCAAATATATTCTCAGCAGCGGGGTTTAAGCTGAGGATTTGCCCTTGTTGAGAAAAGGTAATAATCCCGTCCATTGAGCTTTTAACAATGGCTTCTGTGCGGGCAATCTCGCCTTCTAGAGCTTCTATAACGCGGTTATACCGGCTGGCTATCTGGCCAACTTCTGTGAAGGGTTCCACCGGCACTCTCAAACTTAAATCGCCTGTTTTTGATTGCCGGTCCATAACCATATAAAGTTCTAACAAATCGGTTTTAGCGCCATGTTCGGAAATATTAAGTCCAATGCGTTCTTGGGTGCGGGTGACGCGCAGTGGTAAAAAGCGATTAATCAGCCGCAGCAGCATAAAACTCAGGCCAAATGCCCAGAGAAAACAGGCAAGAATGCCGAGAAGTTGAATTTGAATTTGCCCAAAACGGTTGAGTCCTGTGCCCAAAAGCTGGGTTTGGCCAAATAAGGCAACGGCTAGGGTTCCCCAAATGCCGCCTCCTAAATGAACGGGAATTACGCCCACTGCATCATCAATTTTGAGGCGTTCGAGTAAGGATTCGGTTGCTAGCATGACGATGGCACCGACTGCGCCGATAATCACGGCTGAGCCGGTGCTAATGACGTTGCAGCTGGCGGTGATGGCGACTAAGCCGGCTAACGAACCGTTTATAACTGAGTTAACATCGGCACGCCGGTATTTGAAATAACCGGCAAAAAGGGCTGTAATCTGACCGGCTGCGCCGGCAAGCACGGTGTTAAGGATGATGATGGGGACGCGTTCATTAAAGGCGAAGGTGCTGCCGCCGTTGAAGCCAAACCAACCAAACCACAACAGCAGGGTTCCCAGCATTGCGAGGGGAACGTTGGCACCGGCAATTTTTCTGGGCGGTTGATTTTTGGGAAACCGGCCCATACGGGGGCCAATAATTAGAACGGTGGCGAGGGAAATCCAGCCGCCAAGGCTGTGAACGACGGTTGAGCCGGCAAAATCGACGAAGCCTAAATTGGCTAGCCACCCTGCAGATTTGCCCACATCGGCACCATTCCAGATCCAGTGGCCAAATACGGGATAGATAAAACCTGAAACGATCGCCGCCATTAAGATATAGCTATTAAAGCGCATTCGTTCTGCGACTGCCCCAAAAATTAGCGTCACTGCGGTTGAGCAGAACATTAATTGAAAGACAAAAAAGGCTGTCTCCCTCATCCCGGCTGAACTTTCATTCATCCCGATATTTGGGATAATGCCGATTGTGCCTATCCAACCGCCCCAGGAGTGGCCAAACATCAGGGCATATCCGAACGCCCAAAACAGGATAGCAGAAACGCCGAAATTGGTTAAATTTTTAATTGCAACATTAATATTATTTTTGCTGCGCGTCAGCCCACATTCCAGGCATAAAAATCCAGCCTGCATTAAAAAAATCAGGCTGCTACTAACTATAAGCCATAGAAGATCGACCATTGAGCTGTCCATCCCCGACTTTCCCCTCTACTACGATGAAATTTGTAAAATGAAAAAATAGTTGAATAATTTCAATTTTCTTTGCTCTTTTCTTTTTAGGAGCTATTTATCATTTTTTGAGTAAATTTTACAAATTTATATAGATTTTATAAATTCCTAATAAGATTTATATTTTTTTATTTAAAAGAAGCAGCTAATTTAGGCTGGGGAATTGAAAAGTCAAAGCGGACAAATCTGATTCTGTGGTCGGATGTCAACAAAATGACCTGGCTTGTGCCAGTACTGTACCGGGAATTTACTCTCTGAAAATAGCTAATTGAACGAAAAACTCCCTGAAGTAAGAGATGGTTGTGGAAAATGGAAATGATGACGTATCAAACGCTACCAAATTGCGTTTGGCAAAAACGGATTTTGTTAAGTTAAGCAAGTATTAGAGGGAGTTATCCGGAAAAGCAGCCTCATCCCGGCTCATTTATTGTTGGCGATTGCTTAAACGATCAACGCGCGTAATAATTCTTAGTATTCGGAGGTTGACTTAAGAAACCCCACAACCTACAACGAATGTTATTGTTTGCGATTGCTTCAACGATCAAAGCACATGACAATTCTTAGAGCATTTTCCCTGATTAAAGCGACTCAGGCTGGGGAATGGGGAGCTAGGGATACCATTTTGGGTTTGATATTTTAAATGTCCGGAGTGCCCAATCCTTTAGAATTTGAACGATTGCCGGCATTTACCAAAATGGTATGAGTTGTGATGTCCCACCCTTGATCCCTCTCACGTTACGTTTTACAGCCCGGTCAGCTATTCCTGTAAATCTAGCCGGGGATTAAATGTTTCTATTAGACGCAACTTTTCATAGAGTTCCCGTTCTTGAGCACTGATTTCTGTGGGAACCATAATTTGAATTTCCACAAGCTGATCGCCTCGCGTGCCAGTGCCGGTGGGGTAGCCTTTACCGGCAAGACGCAGGCGCTGACCGGATCGAACCCCTGCCGGCACTCTCATTTTCACCAAACCATCAAGGGTCGGCACTTCAATTGGCCCTCCCAGCACTGCTTCACTGGGTGTTAGCGGAAGTTGGCAGCGAATATCAGACCCTTCTAACTTAAAAAAAGCATGGGGCGTGACGGTAATTTTCAAAAACAAATCTCCGCCGGCCAAACCTTGGTTTTTGAGACGGATACGCTGGCCGGTCACCATACCACCGGGCATATTGACTTCTAAAGAGCGTCCGTCTTCCAGGCGTATCCGTTCATTTCCTCCCACATAAGCTTTTTCCAGAGGCAAGCTTAGACGCGCTTCCACATCCCGGCGCGTAGCCCGAGAACCACCGACTGTATAAGCGGTTTTTGTCGTTCCCGGTCGAAACGAATCCGCCGAATCAACCCGCACACGCGGGCCGGGGGGTGGAGTGGAAACTGCATTGTCATTGCGCCGGTTTAGCAGCTGGTCAACAAAGGTGTTAAAGTCAGCGAACTGGCTGAAATCCACGTCTTCAGTGGAAGTGCGACCGTTGCTAGTACGACCGTTCCAGGTTTTAGCTGCCGGTGTTCGCGGAGCTTTGCCACTCTGAAAATCTTTCTGCTTCCAAAACCGGCTGAACTGGTCATATTGCGCCCGCTTGCTCGGATCGGAAAGAATGTCGTAAGCTTCGCTAATCTCCTTAAATTTTTCTTCTGCTTCTTTGTTCCCCGGATTCAAATCTGGGTGATACTGCCGAGCCAGCCGGCGATAAACTTTTTTAATCTCGTCGCTGGAGGTATCTCTGGGAACTCCCAGAATCTGGTAGTAGTTCCGAAAGTTCTGCATTTTCAGGTGTTAGGTGTCAGGTGTCAAGGTTCAGTTGCCAGCTACTCAGGGTTTAGTTGCCGGCACTCAGGTGAACGGCTGAGTGCCCATCGCGAATTGATGACCCATTAAAACCAATCATCATCCTCATCATCCCACTCATCTTCGCTGACATTTGTCCGAGGATAACGGGACTCGCCTCTGGTGACGCGACTGGCTCCTACGCGCTCAGAGGGCCGGCTGTCTCCGGAGAAGGTGCGCCGAATTGAGTCAAAGAAGTCATCCCCGTCCTCTTCGCGGGAGAACTGATAAACTTCCCGACTTATATCGTAAAGAGCGTCTTGGAGTTCCGAACTCGTCAGATCCACGCCTCGCTCGTCATTGCGGCTTAGGTTATCGCGCAAGTCTCGAACCAAAGATTCGATGCGACTGCGGCTGCGTTGGGCAAACTGCATTCCATAATCCAAAGCCACCTCTCGCAGCTGTCTTTCGGCTTGATAAGCTAGCGCTTCTGCCCGGTTGCGCTTTTCCACCCGCTCTCGCCGCAAGCGATCGTCTTGGGAAAATTGCTCGGCATCCTGGATCATACGGGTGACTTCCGATTCACTCAGGGTAGATGCACCCTGGATGGTGATACTTTGCTCTCGTCCCGTGGTTTTGTCAAGGGCTGTCACCTGTAAGATGCCGTTGGAATCGATATCAAAGGCGACCTGAATCTGGGGGACGCCGCGTGGTGCCGGCGGGATGCCGGTGAGTTTAAACCGGCCTAACGATTTATTATCTGACGCCATCTCCCGCTCTCCCTGAAGGATGTGAACTTCAACGAGGGTTTGATTATTTTCAGCGGTGGAAAAAATGTCTGATCGGCGCACGGGAATCGTAGTGTTGCGCGGGATGAGTTTTTTCATCACGCCCCCAATGGTTTCTAACCCCAAGGAAAGGGGCGTCACATCCAGCAGCAGCACATCTCTGACTTCTCCTGCCAGGATGCCGGCTTGTATAGCGGCCCCTACCGCGACGACTTCATCGGGGTTGACGTTTTCATTCGGTTCTTTGTCAATCAGGCTGCGTACCAGCTGTTTGACTAGAGGGATGCGGGTCGATCCGCCCACCAAGACGACTTCATCAATCCGAGAGGGGGAGAGGCTGGCATCCATTAAAGCTTGCTTGACAGGAATGCGAAGCCGTTGGATTAGATCGCCACACAACCCTTCAAACTGAGCACGCGTTAGCCGAGTTTCTAGATGTTTGGGACCGTCTTCGGTGGCGGTGATGAAAGGTAAGTTAATGTCGGTGACGGTGACGCCGGAAAGCTCGATTTTGGCTTTTTCGGCGGCTTCTGTGAGGCGCTGCAAGGCCTGCCGGTCGCGCCGCAAATCTACGCCCTCAACTTCTAAAAACTGTTCTGCCAGCCAGTCTACGATCTTTTTATCAAAATCGTTTCCGCCTAACTGGGTGTCTCCACTGGTGGCTTTGACTTCAAATACGCCATCGCCCACTTCCAAGATGGAAACATCAAACGTGCCGCCGCCCAAGTCGAACACTAGGATGGTCTGTTGTTGCTTGCGATCTAATCCATAGGCTAAGGAGGCAGCCGTTGGTTCGTTGAGAATTCGCTTGACTTCAAGGCCGGCAATTCGACCGGCATCGCGGGTTGCCTGTCGCTGAGAGTCATTAAAATAGGCGGGGACGGTAATCACCGCGCCGGTTACTGGCTGTCCTAAATAGCGACTCGCTTCATCTGCCAGTTTCCGCAGTACCATCGATGAGATTTCTTCTGCGGCAAATTCTTTTTTCAGGCGAGGACACTTAATTTTGATGTTGCCGGTTTCGTCCTTACGAATGGTGTAAGGCACTCGTTTTGACGTGGCGTTGAGTTCGGCATATTGACGGCCTATATAGCGCTTCGCCCCGTAAAACGTATTCTGAGGGTTGAGTACGGCTTGCCGGCGGGCCAGTTGTCCGACGAGTAGCTCACCTTCTTTGCTGAAGCTTACTACAGAGGGAGTTGTCCGCATGCCTTCTGAATTGGCAATTACTATCGGCTTACCGCCTTCCATAACGGCTACTACTGAGTTGGTTGTCCCCAGGTCAATGCCGACTACCTTTCCCATGCGTTCTTTTTCTCCTAGCTCTGAAGATTCTCAGTTGTCAGTTGTCCTTTGTCAATTATCCTTTGTCTTTTATACGCTTGCTTATGACTGATAATCCATGACTGATAACCGATGACAAACTTGCTGACTTTATTGTATCTTGCTGGTGAAACCTGTCTTGTAGCGGATGAGCTGAGTGTTGCTATGGGAATGGGGGATTGGCAATAGGGCAAGGCTTCGCCAACCTAAAGGTAGGGGCATGGCGCAGAAGGGAACAGAGATTGATACAGTAGGATCTGCTCTGTTGCCCAACTGAATTTTGGAGGACTCAACCTGTGGCCAAGCAAACCGTTCGAGTGGTGGCTCGTGTTGTCGCGCTTCCCGATCAGGTGGAGCCAGTGAAGTCTATTCTTTTGAGTATCATTGAACCAACTCGCCAAGAAGCCGGCTGTATTTTCTACGACCTGATGCAAAATTCAGCCGAGCCGACTGATTTTGTCTTTGTGGAAGAGTGGGAAACTCAGGAATTACTCAAGGCACATTTGAATTCACAACATATTCAGCAGGCAGTCTCTCAACTTAATGGCTTAGCTGCGATGTCGCCAGATATCCGCTTTTATCAATTGCTGGCTTAACAGTATTGACAATTTTCAATTTTTATGAATTAAACTTATATTCAAGATTCCTGGGCCGGCAGGAGCAATGCCTCTCTCCTCCTTGATCAAAACTAAGGGAGCCATTGAAATGAATTGTTTGTAGCATTCACTACAATCGCTCAGTTTTATCGAAAAAAAGAACAGGGCTTTTGCAAATTTCCATGTGAATGAGTGTGATTAGCACCACTCACACAACAGGCAGCGTAGAGGGGCATTTCAGCCAAGTAGAAACTAAGACCGGCCCAATAAAATTAGAGAATTCTAAAAGATACCTAGGGGGCCAGCCGAATGTGGGAGATTAAAGGTTAAAAGTAAAAAAGCAAAATTAAAAATAAAACAGAGAAGACTCTCCTTTTTTAATTTTTTATAGCTTGCGAATGCCGGCAGTTACAGTCCTTTCAGCAGTTGTTTAACCGTTGCAATCAGTTCGGTTGGGCGAAAAGGTTTGGCAATATAAGCATCAGCCCCTTGTTTCATTCCCCAGTAGCGATCAAATTCCTCACTCTTGCTCGTACACATAACAACAGGGATATTGTGGGCTTTTGGGTCATTTTTGAGCCATCGGCACAGCTCGTAGCCATTCATTCGAGGCATGACAACGTCCGTAATCACTAAATCTGGATAGCTGGCTTGAATTTGTTCTTTTGCTTCAATGCCATCAGATGCTTCAACAACATTGAGTCCGCTCTTTCTTAAAATATCTGAAACAATTTGACGTAAGGTTAAACTGTCATCCACGATCAGAACCGTATTCATAGATCCCTGCCTGCTAGTTTAAAACGTTAATAAGAAAGTGTAGATTTCCTACAGTGCCGAGCGACCCTCTATTGGATATCGTGCCCATTGATCACGTAAAAATTTACAGGGCCAACGATTTTAGGCTATAAATTTTTCCAAACAGCGACTGATCCAAATTCTCAGCCTCCAGCCATCGGCAATTTTCTAGGGACGTCTGAGAATTTTTGAGATCCGGTAGAATCGCCGGGAAACTTGGGAGACTCCATCCTAGCTGAATAACGAGAGAGTGCAAGCTATAAGCCACAATTGTTTTACCCCAGAGTAGCCGGCTTGCTCTCAACGCGTTTATGGATGGGAAAATAAACTTTTCTGGATACTCCAACAGGCAGAGGGCCGGCACTCCAGCTAAAAATCGTCAATATAAATTGATCAGGTTGGACAAAGCTTGCAAAATGTAACGGATTGCAACGGTATAATGAGAGGCGGGTAATCACACCCTTAAGAAAATCTTTAGAATCTCGAAAGGCAGAAGCATCAAATGCGAGTTGCGATCGCGGGAGCAGGCTTAGCAGGACTTTCTTGCGCCAAATATCTGACGGATGCCGGTCACACACCGATCGTCTTGGAACGGCGAGACGTATTGGGCGGCAAAGTAGCGGCTTGGAAGGACGAAGACGGGGACTGGTACGAAACGGGGTTGCACATCTTTTTCGGTGCATATCCCAATATGTTGCAGCTCTTTAAAGAGTTGGGAATCGAAGATCGGCTGCAGTGGAAAGAACACACGATGATTTTCAATCAGCCGAACAGTCCGGGGACTTACTCGCGCTTCGATTTTCCGGATCTGCCGGCACCGATTAACGGAGTTATCGCGATTCTGCGTAACAACGATATGCTCACTTGGCCAGAGAAAATTCGCTTTGGCCTGGGCCTAATTCCGGCGATGATTCAAGGCCAGAAGTATGTCGAAGAGATGGATAAACTGTCTTTCTCTGAGTGGCTGAAGCAACAAAACGTCCCCCCACGTGTGGAAAAGGAAGTTTTCATTGCCATGTCGAAGGCGCTGAACTTCATCGATCCAGATGAAATTTCTGCGACGGTGGTGCTGACAGCGTTAAATCGCTTTCTGCAAGAGAAAACCGGCTCTAAAATGGCCTTCCTTGATGGTGCGCCTACGGAGCGGCTTTGTCAGCCAATGGTAGATTACATTACCGAACGCGGTGGCGAAGTGCGGCTGAATGCCTCAATTAAGGAGTTTTTGCTTAATGAGGATGGGACGGTTCGCGGGTTTCTGCTACGAGGCTCAGACGGGGCGGCGGATGAGGAAATTGTAGCGGACGCTTATGTGTCGGCGATGCCGGTTGACCCGTTGAAAGTGATGCTGCCGGCACCTTGGCGTCAGCTAGATTACTTTAAAAAGCTGGATGGATTGGAAGGAGTGCCGGTGATCAATGTACATTTATGGTTTGACCGCAAGCTGACGGACATCGATCACCTACTGTTTTCGCGCTCGCCCCTGCTTAGTGTCTATGCCGACATGAGCAATACTTGCCGGGAATATGCAAATCCCAATCGCTCGATGCTGGAACTTGTTTTAGCGCCGGCTAAAGATTGGATTTCCAAATCCGACGAGGAAATTGTTGCGGCAACCATGACAGAACTCGAGAAGCTGTTTCCTGATCATTTCTGTGGTGAGCAGCCCGCAAATCTGCTTAAATATCACATTGTCAAGACGCCTCGCTCGGTTTACAAAGCGACCCCCGGACGCCAAGAGTGCCGGCCTTCCCAGACTACCCCCATTGCCAATTTCTTTTTAACCGGCGATTACACCATGCAACGTTACTTAGCGAGTATGGAAGGGGCTGTGCTTTCTGGTAAGCTGACAGCGCAGGCGATCAATAGCACTCAGCAGGTAGCCGTTAGCCAGCAGCCATCGGTTGTTAATGGAATTGTCAGCGGTCAGCTGTCAGTCGCAAAAACAACTGAGCGCTGATCACTAGCCGCTGACAGCTGATCCCTGACAGCCAACAACTGACCACTAACCACTGACCATTTCTAAGCTTGCAACGAATGCTGCAACTGCCTCATTACTCCTGCATGAACACGCTGGCTTCCCCAGAGGCCGCTTACGAACTCTGTCGTCAGATCACAGCCACTTATGCCAAAACTTTTTATTTGGGCACGCTGTTGATGTCAGAGGAGAAACGGCGGGCAATCTGGGCTATCTACGCTTGGTGCCGTCGCACAGATGAATTGGTTGATGGGCCTCGCGCTCGATTAACTACGCCTGAAACCCTCGACCAGTGGGAACACCAACTGGAATCCATCTTTGGGGGTCATCCTCAAGAAGATCCCGATGTGGCGCTAGCGGATACGCTGCAACGCTTCTCCCTAAGCATTCAGCCATTTCGGGATATGATTGCCGGCCAGCGGATGGATTTGTGCTGTAGCCGGTACGAGACGTTTGAGGAGCTTTACCTCTACTGTTACCGAGTCGCCGGTACAGTTGGTTTGATGTCGATGCCGATCATGGGGGTGGAACCATCGCCCCGCAAGGCTCCTTGGAATCGAAATGTACCAGCGGAACTTCCGATTGAACAGGCGGTGGCACTGGGAATTGCTAACCAGCTCACAAACATCCTCCGAGATGTTGGGGAAGATGCGAACCGAGGTCGCATTTACCTGCCTTTGCAAGAGTTGGCGCTGTTTAACTACACCGAAGAGGATTTATTTAATGGTGTAGTGGATGAACGATGGCGCGAGTTGATGCGCTTCCAAATCGGGCGAGCGCGCAAGTTTTTTACGATGGCTGAAAAAGGCGTTAGCCAGTTGAGTTTAGATGCACGCTGGCCGGTTTGGTCGGCGCTGATGCTCTACCGGCAAATTCTGGATGTGATTGAGAGCAACCACTACGATGTGTTTCGGCAGCGAGCTTATGTTGGTCGCTCTCGCAAGCTGTTGTATTTACCTGTGGCTTGGCTGAGGGCGCAAGTGCTCTAAAAGTTACTGGCAACCGGCTAAGGTATGATGGGTGGCGCTGGCTTGTGTGAGCGCCGCTGTTTACTTGTGCCAATCCAGCAAGATGAAGGCCGCATCCAAGTCAACCCAGCTACACTAATGGGAGCCGGTTAGAAATTTCATAATCAGATTTCTAAATATATTCCTTTGGGTAGATGCGCCAAAAGCTTACTCATGGAATCTTTTTAAATATCTGCCTAGAGGTATTTTTCATGTCTTTCTTGGGGTGGATTTACAAAAAACCTCAATTGTGAAATCTTTTTTAATGTCCCGCTCGCTTATTTCCATCTCTGCCTAAAGACGGTTTCACCAGAGAATGGCTGAGAAGAGTTTTTTAATCTCCTGATAACTTATTTACATATCCAGCAAGCAAAAATTTAACTAAAGCTTCAAGACAAGCGTTTTTTATCTATCTTTAGATAATTTATATATATTTCTTAAAGGGGATGCCAGGGAAATTAAGCGGTGTGATTTTTAGCACAGTATTAAGCGTCCATCCTGTCGTATATTATTAGGTAAATGAGCTTAATATGTCGTAACAATGAGCAATCTATCCCTAATGCCTCCTATCGATTCATTAACGAACCAACTGAAATTCATAATACAACCCTTAGATTTAGATACAATTAACGAGCTTGGCGAACTGGGATTTCAGCAAATTCCGGCCATTCCTCAACTCGTTTATCAAGAAGTCACAGAACCTCAGCTAGCTGCCGTTTTTAGGCAGCTCACCCGAACCCTAACAGACGCCAGTCAAGCCGCATCGCGTTTTTTGTTGACACGCTTACCCCTGGAGGATAACAGTCTACTGTTAGAATTTCTTCAGGCTCAGCCCCTGAGCGTAATTACGAACTGTGTGAGAAATGCCTGGTTTTTCCATTTACTCTTAAAGCAGTGTTTATTATTCAAGTATCAACCTATTTTTGATTTAGCTTCGGGTCAGATCATCGCTCATGAATGTCTGGCTCGCGCCCTCAGCGAACAGGGTCAGTATCTGAGCGGGCAACAATTAATTGATGCCGCCCTTTCAACAAAACTAACGCGCGAGTTTGATGAATTAGCCAGAGAAATTTGTTTGGATTCAATTGCCGCATTAAACACGAATCAAACTTTTTTCATTAATGTTTTACCGAATGCGATTATCGATAATTTTAAGTCTCTAGAACAGAATCTAGAAAAAGTCTTGGCGCTGGGATTACAACCGCACCAAATTGTGTTTGAATTAACTGAAGTTGAAATCCTCTCCCACTGCCCAAATTTGCCCCAGCTGATCAACCGGCTGAGAAAATGGGGTTTTGGAATTGCGGTTGATGATTTATGTGGTTGTGTTTCCATCGATCATTATGTGATGGAGGTTCGCCCGGATTTTGTTAAACTCGACCGGCGCTTGATAGATGGTTGCAGCAAACATCCTCTGAAGCAAACTTTAATCAAAAGTCTATTGCATTCTGCCCACGAAGAGGGAATTCTGGTTGTCGCGGAGGGACTGGAACACCGTAAGGATATCGAGTGCTGCCGCGATTTAGGGATGGACTACGGACAGGGATTTGGATTGGGGCGTCCCGAATTGACGTTGCAACAGCAATCTTCAACCTTTAGAGATTTTTCGATGTCTAAAGCTTCTTAGTGCGGATGCCGGCTGATTTGACTAATTTGGGAATTAACGTATTTTCGCGAGCGGTGTGGCAAGTGGGAAAAAATCTGTATGATGGGTTATGTTTTGGCGAAAGCAAACCTCAGCTTGCTTTAATTTCGCATCTCACACCGGCAATTCCATAACTACTATCCATGCAGCTAGAATTTGTTCCAGTAGAAGAGTTTTATTTTGCCCTCACCTTGGCAGTTCGCACACTAGAAGATTTAACAAAACCCGGTTTAGCCGAGCAGGTGCGATCGCGCTTGGAACTCGAATGCGGACAACCCTCCACCGTAGCCGCTGCTAGCCAGAATACTTTTAACTATGTGTTTCGCGTCCAAGACTACGATAACAGCCCTTCCCCCCAGGTCATGGTTTCTGTCGCTGACTGGCAAGGAAAACTGCGCCTGAGCAGTGATTATGGCTGGACACTTGACGAATCTCGTAAAGCAGTGCGGACTGAATTATTTAACCGCCGACAAGAATTTTCTCAACATCTGCGTACCCACCTCCAAGATTGGCTGCAAGTGCCATTATTAGAAGAAACTTCTAATTGGGTTGCCTGAATTTGTTCTGTTATTTAACTAACACTAAAAGATAGACCGATAAAAGGTTAAAGCTTTTTTTTAACCTTCAACCTTTTTGACGATTCCCCACTCAAACTTAACAATTTCAAAGACAATCAGCGGGCGCTTGCTACACGTGGATTTTAAAAATTCCTCCGGCTAATTCACCGGCACAAGTGTTCAAGTCGCCCGTTTTTAACTGTCTTAAGCGCAAAAGCTACATTTACGGGTTGCTTGCTTGAGCCGCTAGCATTTGCTTGAGCTTTTCCAACTCTTGTGCCCAGCGTGGATCTGGCTGGGAGGCTTCTTGCTGTGTAGAAGTCGAGGTGCCACCGCCGCCAGTACTGGTAGAACCGCGACGAGACTTATTCCCGCCGCCACGACGCTCGCCACCACGGCGTTCGCCACCGCCGCCGCCGCCACCACCACCACCGACACTAGGAGCGCCAGCGGCTTTGGTAACAGGAGCAGCCGGCTGTGGGGCTGATTCCTCATCTCCTTTACCCTTAGAGCGAGGCAATGCCTTCTCTATTTTGATTGGGTTTTCTTTAAACACAAAACCGTTGTACTTCTCGATGATTTGATCAGCTTCTTCATCAGTTTTGACGGTGACAAAACCAAATCCCCGACATTTGCCGGTTTTGCGATCAGTGATCACTTTCGTAGAAACAGAATCGCCGGCTTCCGCAAAAATATCTTGCAGCTCTTTACGATCTATTTCTTTGGGCAGATTCCCTACATAAAGACGAATTGACATGGACAAGTCCTCCAAAGTTGGGTTCCAACAAATTTACAAATCTTAACTTGATAACGGTCATCAAGAGACAAGGGTTGACACCAAGCAGCAAAACTAGCCAAGCTGTGTGCCTCTCTGGCAAACCTCAACAAGGCAGTTCACCTCTAATTGCAAAATTATTCAATAGGCTTCTGCCACTACATTGCACCCGACGCGCTTGAAATTTAGCTATACGGTCGCTGCGTAAGCTTTTGGTCATCACTAGGGAATGGAGGCTCAATGGTGTTTTAAGAATACTGTTGTTACACAATCTTGAGAAAAACCGCCGTAAATACCACTGGTGGTAGCCTGGGATTTCAAGCAATAGGGATGCTAACGTCCCGATTTGTCCCGTCGGGTATGCAGGAACTGACGCGCTTAGGAGCCGATAGCATAGCCTAGACACGCTTTGCCCAAAATGCTGTCTTGGTAACTCGCAATTCAGTGAGCGACCCACAAATCCCCTTGCTTTGAGGATATAAGATTTTAAACCCTTAATAAAGGTATCACAGCCTTGGGTATGGAGCTAGCTACAAGGGCGGAAATCCGTCTTTTTTATCTATAACAATGCCATTACTTAAAAGGCACTCAGTTAGGTGTGCATCTAACTTGCATTTTTCAAGTTGCCCGATAGCAGCAATAAATGGCTAGAAGCAGAGAAAGAAAAACGAATTTCCACAGATATCGTTACCTACATTTCCCATGCTGGCAAGCAGTAAAAGTTAAATGCCTGACAGCTTACGCAAAAAACCAGCCGATGGCTGCGGCTGGCTGAAATTGCTGTGTTGGGAGAAGGAAAACCTGATACCAAGACGGCTGAGCGACTGCAATAACAGAGATTGAAGGCTTGGACACGTCTGGAACCATGTGCTTTCTGTAAATAACTGTAACATTAATGGAAAAAAGTTTGCAACATTTCTTTACATATCAGGGAATTGGGAATGGGGCATGGGGAATTGGGAATTGGGAATTGGGAAGTTCTACTTCATTGTTGTCTGCTACCTAACCTTTTAAAGTCCACCGCGAGAAATCAGATAGGCTCCCCAGAGGGCTGCCACACCGGCTAGAATCGTAGACCAAATGGGGTGGCCACTGTGGCTGGTTTGACCGGCAGTCGTCGAAAGCGTTTCAAGATCGAGCCACGGAGTCGCACCCCGGCGAAACCACCCGGTTGCAATCACCTGCTTATTAACAAAATCGCTAGGACGAGGGGAATGAGGCCAAAGATTGCCGATTGGGCCAAATTTTGAAAGGTAGTGCAATTTCACGAAGCCGGCTGACGTTTGCAAAATTAAATCCTGTCCCAGCCAGTTGCCAATTCCTTTACGTCCCAAAAGCTTACCTTCTAAACGAATCGGCTGGCTATCCACCGGCAAGGCAGCAGGATTTGCCAGCAAAGCCGGCAAGCTTGATTCATTTGACAAATTAGCCGGTTTGATATCTGGGAAAAAGGAATTGATCCGCATAACCGTCCCCAAGCAAAATCCAGTCAGCACAAAGCCGGTAAGCAGCCATTGATGATCACGCAACACCCAACTGATTTCTGGAATACGCATCTGGACACCTACCCACCCGATCAGCCAGAACACAGCGCCAAAGATTAAACCTATCAGCACCCCAAAATAGGGGGCACCTTGTCGCAACAAGTCCTGAGTTTTTAGTGGTGAGTTTTGAATCGCAGGAGAAACCGGCTTTTTCTTGCTTTTCTTCGCTGCCGGCTCAGGCAGCAGCAAATCCAACTCGGTTTCTAACTTCCAAAAGCGGGCACACAGAGCCAAAATATTCAACCGATCACCCAGAGGAGGATGGGCATTGTTAATGGTCAGCCACTGCCGGTAAGGGTTACTGCGATCCCATTCCAGCAAGGGTTCAATGGGTGTTAACGGATAACAACTGCCCAGCGTGATCGCCTGCCGGCATCCCACCGGAATCAGTAGATCAAAGCCTTCGAGGAAATAGCTGGTTGAGCGCTGTTTCCCGACATCATTGGCAATCCCAATCGCTATTTTTAGTAAAGCGCGAGTCAAGCCATTGGGATTGCCGGTTGTTTGTGTCGCCACCCGATCACTATAGTAAAGCCGCTGCCGCGACAGCCAAAAAGCCGGCCAGCGGAATACCCAGAAAATCCCATAAGCGAGGGAAGAAATCACCGCCATTGTCCCGCCGAAAACTGACGAGAGAAAGGGGGATTGGATTAGACGTTGCCCGCGTTCTTCCCAGTCAGCAGCTTGCCAGTAGATCAGATAAGGAATCTGGACAACTAGAACCGCCACAGACATCAAAGCCAAATCCCAGTTGGCAATGTGCCCCAGTTCGCCGGCATAAATTGCGGCAATTTCGTCATCTGCCAATTGATCTAGCAAACCCTGACTCACCACAATCCGGGCAGTACGGGGCAGGTTGCCATAACTAAGCGCCACCGGCGCATTAATCGGCAACACTTTCAAAGTAGGCAAAGGCCATTTTTTCTTCCAGCAAACGCGTTTCAGCATCTTCGCCGCTTCTGGACTGTGGCTTTCTAGCGTCTTCACCGACAACGGCTTTTGACCATAAAACAGCTCTAGCAGTCCATCGAGTAACCAGGGCGACAATATTAGCAGCGCCAGCAAAATCATCAAAATAGACTGAGTTTGGTCATAGTAAAAAGCTTGAACAGGTGACATAAAGGGCAGTTTCACTAAGATGTCGTTGATGCTAGACATCGCGAAGTGAACAACAGCGCGAATAACCACCAGCATCAGGAAGACAGTTGCCCCCTGAAGTAACCACAAACGCCATTGCTTGGGAGCTCGCAGGGGCTTCCAATTTTGGGCGCGACCGGCATTACGCCAACTCGGTTGATAGTTCTGAATTTGGGGCTGAGGGGTTGACAAAGGTTCACTTTCCCCCACTCCCCCTTGCTCCTTCTCTCCCTTGCTCCCCTCACCGACAGATGGCTGAGCCTCCTGATTTGGGAGAGCCGGCGGTTTGGTAGAACGCCGAGACGGGGGCGGTGGTGGGGGCGGAACCGCTTTAGGTACACTCTGCCTAGGTTTTACCGGCAGGTTATCGATGGGGACAAAGCCGGTGGGACTGGCAGCTGCTTCTGAGGCTGGCGGCAGATTATCGAGGGGGACAAAGCCGGTGGGATTGACGGCGGCTTCTGAGGAGTTTGGTGCCGGTGAACTTTGAAAAACAGTCGGGTTAGACGGCTGTAGCAGTTGAGTGGGAACGGATTTTTTTTGGGAGAAACGCGCTTGCAAATCGGTGAGTGTGCGAGTCGCCCATTGCTTAACCTGGCTTTTCTCGCTTTTGCTGAGGGTTTGACAGAGGGCAATGGCCTTTTCGGCTTTGCCGATGCGCTCGTAGGCGACAACTAACCCCATCTGAGCACGCAAGAGTGAAGGTTCATGGAGTTCAATCTCACAGATGCCTTCTAGGTGAGCAATCGCCGCTGAATAATCTCCCTGCTTTAGTGCGGCTAAACCAGTCTCTAGGGAAGGAGTTACCCCAGAAGCGCCGGCACTAGAGGGAGGGGGTTCGGGAATCGAGGTCATAACTCCTCCTTTGGCTTACTTCCCAACCATAACCCACAAGCGTTTCACCCAACCTGATAGCTTCATAGAATCTTTGCGAAACTGGGCGTGAAAGCGAACCCAATTCCCGCGAAAATAGTAATGAGTAGTCGATATGGATAAGCAGGCCGGTACTTACTGCCTTCGCACCGAACGAACACATGAGGGGGAGAGGGGCTACCGATAAGAGAGAGGAAAAATTAAATTATCGAATCATTCATCGTGCTATCACTCTCAACAAAGTTATGCCCGATTTGTTCTAATAGTTAGAGCAAATGCTGTTAATCAAAACTCAGGGAATCGTCAAGAATATCTCCTTATAAAAAAAGGTGGATTTTTATGATGTAAACAAACAGGGTGAGATTAGCAAAGCTCAACTGGCCGTCCAAAATTTTTAACGACAAACACTAGCATAGAAATAGAAAAATACACCTAAGCTGAAAACTTTTATGGTTGGAACGACAAGCCTTCTTAAGCGTAATCATGTACAAATACTGGGCAATGGTTCTCAAACGATTATCTTTGCTCACGGGTTCGGCTCCGACCAAACGGCTTGGCGGCATCAGGTAGCAGCATTTGCTTCCGACTATCGCCTTGTCCTTTTCGATCATGTCGGAGCCGGCAAGTCAGATTTTTCTGCCTACAGTCCCCGCCGCTATAGCAGTCTTTACAGTTATGCCGAAGACTTGCTGGAACTGTGTTCCGAATTAAAAATTAAAGACTGCATCCTAGTGGGTCACTCGGCTAGTGGTATGGTCAGTTTACTAGCCGCATTAGTCCAGCCAGAGGTATTTCGTCAACTAATATTTATCAGTGCGTCGCCACGTTATCTCAACGATGTTAACTACATCGGGGGGTTTGAGCAGTCCGATCTTGACACCCTTTATGCAGCCATGTCGTCCAATTACTACGCTTGGGCCAGTGGTTTTGCACCTCTGGCAATGGGGAATCCTGAAAAACCTGAACTTGCCCTAGAGTTTGCCAATACCCTCAGTGGCATCCGCCCGGATATCGCTCAAGCTGTAGCACGGGTGATTTTCCAGTCAGATCACCGGATTGAGTTACCGCGCTTGAAAGTGCCGACACTGATCCTGCAATCAAGCGGAGATATTGCTGTGCCGTCTGAGGTTGGCTCCTATATGGCAGCGCATATCCCTAACAGTAAGCTACTGCAGATCGCTGCCCGTGGACACCTACCTCACCTAAGTGCGCCCGACATGGTGATTAATGCGATCAAAGTGCATCTTGATAGATGTGTCAAATTATAAGGAATTGGGCATTCTAAACAAATGGGACGAAAGCTGCTTCAAGCTGAAACGCATTTGTTTAGCTGCTCTGAAAACTGTTTTTGATTGAGGAAATCAGGATTAGTAGCGGCCGTCTGCATACAAAAATCAATAAAACTTTATAAAATCTAAAATTTCAATAAAAGTTTTAATTTTTGAGAAAGAGACACAAAGAGCTTTGTTAATTTTATTAGGATAAACGATCTTTGCTTTTGAACGATAAAAATTTTTGATAAAGAAAGGATCGTGGCTCCCAAAAATAAAAAAACAAATAAAAGGGTCTCAGGAAATTAGGAAAAGATTTGATAGAACAGAAGGATAGCGGTCTTTATTTTTAGAAAATATTATGTTGAGTAATGCAAAATTATCGGTGGTTAAATTTGCCGCATAATCATCCTGACCGGCTACCGACTTTTAGGGGCGCTATCGTGGGGCTAATCCTGGCTCTGGTGGGTTTTAGCGTCCTAGCTGGAGTGATGCCGGTGTTGATCGTCGCACCGATCCTGTTTGCGGCTGCCTTGATGCTGCCACTGTCACCAATGCTGGTGGCGCTGATGCTGGGGCAGAGTGGGTTGCTGACACTGTATAGCCACAGTAGCGCCCTGCTAGGCGATGACAACGTATTGCTGACACGTTACAGCATAGCAGTGGGGAGTGCGACCGTTCTGGGTGTCTTGACACGCAGATTTTTACTCGGTATTGAGTGGCAGTTTGCTTCCCGCAACCTGCTCGCATCCCTACTGGAGGCAGACGCGACTGCAACTCCCGAAGTTCTCCTGACTCAAGCACTTTCTTCCCTGCGCGAATTAGCCCGTGCCGATGCGGCAATTGCCCTGCATCAACTCGACGAAGTCACAGCGGAGGCGCTCGTATGTCTTCCCCTGACAGCATTGCCGGATAAACTCACGACCCCTAAACTTTTTGCTGAGGCGCTCGCTCAGAATCGCTGCCTTTACTATTCTGATTATCCCAGTAGTGCCGGCGCTGCGCCTGTTTTGGTTGGCCAAGGCACTCAGTCTCTGGCTGTGCTGCCGTTGCAAGATGCCGGCAACCGGCGCGGGGCAATATTGTTGCTGTGGTATCGCCGCACTGAGATTTCTTGGCGCTTAAGAAAACTGATGGAGTCGCTATTAGCGGGTGTGCGTACCCTCCTGCGCTTCCAAGACACAACGTTTCACTTTGAAAAGCTACAGGCACGCTACAGTGCGATTCTAGAGACGATTCCTCAAGGTGTGGTGTTTGTGGATGAAAGTGGGGAGCAAAGTTGGCTGAATCAGGCTGCGGCTAAGCAACTGAATTTGATGCCGGGATCTGTAGAGCCGGTGGTAATCTCTCAGGCGATGGCAAAATTACGCACCACTGCTGAAAATCACGAGGCGATCGCGCAGCAGGCAGTTAAGTTTTTCTCCCAACCTCAGGCGGAGATTCGGGATTGGTTATGGGTTTGTGCAAATGAAAGCCCGCCCCAAGATTCTACTTGGCCGGCAGAAAATAATGACGCCAACGCTGCACCTGTCCCTGAAGGGCGAACGGTGTTGAGTCTTTCCAGCACTCCGACTCGCGTGCGCGATGTGCCTGGTCGCCTCTGGTTGCTGGATAATGTGACTGATCGTTATTTCAGCCGCTTAGCGCTGGTGGAGCGCACCCAGCAACTAGAAATTGTTAACCAAGAGCTAGAAGCATTTTCTCACTCAGTCGCTCACGACTTGCGAGCACCGTTGGCTTCGATTGACGCCTTTAGCCTGCTTTTGCTGAGAGACTATGCTCAAAAGCTTGATGAGGAGGGTGTGGACGATCTTCAGAGTATTCGGATTGCAACGGCGCGAATGCGGCAACTTATTGATGATTTGCTACAGTTGGCGCGGGTGGCACGTACGGAAATGAGGCGTGAAATGATTGATGTCAGTGGCTTAGCCCAGGCAGTCGCTAATAATTTGAAGAAGACACAACCGGCACGTCAGGTAGAATGGGTGATCACGGCTGGTGTGGTGGCTAAGGTTGATGGCCGGCTGCTGCAGATTGTGTTAGAAAATCTGCTAGGTAATGCTTGGAAATATACCTCTAAACACCAGAACGCTCGAATTGAATTTGGAGTATTGCCGCAACCGGCTGGTCAAACCGGCATTCCATCTTCCGGTTCGATTTACTTTGTGCGTGATGATGGGGCCGGTTTTGATATGAGTTATGCGGATAAGCTTTTTGGAACCTTCCAGCGTCTCCACCGCGCCAGTGAGTTTGAAGGCACCGGCGTTGGGTTGGCAACGGTGCAGCGCATCATTCACCGGCACGGGGGCCGAATTTGGGCGGAAGCTGAGGTGGAGAAAGGTGCCACCTTCTATTTCACACTTTAGATTAGGGGCGGGTTGAGAACATCTTTGAAGAAAAGCCGCCCCTAATTCACGCTTCTACTGGCTTTGTTGTTACAAAGATTCCGGTTCCTGGCCGGCAACCACCGGCGCTGTGGCTTTCAGTTTTAACCCTGGGTGATCTGCTTCTACTTGATGCAAATTCCACTCATTTTTAAACAGTAAAACCGGCCTTCCCCAGCTATCTTTGACGGTGACTGTGTTAAACAGCCGCCCGACTTTTTGTAATGCTTCCCAGCCGCCGGTCGCCCAACGGGCCACGGAGAAGGGCAGCATTTCCAGCAAGGTTTCTACCCCGTATTCGTTTTGCATCCGAAACTGCACGACTTCAAATTGCAACTGGCCTACGGCGGCGAGAATTGGATCGCGCTTTGCTTCATCTGCGGAATACATAATTTGCACCGCACCTTCTTCGCGCAACTCGGCAACGCCTTTGCGGAATTGCTTGAATTTAGAAGGGTTGGGATTTTTCAGGTAAGCAAAGAGTTCCGGAGAAAAGCAGGGAATGCCTTCATATTCAAGTTTTTGGCCGGTATAAATTGTGTCGCCAATTGCAAAAACGCCTGGATTATTTAACCCGATCACATCTCCCGGATAGGCTTCTTCAATGGATTCGCGATCTTGGGCGAAAAGTTTTTGCGGGCGGGAGAGGCGCACGTTTTTGCCGGTTCTGGCATGATTCACCGTCATGTCTTTTTCAAACTTGCCGGTGCAGACGCGCACAAATGCGACCCGATCTCGGTGTTTCGGGTCCATATTCGCTTGCAATTTAAACACAAAGCCAGAAAATTCTGGATGAGTCGGGGGAAGGTCACCGACAGAAGTTTTGTGTGAACCGGGTTTGAGAGCGTAGTCTAAGAACGAGTCGAGGAATAACTGCACGCCAAAATTGGTCATGGCGCTGCCGAAGAAAACTGGGGTCATTTTGCCGGCATGAACCTGTTCTAAATCTAATTCTGAACCCACTCCATCCAGCAGCTCTAACTCATCTTTGAATTGATAATAAAGGTCTTTTTCTAACAATTCTTCGAGGCGAGGATCGCCTAGAGCGATGGCTGTATCGAGCGCTTCACGGCTGCCGTGGGCGCTGCGCTCAAACAGGTGAATTTGCTGGGTGCGCCGGTCGTAGACGCCTTTGAAGCGGTCGCCCATCCCAATCGGCCAGTTTACTGCATAGGTTGCTAGACCCAGTTCTTTCTCAATTTCGTCTAGCAGTTCTAACGGTTCACGTCCGGGCCGGTCAAGTTTGTTAAAAAAGGTGAAGATGGGAATGGAACGCATCCGGCACACTTCAAACAGTTTGCGTGTTTGTGGTTCTAGCCCTTTGGCGGCGTCTTCCAACATCACGGCGTTGTCTGCGGCGGCGAGGGTGCGATAGGTGTCTTCGCTGAAGTCTTGGTGTCCGGGGGTGTCTAGCAGGTTAATCTGCCGGCCTCGATATTCAAACTGCAATACTGTGGAAGTGATGGAAATGCCCCGCTGTTGCTCCATTGCCATCCAGTCTGAAGTCGCATGACGCTGCGCTCTGCGTGCCTTTACAGCACCGGCTTCGTGAATTGCACCCCCGTACAGCAGCAGCTTTTCTGTAAGCGTGGTTTTACCGGCATCGGGGTGGGAAATAATGGCAAAGTTGCGGCGCTGATCAACCGCTGCTAGAAGTTCGGTTTGCAGTTCTGTGGTCATGCTGAAATTTGGCGGGACGAGGTTACGGAGCTTTAAGTTTGAGTGTAGCAAAGCTAGCTAAGGATTCAAGTTTTACCCTTAGCACGAACTGCTTGGCCGTCGTGTGCGGAAACTCCCCCCAGATCCCACCCAGCATAAATGTTGGCTGTCAAAGTTACAATACATTACAGATGAAGCGGATCAGCCGCTGGCAACAATAGCAAAGCCCGAAATGGGTGAGAGGGTCGGTTAAATGGACAAACGAAAGCTTTTATCAGCACTGTCTCATGGGGCGATATTTTTCAGCACTACGATTGTGTCTGTTGGGATACCCATTGCAGTTTGGTTTGTATCGGATGACTCGGTTGTGCGAGAAAATGCCAAAGAATCGATCAACTTCCATATTAACGTCTGGTTCTATGGAGCCATTATTGCAGCGTTGACTTTCCTGACTTTTGGGTTACTGGGCTTGATTTTAGCGCCTATCGGATACCTTATTCACTGGGGGCTAACGGTTCTAGCACTCTTACAAGTATTTGGAAATTCTGACCAGCCTTATCGCTACCCGTTTATTTTCCGCATTCTCTAAGGCTGCCGGTGTAGCAAATGCTCGTGATTGCGCTTGCGGAATATTTCGGGTCATGGATAATTGGTAATTAGAAAGGGCAGAGCATTGCCAATTATCCATCCGCTTTTAAAGGATAGACGAACGCTCTAATCTTAAATAAAAGCGAGTAATTAAAGTGATGCCGGTTTTAGGTCGGTATGATTAAACATATCGTGCAATCAATGGGAGCGTGCTGGTATGAATGACTTAGACAAGCGGAAGCTCTTCTCTGCGCTATGTCATGGAGCGATCTTTTTTAGCGCTGCACTAGTCTCTATTGGCGTACCGATTGCGATTTTGTTTGTATCGGACGATCCGGTAGTAAAAGATAATGCTAAGGAATCCTTAAATTTTCACATTAACCTTTATATTTATGCAGCTATCTTTGGGCTGCTGAGTATTGTCCTGATTGGGATTCCACTGTTAATTCTGTTAGGTATTGCCAGTTTTGTCCTCCCGATTATGGCTATTATCGAAGTTCTGGGCAATCCCGACCGGCCTTATCGCTACCCATTTATTTATCGCTTGATCTCATAAGTGCCTAAACAGTTGAGCTTAGATATAAAAAAGCAGTTTTAGGAATCACCGGCTGCCGGCGTGTAGTGATGGCTAGATCACCATTACACGTGACAGCCTACTTTTATGCGTACACAATTTTTATCCATCGCTGCTTGTGCTTTATTAGGTGTCGGCGCAATCACGCAACCGGCAGTTGCCAACACCGAAGTTCCTATCAGTTCCATTCGCTTCGTGGGTGCTCAGCAAGGCGGACAAGCAAGAGGCGTTTTTATTGTACCGGATGGAGACACAACTCGCTCAGCTTATGGCGGCAAGCTGAGTCGTTATGATGTCCACATCTCTAAAATGCTTGAAGTGGCAAATGTCTATTGTTCTAGTGGAAATTGGAACAGTGTTGAGTGGCATTACTTTGCCGGTGATGGTGACATCAATATGGGGCGATTTGTCATGAGTTGTAACTTGGTGCGTGATATCCACATTGCTTATGGAACAGGACGTCCTGAACGAACTGTGATTCGCTACGGTTATGGGGATGATTCAGCTACGGAAGAAAGATATCTGCCGGTTTTGAATCTAAATGGAGATAAAATTCCTAAATTTCAAAGCTTTGTTCAGCGCTTTACGCCTGTAAGTAAGGCACAACGGATTGATTTCCAATAGGATAAAAACACGTTAATTTCTGATCAAAAATTGTGTTTTCAACCTAGAGAAATGTAAAGGGTAGATTATATTTATCCTGCTTACGTTTTGATTTTTGACATTTCTTGATATCGCCACGCTTGCCTGATAGCCTGTCTGGGTTTAAACAGCCAATTCATAGATAAAATTAGCCGGAGGTTTAAACCTCCGGCTAATAGCTAAAACCGGATAAATCCGACCGGAAAAATATTGGATTTAGATTTATTCGACTTAAAAGAACCCGCCCCGAAATTAATTTTGGGGCGGGTTGCAGGATGTGAGTTAAAAAATCGTTGCATCAATTAAGCTGCTGCTGATTCTCTCGCCTCTTGATGAATCTTCGTTTTAGCACCAGCTTCAGAAGCCAAATATTCAGCCAGTTGAGCTTCAATTTGTTCACGCACAATTTCGCGATATTCTATAAAGTGTTCGCTGTGGGCGCAAATCGCTAAGTAGCCATCCCAGACACGAGGATTGTGCCGGATGATACCAAACAAATTACGCCAAAACTGCCAGCGAGTATGGCGAACAAAACCCTGCCGCCAGCAGACAGTTAGCAGTGCTTTAACATTAACCCAACTCGGCGGTCTTGTAGGGGCGTGATGCTTGGGAACGCCCAACATTAGAAAATGACGGTAGGTGCGATTTAAAAATGTCATAGGGTCGTATAGTTGCCAAAACGCATCGACATATTCACGGGCAATTGTCTCTATGGGACGCGTCGGCACAAAGTTCATTAAGTTGGTTTGGTTGATAGCCGTGGTTTTGCCATGCAACCGGCCTTCTTTTTCTAGCCGGTGCCACAGTCCGGTATCAGGGAGTGCCTGTAACATACTGAACAATGCGGTGGGGATTGCTGTTTGCTCAACAAACCGGACAATTCGTTCACCGGCACCCGGTTTTTCGCCATCAAAACCAATAATAAAGCCGGCCATTACCCGCAAGCCGGTTCTCGTAATCGCCTCTACAGATTCTGAAAGCGGATCTCTTGTATTTTGAAACTTTTTGGTAAACGCTAAACTTTCTTCATCAGGCGTTTCAATCCCTAAAAAGACAGCATTGAAGTTGCACTCAACCATCAATTGCATCAGTTCTGGATCTTGTGCTAAATCAATAGATGCTTCGGTATTTAAGTGGAATGGATAGTTACGTTCTATCATCCAGGTTTTCAACTCATTTAGCAACAATCTGACATTGCGTTTGTTGCCAATAAAGTTGTCATCTACCATGAAAACGCTGCGTCGCCAGCCTAATTCATAAAGCCGGTCAAGTTCAGCTAAAAGTTGTTCTGGAGATTTTGTCCGAGGTTTGCGACCGTAGAGAACAATAATGTCACAAAATTCACACTGAAACGGGCAGCCGCGAGAGAACTGGATTGACATATTGTCGTAGGCTTCAAAATCCAGCAACTCAAAGCGCGGGATTGGCGTTGAAGTTACATCAGGCTTTTCTGTGGCGCGGAAAGTTCCTGAAACCTCACCTTTTTGAATCGCCTCAACAAACATCGGTAGGGTGAGTTCGCCTTCATCCAAAATCAGAAAATCTGCACCGGCAGCATTCGCTTCTTTGGGCAATGCCGTTGGATAAGGGCCACCCACTGCGACTAATTTGCCCCGTCGTTTTGCTTCCTCAATTTGAGCAATAAAATCTGGCTTTTGAACAATCATGGCTGAAATAATCACAATTTCAGTCCATTCCCATTCAGCCTCTGTTACTGCCCGAACATTACGATCAACTAACTTAAACTCCCATTCTTGAGGCAAAAGTGCCGCGACTGTCGCCAATCCCAATGGCGGCAGCATTGCCTTTCGTCCCACCAGTTCTAAGGTTTTTTCAAATGACCAGAAACTTTTTGGAAATAGGGGATAGAGGAGTAAAACTCGCATTGAAACTCAAGCCTCATAAAAAAGGGAAGCGGTCAGTTAGAAATTGTTAGCACTCAACACCCAGTGTTTTTTCAGTGATTGCTGACTATTCTACTGGGTGTTGAGTGCGACTTACTAACTTAACTTTTAGGCGTGAACCATTTGGTTTGCCGGCAGAGATTGACGCAAACGTTCGCCATACAGCGCTAAGGCATTGCCACCTAACAGCAATTCGAGATGCTGCCGGTCGTAATTTGTCACCTCAGCCGCATCTTTGACGCAATTTTTCAGAACACCATCCCAGTGACCATAATCGCCTGAGAAACAAGCCAAGTGCTTGCCAATTTCACCCATCGCCACCGGCAAATAAGCTGGGCCTGGATCGTCAGATTCAAAGGAGGTAAAGATTTGACCCCGTTCAAAATATTCCAGGGGATCACGGTGACGCAAATCGTAGTGTTCGTACAAGCTGGCATCATCGATTTTTGTGGGATCATTTTGAGCGTTCCACATTAAATCGAATAGGTTTTTCGCCTGAGAAATAATGTTGACATTATTGCTGCCGCGTTCCTGAATGAGCAGCTTGGTAAACTCCATCAACGATGGGCGATAGGGATTCTTGGGATCAAAGTCGCGAATGCGTTTTTCCCAGTGTTCGTGGAAAGCATGGGCTAAATCTGGCAGCCAACCACAACCGCCTTCTAAGAAGCCAACTCGCAGGGTGGGGAATTGCTCAAAAGCCCCATCAAACACCATCCGCGCTAGGGCTAATTGTTGCTGATTTCGCTGTACAAAAATGTGCGTGAGGACGAACGTTTCAGTGTAGTCAGAAATCCCGCCCACCATATAGGAACCGGGTCCACCGTGTATGCCAAGGGCAATATCCAAATCTACTGCGGCTTGTAAAATGGGGCGGAAGTCAGGATGGCTAATGGTTTTGCAAGAGCGGATATCTGGGAAAGCATCGGGTGCTTTAGGATGGGGGATCGGCATATTGGGGGCAACGGCAACGCCAATCATGCCCAATTCATTGATACAACGGTGCATTTCTGCGACTGCTTCATTGACATCTTGAAGCGGTAAAACACCAATCGGTTTGAGCCGGTCGCCGTACTTGCGGCAATCATCGGCCATATAGTTGTTGTAAGCTTTGCACAGCGCAATTGCAAAATCTTTATCCAGAATGCTGGAGAAGATTAGATTCAGGGTGCCGTAGATTACTTGGACATCAACACCTTCTTGATCCATGTGTTCAATCCGGCGCTGATTGAACACAGCGCCTAGGGTTGTTTCTGGATGGAGGGTGCGAAAGCCGCCTTTGCCTAAACCCTGCGGTTGGGGGAACATCCGCAAGAAGTCATTTTTGCCGGTGGCTGGGTTAAAGTCTACGACTCTTGCCCGTTGATCACCGAGGCTATCCACCACTAAACCGAGCCGGTCACGATACTGTGGTTCTAAATAATCCCGCATAATTAGGGGATTTTCTATCTTATGAGCATCAGCATCAATTACCAGTAAGCCGTCGTACATTAACTTTCCTCTGTTATTTGTTACTTGTCAGTTGTCAGATTTTAGGGGCTAGAGACGTTTGAGGGAACTGGACGAGCAGAATCGTTTTCCGCGTCTCAGTCTTGCGCCGATTGCTTAGGTTATTTTAAGTGAACCTAGCGGGAAGCCGGCTTACGGTTAAAGTACGTCCACAACTGGCGTAAACCAAACCAGTGTTCAAACGACCACGATAGCGAAGCGAGGATGGTGATGCCGGGATATTTTCTAAAAGCAGGTTCGTTTTTTTCAAAAAAGGCATGACCCCCCAAGGCAAACACTTGGGTGAAAATCAAGCAAAGAAGGGTGAGACGCCAGTCATAAAACAGCAAAATCACCGCTGCAATTGCCAGGATGTTGGTTAAATGATGCAGGAATTGGTTAATGGGATTTTGATGGCTGGCCACAAAGTGGGCTTTGGCTTCTTGGAAGTAACTCACGGTGATTCTCCTGTCGAGTCACGCTTTTGGGAACAATATCACTTACGCTCTCATTCTGGCGAGAGCGATCACAAAATTTCTAGGATTTGCCGGCATTTAGGGCTAAATCCACCAACCTAAAGGTAGGGCATAAGGGATGGCTGCGCCAACAAGAACAGGACGGGCAGGGAAATTTCTCCCAGTCTCCCGTCTTCCTCTAGCCCCTCTCTGGCTACCACCAGCGCATCTGTAGGTAATTTCGCGGTGGTTGGGTGAGTTCCTCTTCCGTCAGCCATTCCACCGGCTTGTAGGTGCCAAAGACATGATCCCACCAGTCAACTGCTAGACCGAAGTTGTGGTGCCACATATTGTATTTGTGGTGGACATAGTGAACCGGCATCTTCATCCAAAAGCACGCTTTTGGGTTTTCGTGCTGTAGTTGGTGGGCATAAGCTGAAAAGGCTGCATAGGCCAATCCGCCCAGACACCAACCAATACCGGCTTCTATGGAGTAAAAAAACATCAGGGCCATCACTAGGCCACTACCCTTAACATAGTCCCGAAATTCCCAGAACACCCCTTGGCCTTCGTTGCGCCGGTGGTGATCTCGGTGACGTTCGCCAATTTTGGGCGAGGCGTGCATTAAGCGGTGCATCCAGTATTCAACTAAACTTGCCAAAATAAAGGCAATGATAAAACAGGCGATTGCGATCATATTGCCTCCTCACGCGGGATGTTTCTGTGCTGAAACCACCAGGGATATTTTGCCATTTTCTGGCTGCCGGTGGGGGTAGGATTCGCCTAAAAGTTAAGTTAGAGTTCTCTACCGCCGGCGTGTGCGAAGCTGTAAAATGCCGCTTATCTGCGTCCACCGGCAGGGTGCAATCTCACAGACCAAGTAGCCTCATCCTAGATTAGTTGGACAGAAGGCTCAAAAATAATTCTTTGGATGAAAGATCGCCCCATGAAAGTAAATAACCTTGATTGGCCAGAGATTGCTGAATATTTAGCGCTTTCCGGTGCTGTGATTGGTTCAATTGTCGCTGTGGCTTCACAGCAAATTTTGTATGCGGCTGTGCCGGTGTCTTTATCGCTGTTATTAAACTTGTTTAACCGGCATCGTTGGGAGGAACTGACGAGGGCGAGGCTAACGACTGCAATTACTCAACTAGACCAAAAGTTATTTAGTATCAAAGCTTTAGTTGAGCGGCGCGTTGACGACTTAAAAATGGACATCGCTCAGCTGAATCAGGAGGCGCAAAAGATTCAAGCCGGCCAAGAAGTGGAAAACTTGGGGGCGGCAATGCTGAAATTGCAAAAGCAGATCGTTGCACTAGAGCAATCTCTTGAGGTGATGAGCGTTCAGTTAGAAGAGTTAACCCAACCAGGCGGCATTCAGTCTCAGAGGCAGTCTGGCGAGGCGTCTGTAGCTACTCCTGTGCGGCTGCATGATATCCATGCCGTCCCAGAGCAAGATGCGATTAGAATTGCCTCTCAACAAGTACCAGAAGCCAATTCAAATCCTCAAGATGTGTTAAGGCGATATCACTGGTAAGCCTTGAGGTATTCCGAGATTTATCACAACAGGTGTACTGTACCCAAAAACGTTGATAGTGGCTGGGGATGAAAGCTAAGCTGGACGGGCTAAGTTTTGAGAACCTTAACTAAGTGCCGGTGCCGGCGCAAGCATGAGCGTCTGGCACAGCACGGATTGATAAGATGTATAGAAAGCAGCTCAAGCCAGTTCTGAATGATTTAATCCCCGTAGTGAATTTGGTAGAGTTTATCCAGTGTTCTCATTCATTTTTTCTGATAAAATTTAATGAGAAATGGACAGTCACTTTACAAGAGTTGTGCATTTTTTAGAAGCTGCTTAATACTAATTTAATCGTAAAAGAGATATAGCAGTTCGGAAGCCTCTAATTCTTGTAATTTTCGAGCCGGCATCTTGTCCGCTTGCCGTCATTTATGGAAGCATATTAATCCGCCAAACAATATTTTTCCAAAGCTGGGATGCACCCTTTATAAATTTTTAATTTAACAAAATTAATGTATTAACAACAGCAAATATTTTCCCCAACTATTACGGAAAAACTTAATTTTGCAAAATTTTAAAAACATGGTATAAAAGAGTGTTTATCAAGCAATGATTGCAGAACTGTGCATCCTCAAATCCTAGCAAGGGCAGAGAGAAGATCCGGCTTGATAAATCGTTTCTAAAATCCAAAATTTGATCGCGGTGTGAGAGTCTAATGCCAAACTTTATGTTGCCCATTCTCAGTGCTGTGGCTAAACGTGCCAAAGCAAATTTTGTTTGCAAAACCGGCAAGACGGATGCCGTGCAGGAGAAATGCTTACGATCTGTGCTATTAGCGCATCGAGATACAGAACTGGGTCGAAAATATCAATTGGGAGAGATCAAAACTATCGAGCAATTTCGAGAGCGCATCCCAATTTTACCTTATAGCAGCTATGAACCACTAATGGAGCGGATTGCTAAAGGTGAGCAAAATATTTTGACCGTTGAACCCGTCGTTTATTTAACACTGACTAGCGGTTCCACCGGCAAGAAAAAACTCATCCCAACAACCCGCCAATCACAAAACATTGTCCGGCAGGCAACTTTAACCAGCATGGGGTTTTTAATTGAGGCGCTAGAGTCACAAAAACTTCGCTTTGGTAAACTATTAGTCACCAACTCCGTACAACGCTGGGGACGTACCGAAGGCGGCATTGATTTTGGCCCTGCAAGTGCCGGCGTTCTGCGAATGGATAACCGGCTTTACAAACAATTTTTTGCCCACCCTTACGAAGCCTTGCAAGTTGCTGACAGTCCTGCACGCCATTATATCTGTTTGCTATTTGCCTTGCGCGATCCTTTAATGCGGGGAATGATTGCTAATTTTCCCATGCTAATCTTGCGAACTTGCAATTATTTAGAGAAGTTTGCAGAAGAACTTATCCAAGATATTGAAAAAGGAACGATATCCAGCCGGCTAGAACTTGAACCCGAAATTAGAGTGCAATTAGAACAGCAATGGTCAGCCAATCCAAATCGGGCACGTCAGCTGCGAGAAATCTTAAAATCTGAAGGCCGGCTCACTCCCAAACTTGCTTGGCCAGATATTTCTTTTGTTGCTAACGCACGAGGCGGAACCTCAGATTTTTATTTTGAGAGGTTCCCTACTTATTTTGAAAACACTCCCATTTTTGGAGCTGTTTTCTCATCAGCAGAAGGAATGTTTAGCATCTACCCAGATGTCAACACAGATGGCAGCGTTTTAGCGCTTGAAAGCGGCTTTTTTGAATTTATTCCCGAAGATCAGTGGGACGAAGAACATCCAAAAACTTTACTTGCCACAGAAGTCAAAGCCGGCCAGCGCTATCGCATACTCACAACGAACTATGGCGGCTTCTACCGATACGATATTGGCGACGTCATCGAAGTGGTGGGATTTTATGAAACGACTCCCTTAATTGTCTTTCGCTATCGACGAGCAGGGCAAATTTCCTCCACAACCGAAAAAACAACAGAAGCTCACGCCACGCAAGTGATGAAAGCCTTGCAGCAAGAATTTAGGATTCCCCTAGAAGATTTCTGCATTACATTATCTGACAACGACTTCCCAGCGCGATATTTAATTAATATCGAACTCGCTGCCGGTTATCAATTGGATAATCCTCAAGCCTTTTTACAAACTTGCGACCGCAAACTTCAAGAAGTCAATACTCACTATGAAATTTCTCGCAAAGATCCGATTCCGCCGCCAAGATTGAGAATTTTAGCACCCGGAAGCTTTGGGATCGTGCGCCAGCGTCAGATAGAAAAAGGCATTCCCGATTCCCAACTCAAATTTCCTCATATTAGTGAAGACCGGCAATTTCTTGCCGGCTTAGTCATAGAACGAGAAATCCAAATGAGCGAAGACAATTAAAAAACCTAACCAACGCTTACCGGCTTGGAGCCACCAGTAGCAGTCCAGCCACCATTGCAACAATCGCCGCCGCATAAAATACAGCCGTTATGCCACCGGCACCCAACACCGGCCCTAAAAACACTGGCGAAAGAAACTGGCCCAAAAATCCTGCCCCCGTGCCGGCAGCCAGCAAACTAGAACGCATCGTCGAAGGGGCCAAATTTGCTAAAGCCGCATAGAGACTCGGCAGGGCCAAACCAAACCCTACCCCAAAAAACACCGCCGCCGGCACAATCGCACTGAGCGTGTCCAGCTGAGCGATGGCCACCAACATCGCAGCCATCAGCCCAAATCCTAGGGCGATGGCCCGATCAAGTCCCCATTTCTGGGAAATTCGGCTGCTTCCCAAAGCAGAAATAAGCGCCGCACCAATCGCGGTGGATGCCAGGACAATGCCATTGACAACGGTGCCGGCGGCTAAAGTTTGTTTGAGATATTGGGGGACATAGATCAAGAAAGCGTACATGATTCCCGAGGCAAGGCTGAGAGTCAACAGCAACCGCAAAGTCTGGCTGCGTTTCAGCAAAGCGCTCAACTGCTTGCCGTCCAACGCCAACCCCTTGCCTGGCTGCTGCTGCTTTTCTGGCAGAAAAAACAAGGCGAGCAGCGCCAGAGGCAGCCCAACTGCGTAAAGATAGAAGGCAAATTGCCAGTGAGATGCGCCCACCCAGCCGCCTAGCAGTGGGAATAAAATGCCGGTAAGCGTTAAAGTGCTGGTGGCGTAGCCAATCGCTTGCGAACGTTCCGGTTCTTCATACAGACTGCCCAGCAAGCCCAGACTTGCCGCCGCAATGCCGCCACTGGCTGCCCCCAACAGCGCCCGTGTCGCTAGGAGTGGCCAAAAATTGGACATCAGAGCGCCGGCAACGCCAAATATCGCGTAGAGAATCAGGGAGGGAACTAGCACTTTCAGCCGGCTGAACCGATCCGCTAAAATTCCTAAGAATGGGCTAAACAAGGCAATTGTCAAGCAGTGCATACTGACCAAATTGCCGGCTAGCACTGGATTGAGTTGAAGTTGCTGCACCACCTCCGGCAGCACCGGCGCAACAACTCCCCCGGCCATCGTGGTGAGAGAACCCGCCGCCAGCAATAACAGCAGCCGGCGATCTCGCAACATTGAGGGTTGTGGGTTAGGGTTAGTTGGTTGGGATTTGGGGAGTAAAATCTTCAAGCTTTTCACGTTTCACATTTCACTTTTCACGGGTTTGTTCTGCTAGACTCCGGACAGTCTCAAGCCTAAACTTTAAAGTTTAAAGGCTACCGATTGACGAACACGGCACACAAAAGCTAAATATTTTCCCATACCTAAACACAGAGGCACAATTAATGGAACTGGCTACAACCTTAAAAAGCCAGACAGTTCAGAACCAGGTCAGGGAAGTCGGAATCAACCCAAATCATTGGTATGGCGTTGGTTGGGCAGATCGGCTGCGGGCCGGTGAAATCATGCCGGTGGTGATTTGGCAGCAACCAATTGCGGTTTACCGTGATGAAACCGGCGAACTCCATGCCCTAGAGGATGTCTGCCCTCACAAAGGCATTGCCCTGCACAAAGGTCAAGTCCAAGGTCGCTACCTCGCTTGTGGGTATCATGGCTGGGAATTTGACGGCAGTGGCCAGTGCGTCAGCATTCCCTACCTCCCTCCAGAACAAAAACTTCCCTGCGCTAAAGCCCGCAGCTTTGCCATTGTAGAAAAATACAATGTGATTTGGATCTTCCCTGGAGATCCGGAGGAAGCGGCTAACCGTCCACTGCTCGATATGCCAGAATTTGGTGATCCTGAATGGTTGATGGTGCAGGTTAATGCTTGCTTCAAAGCCCATTTTTCCATGTGCAGTGAAAATTCGATGGATGTTTTTCACGGTTATTTGCACCGCAACTTACAGGGTTGGTTCGACCCGGTTTTGCTGAGTTTGCGGGAGACGGAAGCAACCGTTTGCACTGAGTACAAAGTCTCCTATAAAAGTCGCATGGCCAAGTTTTTAGGCTTGACCGACAAGGGGAATGAAGTGACCACCCGCGTCGTCTTAACCGATTACCGCTATCCCAATTTTTACAGTTCTTTGGAAGGGGTCTCCTCACTGTATCTGATGCGGCTGCCGGTGAGTCCAACTGAAAGCCGATCCTGCGCCCTATTCTTTTTCAAAATTCCCCTGCCGAAATGGCTTCTCAAACCGCTCAAACCAATACTAAGTATCCTGCTTGGGCGCTTTTTTCTGACGAAATTTCTCGTCCAAGATATTGAGATGGTTGAGAGCGAACAGCAAAGCTATCTGGCCAACCCGCACCGGCGATATGTGGAAATCAACCCAGCGATTATTGCCGTTCAACGGTTGATTATTCGGCAGTATGAGCAATTTGTGCAAAAATCTAGTCAACCGAAAAACAATGCGAACGGAAACTCCAAAGAATCTGTTCCACTGTCTAAGGGCATGGCCTCAGGCCAAGCTGAGTTAACAAAAGAAACTTCAATTGGATGAAAGCAGCCGTTTTCGCATTTCTCGAATACAGTTGCCAGTTGGCTAAGGTGAGGGGAGTTTAAAGTGCAAGTCGTCAAAGAGTATGTTCAGCGCTGGTATGACAGTGGGCTAGATCCTGATGAGTATATTTGTCATCAAAAGCAGGGAAATTTAGTTGAGATCGAAGAAGCGACAACCGGCAAGCGTCAGACAGTTCTGACTTTCTGCACGAATGATGTCTTAGGTTTAGTTCAAAACCCGGCTGTACGCCAAGCGGCAATTGATAGCATTCTTCAATATGGAACGTCGAACAGTTCCTGCTCAGTTTTGAGCGGGCGCATCGATCTACACCGGCAGCTGGAAGCTGAAATTTCGGCGTTTAAACATCTGCCTCACACTCAGCTATTTTTAAATGCCTGGATGGCGATGCAAGCCTTAATGGATGCGTTCTGTCATTTGGCAATTCCAGTTCCCGGATTTCAGAATACCCGCGAGACGTTGATTCTCACGGACGTTCTAAATCACGGTTGCATTGTTGCGGCGGTTGTCAATGCCGGCACTCGTTCTGGCAAGGTGTTTGGCAATAGCCCCCGCGTCCGCGTCAAGCCTTACCGGCACTGCGATATGGAAGATTTGGCTCGCAAGCTGCGCCGGTATGCTCACGCAGACGACAGAATTCTGGTAGTCTCCGATGCCGTGTTCTCAATGGATGGGGACATTGCACCCCTGCCAGATATGATCGATGTGCTACAGCATTACGATGGCAGTGTGCTGGTGATGGATGAAGCTCATGCCAGCGGTGCCATCGGTGCCACCGGCAGGGGGATTTACGAACATTTTGATATTTTTCCTCAACACGCGATTGAGCGGGGCATTGTACCGCTGATTATGACGACATTCTCTAAGTTTGCCGCCTCTGCCGGTGCTGCGATTAGCAGCCATGTCGCTGAACTCATCCCGCTGTTGAATGTCTCTCCCACATCCATTGGCACAATTTCCTTGCCACCGCCGACAACGGCTGCAGCTTTGGAAAGCATTCGTCAAGTTCGCCAACATCCAGAATTGGTGAAAACCCTTCAGGAAAATACACAGTATTTGCGTTCGCGCTTAGCCGAGAATGATTTTATAAATATTGGCGAAACGAATGTTGTCCCAGTGCTGTTGCCGGCAGAAATCAATCCCAAGGAATTCGCCAGACAACTTATAGAGCAACACGGGATTTGGGTTTCTCCCATCTGGTTTATCGCCAAACCCCGTATCCGAATTACTGCCAACGCTCTCCATACCAAAGAGGACATGGATCGTCTGGTTGACGGCATGGTGGCAACGCGGGATTTGCTATACCAACCCAAAGCAACGATTAGCGCCTAAAAATTGGGTGGGCAAGCTGTGGGATTTCACCCTAACTTGCCCACCCAATCAAAGTCTGGACAATCAATTTTTATTTCTAAAATCGAGAATACAGTTCTAGACTGAAAGCACAAGCGCTCTCTTTGCATGAACCTGATCCGCCTTCTCCTGCAAACGTCTTGGCCGATCGTTGCCCTTGCTGCCCTCGCCGGCATTATCAGTGGAGCGAGTGCGGCAGCTCTCATTGCCCTGATCAACATAGCAATCACTCAAACTCAGCTACCGGCAACACTAATTTGGAGTTTTGCCGGTGTTTGTCTTTTACGGCTTACCACCAGTTTCGCCTCTCAAGTTCTGTTAATTCGTCTTTCTCAAAATGCCATTTTTAACCTGCGAATGCTTTTGAGCCGGCGGATTCTTGCCACTCCCTTACATCAATTAGAGCAAATTGGTGCGCCTCGCCTCCTAGCCACCCTCACTGACGATATCCAATCAGTCGCTAACGTTGTTTTCAATATTCCTTTCATCTGTATTGATATTGCCATCGTAATTAGCTGCTTGGCTTATCTGTGCTGGCTCTCTTGGAGTGTGTTCCTTTTCATTGTTGGTTTTCTCTTGTTGGGAATATTCAGCTACCAACTGCTAGATGCAAAAGCTGTACATTATCTTAAGCTAGCCCGCGACCGGCAGGATAGTTTATTTAAGCACTTCCGCACTATGACTGAAGGGGCAAAAGAACTCAAACTGCACCGTGAACGCCGGCAAGCATTTTTAGCTGAGGATCTTCAAGATACCGCCCTATCTTCTCAACACCACAATGTTGAAGGTCTGACTGTCTATGCTATTCTCGCCAGTTGGGGCCGAGTTTTATTCTTTATTGCCATTGGCGTGCTTGTGTTCATCCTGCCCAACTTACAAAAAATTGAGACGCCAATTTTGTCTGGTTTCGCCCTCACGACACTTTATTTGGCGCAACCTTTAGAAGAAATTCTGGGGATTCTTCCTAACTTTAGTAGAGCCTCAGTTGCCCTCAACAAAATTGATTCTTTGGGATTGTTACTATCCACTCATGCTGAAGAAGAATCGGCAATTTCCCTTACTGCCGGCTCAAATTGGCAGCGTCTGGAATTGGTAGGTGTAACTCACGCTTACCGGGGAGAGCGCGAGGAAGACAGCTTTGTTCTTGGCCCCATCAATCTGACTTTCCATTCCGGAGAACTTATTTTTATTGTAGGGGGAAATGGCAGCGGTAAGTCCACCCTCGCTAAATTGATTACTGGGCTTTATATCCCTGAAGACGGCGAAATTTGTGTTGATAATACCCCGATAAATAATCAGAACCGTGAATGGTATCGCCAACAGTTTTCTGCGATATTTTCTGATTTTTATCTATTCGATAAACTTTTAGGGTTAGGTAACCCCAATTTAGAAACTCAAGCAAAAAACTATCTGAGTCAACTCCAACTCGAACATAAAGTTGAGATTAAGGATGGGGTGCTTTCAACAACAGCTTTATCTCAAGGACAGCGCAAGCGTCTTGCTTTACTGACTGCTTATTTGGAAGACCGGCCTATTTATCTATTCGATGAATGGGCGTCAGATCAAGATCCGGTTTTTAAGGAAATTTTTTATACGCAACTTTTGCCAGAACTTAAAAGAAAAGGCAAAACCGTGCTGGTAATCAGTCACGACGACCGATATTTTTCCATAGCAGACAGGTTGGTTAAACTTGAATACGGAAAAGTGGAATATGACAATAAAATTTAATAATTTTTAAAACAAAAAAGTAAATTGCTAACTGATAAAATATAAAAGCAAACAAATAAATTATTTTCTGAAAATATAAGTGATAAGGGAAATGAATTTAACGAAAACAATTGAAATTAAAGCTGTCACAACGCCGGCAGAGATGGAAATGTTTCTTGATGTGCCGGCACGGGTATATGCCAACGATCCCAACTGGGTGCCGCCATTACGCAGCGATATTGCGAAGCAATTTGCACCGAGTAATCCCTTTTTTCAGTATGGCCGGCTGCAAGCATTTATTGCCCTTGTAGAAAATAAGCCGGTGGGACGGATTGTTGCTTCTATTAACAACCGGCTGATTGAACGCGAAGGTAAAAATCTTGGGTTATTTGGATTTTTTGAGTGCATTAATGACTTTGAAATCGCCCAATCGCTATTAGAATCTGCCTGCCACTGGTTGCGAGAGCAAGGCATGAGTGAAGCACGAGGGCCGATTGATTTATCAACTCATAACAACTGTCTGTTTTTAGTCGAAGGTTTTGAATCACCGCCAATGGTGATGATGCCTTATAATCCCTCTTATTATCCAGAATTTATCGAGCGTAATGGCTGGCAAAAAGCCAAAGATGCCTGCGCTTATAATTTTCCTTTAGATAAACCGCTGCCGGCAGAATTTGAAAAAGCTTATCGAATTGCTTGTAAATCAGGCATTATTTTTCGTCCACTCAAAACAAAAGGCGAAGAATTTGAGCGAGATTGTATCAGCCTTTATCATTTATTTAACAAAGCATTTGCGAATAATTGGAGTTCCACACCGAGAACAGAAGCAGAATTTTTAGAAGAAGCAAAATCGCTACAGCAACTGGTTGATCCAGATGTCTTCCCGATTGCTGAATACAACGGTGAAATGATTGGCTTTTTTATGGGATTACCGGATTATAATATTCCTTTAAAACACGTTGCCGGCAAATTGAACTGGCTGGGTATCCTCAAATTTCTCTGGTATCGCCGGCAAATTGATCAAGGACGAGTGATTGCCATTTGCTCACTGCCAGAATACCGTCGCAAAATGGTTCCTTTGGCATTAATTTATTTAGGCATGAGCGGGGGCATTCAAAAAGGAAAACCTTATAAACAAGCTGAACTCTCTTGGGTTTGGGAAGATAATTTTCCTTCTCGTAAACTAATTGAAGCTGCGGGGGGACAGCTTTATAAAAAATACCGAATTTACGAAAAGAGTTTATAAACAAACACAAAAATAGGAATGGGTAAATGGTTGAGCTGTCACAAACCGGCAAGACAAAAAATATCTCAAACCTTTCTGAAATGCCCAAAGCTGAACTTCACATTCATCTGGAAGGCGCACCACGCTGGAGTAGCATCCGAGAGGCACTACACCGGCATACAGATTTGAATTTGCCGGCTTTCCCTCCCTTTTACGCTCCCGGCTTCCGATTTACTCAGTTTGCAGAATTTCAAGATTGCTTTCGGCGTTACATCCACCCTTGGTTAACAACTCCATCGGGATATGCTGAAGTGATTCGCGATGTCATGGACTCCCTGATTCAGCAAAAAATTCGTTATGCAGAACTGAACTTTGATGCATCGGTTGTTGAGCGAGTGGGGGGGAATCTTGAAGAAGTTCTGCATCTTTTAGAAGCAGAAGTTGAACGCGCACGCGAGCAAGGAACCATTATTAGAATGATTGTGGGAATTGGGCGCAACCAAGGAGTCGAAAACGCAATTTATTGGGTGCAAAAAATGCTGCCATTTCCTATAATTTCTGGATTTGACCTGCATGGAGATGAAGTGGGATGGCCGGCAGATTTATTTCGTGAAGCTTTCGCACCCGTGCGAGAAGCGGGGAAAAAAATAAAAGTTCATTCTGGGGAAATGGTAGGGCCAGAAAATATTCGAGCGGCAGTGGAAGGACTCGGTGTTACGCAAATTGGCCATGGCACGTCTGCAATCAAAGACCCAAACGTTGTTGAGTTGCTTATTAAGCACAAAGTCTTGGTAGAAATGTGTCCAACTTCTAATGAGCGTCTTCAGAATGTTTCCGCCTATGACAAGCACCCCATCTTAGCTTTAGATGCTGCAGGTGTCGCTGTAACAGTCAATTCTGATGATCCCAGTTTTTTCGGTGTAAATTTGACAGATGAAATGAGCCGGTTAATATCAGAACGGGATGTCACAGCAACTGACTTGGCGCGATGGACTCGAAATGCTTTTAATCACGCAATTGTAGATGAGCCTACCCGCGCTGGGTTACTGGCAGAGTTAGAGGCGTGGCTGCAAACCTGTGAAGTCTGAACCACCAGCAAGCTAGAGTCTTTGGCTGATGATTGCGTTAACACGGATACTGTTTTGGAGGTCGCATGGATAGGAAATACTCTCGGCGTCAATTTATCGGCTTCAGTTCCGCTGCATTGGGCAGTAGCTTGTTTCTGAAAGCTTGCGACAATCCCACTTCCAAAACCACATCAACCGGCACAAATAATTTTAAAGTCGCAATTGTTTTACCAGGGAATATTACAGATCGCGCTTGGAACCAGTCGGGATATGAAGGAATCACCCTAACTAAACAAAAGCTAGGTGCAGAAACGTCTTATGTGGAAAAAGTAGGACAACCGGATCAAGCAGAGGCGCTGTCAGATTTTGCGCGTCGCGGTTACAATTTGGTCTTCGCGCATGGGGGACAATTTGATGCGGCGGTGCAACAGGTTGCCGGCCAATTTCCGAACACTTTTTTTGTCGCTGTTAATGGTGCAGCAACCGGCAAAAATATTGCTGCCTTGAGAATTAATCATATGCAGGTGAGCTATCTGTGCGGCATCATCGGCGCTTCTATGACCAAATCTAATCAGCTCGCTTATCTTGCCGGCCAATCCTTTGAAGCCACCACTCAGGAATTGCGCGGTTTTGAATTAGGCGCGCAGTCGGTGAAACCGAATATCAAAATCAGTTCTAGCTTTACCGGCGACTGGAATGACGTAGCGAAGGCGAAAGAAGCGGCGCTGGCTTTAATTGCATCCGGTGCGGATGTGCTGTATCAGTGGTTCGATGTTGCCTCACCGGCAGTGTTGCAAACGGCGGCGGAAAAAGGGGTTTATGCCTTCGGTAATACCACCGATCAGCTGGGGATCGCCCCAAAAGCGGTTTTAACCAGTGCGTTAAAACGGCTTGATTTAGCCATTGCTTATTTGGCAGAACAGGCAAAAACAGGGCAATTAACTGGGCAAAAATACTTAATAGGACTGGAGAAACCGGAAATTGTCAGTTTAGGACGCTTTGGCGAAATTGTGCCAGAAGCTATACAGACAAAGGCGATGACGGCAAAAACAGCGATTGCCGGCAACAAAATCCAGTTTGAATCGTGCCAGAATAAAGGTAAGGATACTTGGTGTCTCAAGCAACCGCCTACCTAAAACTCTTTAAGAATTTATGGACTTAGAAGCCGAGCAATCTAAAGATAGAAGAATTGTATCTTTAGAACATGAAGTAGAAATCTTGCAAGAGCAACTCGAAAGCCTCAAACAAGAGCTACTGGAAGAACGTCAGCGTGCAGATGATTACCTTGAAGAATTAACTTACACGCAGCTTGAACTGGAGGAACTTGACCGGGAATTATTAAATTTTACAAATTTAGAAATGTTACAAGAAGCACAGGCTGTAAAAATTGATCCCAGCTTAAAAGAGCAAGAGCTAAGCAGCAGTCCGTTAGATTGGCCCTTCAATTTACATGGTCTTGAAGGAAAGCGAGTAAACAAAAAGGAGAATACAAAAGAATTAATGCTCAAAATAGAAAGTGAGCGAAGCCGATTAAGAAAGCAAATTAGACAACTCAGCCATAGATTTTCAACATTTAAAAACTCTTCGGATGAATTTATTCAACAAATAAAAGTTTTTAAGCCAGAAAACTCCGGCACAAGTTAATAAAATTCGGTTGGATATTTTTAACTTTATGTAAAATAAAATGTTGCATCTGGAGGCAATCACTAAGCGCTTTGGCACATTCGTTGCAAACGACAACATTAGCCTCAGTGTGGCAGCCGGCTCGATTCACGCTCTTTTAGGAGAAAATGGGGCCGGAAAGACAACGTTGATGAATATCCTGTGCGGTTTATACAAACCAGATTCAGGCAAGATTTCCTTACAAGGTAAGCCGGTAGAAATTGCGTCTCCCAGTGCCGCAATTGAGTTGGGAATTGGCATGATTCACCAACATTTTATGCTGGTGCCGCAACTGTCGGTGACGGAAAATATTATCCTAGGAACCGACTTTAGTTTTCGTCTGAATTTGCGTTGCAAACAACAAGAAATCGCCGCACTATCGCAAGCTTATGGCTTAGAAGTTGACCCCAGTGCCAAGGTAGGGGATTTGCCGGTGGGAACTCAGCAACGAGTGGAAATTCTTAAGGTTCTTTACCGCAAAGCGCAATTGCTGATTTTGGATGAACCGACGGCGGTACTGACACCTCCGGAAATCAAGTCTTTATTTAAAATTCTGCGGCAACTTACGGTAGAAGGACACACAATTATTTTTATCACGCACAAATTAGACGAGGTGATGAGTTTGTGCGACACTGTAACCGTATTACGCCGGGGACAGGTAATTTCTACAACTGCAACGCAGGGGATCACCGCTCAAAAATTAGCCGAATTAATGGTCGGCAGATCGGTTGCGTTGCAGTTGAATAAATCTCAACCGGCAGCCGGAAAGGTGGTGTTAAATGTTGAGAGTTTAAAGGTTAAAGATGACAGAGGTTTTACGGCTGTTCAAAATTTGTCATTTCAACTGTGTGCCGGGGAAATTTTAGGCGTTGCCGGCGTGGATGGTAACGGACAGCGAGAGTTGGCAGACGCAGTTGCAGGACTAAAAACGGTTACAGCCGGCAAAATTCAACTGTGCGGCGAAGATGTCACGCAGATGCCGGTGCAACGATGGCGCAAAAAATTTAAAATCGGTTATATTCCCGAAGATCGGCAGAAAATGGGTTTGGTTTTGGGATTTAGTATTGCCAAAAATTTAATTTTAAAAAGTTTTAACCGTTTGCCTTTTTGCCGCAACTTTTTCTTGCAACAAGATGCGATCCAAAATTATGCAACGGCGAGTATTCAAAACTTTGATATTCGAGTGTCTCATCCTGATGTGAAAGCCGGCCAGTTATCGGGAGGAAATCAGCAAAAAATCGTGCTGGCGCGAGAACTTGCCGGAGAGCCGGTTTTAATTGTGGCGATGCAACCGACGCGAGGATTAGATGTTGGCGCAACTGAAGCGGTACAGCAACGGTTATTAGCTGAACGCGATCGCGGTGCGGCAATTCTTTATATTTCTACAGAGTTAGAAGAAGTGATGGCAATGAGCGATCGCCTTGCGGTAATCTATGAAGGCGCGTTTGTCGAAATTTTAGATGCAGCAACTGCAACCGTTGAACAGGTGGGATTTTTGATGGCAGGGGGTCAACTTTCAACAAGCGTGCCAACTTAAGAAAATGCTATTTTACCCTGACGAAAATTGCCTTTGCAGAGCCGGCTGAGTAGACCTCTGGTAAAAATCTAAAAAGTCCGCACATCCTTTGCCAGAAGTCTAATAAGCGATAAAAGCGATAGGTTACTTTGCAACACGCTACGCGAACACAACCTGTTAAAATTGAGCGATATTGATTTGCAAAGTAAGTTTTTTAAGCTAGCTAGCTAACAATGAACAACAGCTATCGCGAATCATTGCTGTTGTTGAATATAAATTTTAAACAGCTAATTCAACAAAAGCATCACGACGGAATTGAACAACGCATGAGGTGGCTCGTCGATAACGCATCGCAGTGGAAACGGTCAAGGTAATATTATTCTGGGTTGACTGTAGTACCTCTTGCACCGTGCAAGTCTGCCTCCTCTGGTGGCAATAGGCGAAGATGCGATCTCCGATCTGAACATCCATTGCTTGAATTTTCATTTTTATTTACCCTTATTGTTTTGGATCGGCTAGCTGTCTTCAGCGCGGATGCTGTTGCTCCGCACAGTGCGATTGAGCCACTATTATTGCCGATGCTGCCGTGATTCGCTGTCACTTTGATAACTCTTTGCGCTGGGGCCGGCAAAATCCAGTCCTGCACCTTACTTACCCGACCGCTAGAGAGTATTTCCATAACATAACACGAAAAGGCGGGATTATAACAAAGTCCCTATTTTATAGTCAAGGTGGTTTATACTGAAAATACGATTTACCTATCGGGTTTGTACCATGACAGCTCTATTCATCAATCAAATTGAAGGGCTGACTAACCCGGAAACCGAGGCGGGCGAAGGGGATGAAGCGAAAACCCTTGATCAGTCTATGACAATGACGCGTATTTGCCCTTGCTGCTCAAACACTTTAGTGCGTCAGATACGATCCGCAGGACTTTACTGGTTTTGCAGCTACTGTCACGAAGAAATGCCGGCTTAGAAACTATTGCGGAAACTGAATTGAAGGTTAAGGGCAATTGAAGTCTAAACTAACAAACACTTCTAATTTTGTTGGTGCCGGCATCTAAAGCTTTTGCTGTCCATACAGATAAAGGTAATATGAGCGAACCTGATTTCAGGGCAAAATTATGAGATTCGCTCGTATTCCGCCTATTTTATTGCCACTTCTATCGCCGGTTGTGGCGATCATCGCAGCGCTGCTAGTGGGTGCCGGCTTGATCGTTTTAGCCGGCGCAAATCCACTCAATGCCTATAGCGCCCTATTTCAAGAATCTCTAACAACTTACTTTGGATTTGGCAACACTCTCACCAAATGGGCACCGCTACTCTTAACCAGTTTAGGCGTGTTGCTAGCATTGCGGGGAGGACAGCTCAATATTGGCGGCGAAGGACAGATTTATCTGGGCGGTTTGGGAAGTGCGATCGCAGGGTTGTACTTGCCAGGATTGCCGGCTTTTATTCATATCCCTTTAGCGCTGCTAGCCGGATTTTTGCTAGGGGGATTTTGGGGTTTTATTCCCGGCTATCTCAAAGCAGTGCGCGGCGTGAATGAAGTGATTACAACACTGCTGCTCAATTATATTGCATTAAACTTTATTGGATATCTTGTACAAGGGCCGCTGATGGAAAAAGGCGCACCCAGCCCTTACACCGCCCCCATTGCAAAATCTGCCCAACTGCCGGTTATTTTGCCTGGGAGTTTAGCCCATGCCGGCATCTTAATTGGGCTAATTGCAGCGGTAATTTTATGGTTGATTTTGCAAAGATCCCCCCTCGGTTATCAAATTACAGCCGTGGGATTGAACCCCATTGCCGCACAATATGCCGGCATTTCTGTTAAACGCACAATCACCCTCGTCATGGCGTTAGCAGGGGGTTTAGCCGGGTTAGCCGGCGCGGGAGAAGTGATGGGGGTGAAATACCGGCTTTTCGCCCAATTTTCCGGTGGTTACGGCTTCGACGCGATTGCGATCGCCTTTTTGAGTCGCGGAAATATAGCCGGTGTTGTGCTTGCCTCCCTATTTTTTGCGGCGCTTCGCAGTGGCGCAAATGTCATGCAGCGCAGCGCTGGGGTGCCGGTGACGGTGGTTTATGCGATTCAGGGATTAACGATTCTGTTCATTGCCATCGGTTTCGCCCTAGAGTTAAAGATTGGAATAAAACAACCGCAGATTAACGCAGATTAACGTAGATAATAACTCCATCCATCTGTGTTTATCTGTGTGCATCTGTGGTTAAAAAATCCGAAAAAATCCCAAATTTAACGCAAATAATCATCCGCGCACATCTGCGTTTATCTGCGGTTAAAAATAATGAACCAACCCAACGCCAACTTAATCTTTTTTTCCGATTACTTAGTCGCAAGCTTGCGCCTATCTATCCCCTTAGCTTTCGCCGCATTGGGAGGACTTTTCTCAGAACGTTCTGGGGTGATCAATATTGCGCTAGAAGGAATGCTGTTAACCGGCGCTTTTGCTAGTGCAGCGGCAGCTTTTTATACAGGTAATGTCTGGGCAGGAATTCTCGCAGCATTTGTTGCCGCAGGAATGATTGGTTTACTCCATGCCTATCTCTGTGTCACACTCCGAGTCAATCAATTAGTATCGGGATTAGCGATTAATTTAGCGGCTGCCGGCTTAACTGCTTTCTTAGCGAGAATTGTGTTTAGCGGTGGCAGCAATCAGCAACTCCCCGGACTTGAATTAATCGGGATTGCCGGTTTAAAAAACTTACCCATCTTTGGTGCCTTATTCTTTAATCAAGATCCGCTTGTCTACTTTTTATTTTTTCTGGTTCCTATCAGCACCTATATTTTATTTCACACCAGCCTTGGTTTATCCCTGAGAGCAGTTGGAGAGTATCCCCGTGCTGCTGATACAGCCGGGGTTCCTGTCACGCTGATCCGTTATCTCAGTGTGATCATTAGTGGCTGTCTGTCGGGTTTAGGAGGCGCTTATTTAACGTTGGTTCATGTCAGATTTTTTGCGGAAGATATGAGTGCCGGCAAAGGTTTTATCGCACTAGCTGCACTGATTTTTGGCAGATGGCATCCCGTTAGCACTCTCTTTGCTTGCTTGTTATTCGGTGCAACAGAAGCGTTGCAATTGCGAATTCAAGCTTTTAATCTCAACATTCCTTATCAATTCTTGGTAATGCTGCCTTATTGTGTCGCACTTTTAGCCTTAATCGGATTAGCGGGGAAATCAACACCCCCCGCCGCACTCGGCACGCCTTATATTAAAGAAAGTCGCGACTAATAATTGTCTCATTTTCTTAACACAAATTTCTTAATTTTTTCCGCTCTCCCTCTTCTTCTCAGCACTCTCCAGGGATCGATTGATGAAGATGTCCACCAAGCTCCTATACTATCCTGATAGATCGAGTGGGACTGATTTAATCTAGATTTCGGAGCCACCAACCCGACCTCAACCGCTGCCGGCATTGGTACGGGATACAAGTGTGGGGCGAACTGATTAAAGTCGCTCCTACTTTTTCGACTGGCAGTAAGCATGATCACCTAGCGAGTAATAGATAATATGCATCTAAGCGAACTGACTCACCCGAACCAGTTGCACGGTTTATCAATCCTTCAACTTGAGCAAATTGCTCGTCAAATTAGGGAAAAGCATCTGCAAACCGTTGCCGCCAGTGGGGGACACCTTGGCCCTGGTTTGGGCGTCGTGGAACTAACTTTAGCGCTTTACCAAACATTAGACCTTGATCGCGATAAAGTCATTTGGGATGTTGGCCACCAAGCCTATCCACACAAATTGATAACAGGTCGTTATAACCACTTCCACACACTGCGGCAAAAAGATGGGATTGCCGGCTATCTCAAGCGCTGTGAGAGCAAATTTGACCATTTTGGTGCCGGCCACGCTTCCACGAGCATTTCAGCCGGCTTAGGCATGGCTTTAGCGCGGGACCTCAAGGGCGAAAACTTCAAAGTGGTTTCAGTGATTGGGGATGGTGCACTAACTGGCGGCATGGCACTCGAAGCGATCAATCATGCCGGTCATTTGCCGAAAACAAACCTGCTGGTTGTCCTCAACGACAACGAGATGTCCATCTCGCCCAACGTTGGTGCAATTCCCCGCTACCTCAACAAGATGCGCCTTTCGCCGCCGATGCAGTTCCTCACGGATAACCTAGAGGAACAGTTCAAACATATTCCTTTTGTCGGTGAGACATTCTCCCCCGAAATGGAACGGCTGAAGGAAGGGATGAAGCGCTTAGCTGTGCCCAAAGTAGGCGCTGTGTTTGAGGAACTCGGCTTTACCTATATGGGTCCCGTGGATGGCCATAACCTGGAGGAACTGATCGCTACCTTCAAGCAGGCGCACAAGATACCAGGGCCGGTTTTGCTTCATGTGGCGACGACGAAAGGGAAAGGGTATGCGATCGCAGAAAAAGACCAAGTTGGGTATCACGCCCAAAATCCCTTTAATCTGGCAACCGGCAAGGCAGTTCCCTCTAGCAAGCCCAAACCCCCCAGCTACTCCAAAGTCTTCGCCCACACCCTGATTAAAATCGCCGAAGACAATCCTAAAGTCGTTGGCATCACCGCAGCAATGGCCACCGGCACCGGCTTAGATAAGCTACAAGCGAAGTTGCCGAAGCAATATATTGATGTAGGCATTGCCGAACAGCACGCCGTTACCCTGGCTGCCGGTATGGCGTGTGAGGGAATGCGTCCGGTTGTGGCGATTTATTCTACCTTCGCGCAACGCGCTTACGACCAAGTCGTCCACGATATTTGTATTCAAAACCTGCCGGTGTTCTTCTGCTTGGATCGGGCCGGCATTGTGGGTGCAGATGGCCCAACTCACCAAGGAATGTACGATATTGCCTCTCTGCGCTGCCTTCCTAATATGGTGCTAATGGCACCCAAGGATGAGGCGGAATTGCAGCGAATGGTGGCCACCGGCATTAATTACACTGCCGGCCCGATTACCATGCGCTACCCCCGTGGCAATGGCTACGGTGTGCCGCTGTTGGAAGAAGGTTGGGAGGATTTGCCCATCGGTAAGGGGGAACTGCTGCGTCATGGCGACGATGTGCTACTAATCGGCTATGGCTCAATGGTACAGCCGGCGATGCAGGTGGCTGAAATTCTCAGCGAGCATGGCATTGAAGCAACGGTGATTAATGCGCGTTTTGTCAAGCCTTTGGATACAGAATTAATTGCACCGTTGGCGAAGCGAATTGGGCGGGTTGTCACCTTAGAAGAAGGCTGCACCATGAGCGGTTTTGGTTCAGCAGTGATGGAAGCGCTGATGGATCTGAATGTCGTGGTGCCGGTGATGCGAATTGGTGTTCCCGATATTTTAGTCGAGCACGCAACTGCTGAACAATCAATGGCGGAGTTGGGTTTAACACCTCCTCAAATTGCCGAACGAGTACGGATGTCTCTCAGCCCTCAGCTTTCTGCGGTTAGCAGTTAAGAAAATCTTTTAACGCAAGATAACGCAAGCGTTAAAAACCTAGGGTGGGAACTGCCCACCCTTCAATTTTTCCAGTCATTTCTGATGTAGTTTCAACTGCTTGTAAATAGCGAGACTTTAATGTTATTCAACCTTGCACGAGAGCGCCGGCAAAATGGTTAAATTTCATTTTTTTTCAACGCTTAAGAAAGCCCTTTTGCTGAATTTATCAGAGATCAGCGATAATAAGAAAACAGAGACTTTGAGGGAAGAAGGAGAACTACCCATGACTGAAACAGAGCAGATTCGCACAGTCCGGCGGGGAAGATTATCTACAGAATCTACTAAGTCTCAAGAAGAGATCGATCAGTGGTACGCAGAAAGAGCAGCATTTCGCCAGCGCTGCAAAGTAATTTTTGATCGAGTTCAGCCTGAGTTAATTAAAACTCACTACAACTGGTATATGGCAGTTGAACCAAATAGTGGGGATTATTTCATTGATCAGGATGAATTAGCGGTCGTACAAATAGCGCATCAAAAGCACCCGAATGCTAAAATACACGTTTTCCATATTAATCAGACAGGGGTGTGTGGCACGATATGATCGAGGGCAGGTTTACCGATGATGATGAGCTATTTTTTGAAATTGAGTTGATTGCTGCTAATGGCTTGGAAGTGTCAGTTGATGCGTTGTTAGATACAGGTTTTTCAGGCTGGTTAGCGATGAACGAGCAGGATTTAGAGGAGCTTGGTTGGATTTATATTGCGCCGCAAACGATGCGAACAGCACAGGGAGATGTAGATTTTGATATCTATTTAGGAAAAGTGCGAATAGATGGACAGGAGTTTGATATTCCTGTCAATGTGGGTGCCGGCATTCCAGAATTTTTAATCGGTCGTCAGTGGTTAAAAACTCGCCGCTTAGTCGCAGATATGCCGGCTGGGGTGCTGACATTAGAATCTGTTAATTCGTGAAATTTTATTAATTGAAAAAATAGCTGCCGGCATTAAAGACAAACACTTTAGTTTGCGCCTGTTGACAAACTCAGCCTTACTTTTGATTTCTTGTTGGAGGAGCCGGCATTGTTAATTTATTTTTTCAAAGCTTGCAAAGCTTGCCATCCGAGTATTAAAAACCCAATTGTAGCTAACAGAGTCAGCCCTAAGGGCACCACATCAACTGCTGTAAATTCACCCATCGCTACTTTCTCTTACAACGACGATTTATCCTTTGCCTTAACGTCTATCATACACTGTTAAAAATAATTTCAAGGAGTATTTGCTCAATGACGATCCTCTATGAACACCCGCTATCCCCCTATGCACAGAAAATCAAAATTGCCTTACGCGAAAAGGGGATTGAGTTTGAGTCCAAGACACCTGACTTGAGTGGAGGTGGATTTGGAGGCAGCGAGTTCGTAGAAGCCAATCCTCGTAGGGAGATGCCGGCCTTCATTGACGGCGATGCCAAAATTTTCGACTCGACAATCATTCTTGAGTACATTGAAGATAAATGGTCTTCACCCCCACTGCTACCCAGCAATCCCACAGATCGCGCTCGCGTCCGTATGATTGAAGAAGTTATGGACACTTATTACGAGCCGATTAACTGGGGACTGGTTGAAATTAACTTTTTCGGTCGCGCAAAGGGTGAACTGGCTGAAACAATTGTTGGGAATGCCAAACAACAGGCCGAAAGGTGCTGGCAATGGCTAACCAAGCAGCTTGGCGATCGCGAATGGTTCAACGGCGACGGTTTTGGCTGGAGTGACCTTTGTGTTGTTCCCTCTATCAACACGTCATTCGTCGCATTCGGGATAGCACCGGCAGCCGGGTCCCCACTCGCCAATTGGTTTGAGCGCGTCAAGGTACGTCCCAGCGTTGCTGAAACGCTTCAAGAAGCAAATGAGTCTATTGCCGGCTTGGAGCAATTTTCGAGCTTTTTAGAGCAGGGTCTACTTAAACGCGAGTACCGCGATCATCGTCTTGAATGGATGATTCGGATGGGTGGACTCCAAGTTGTACTCGACGGCATCGAGAAAGACAACATCCGATTCGGTTACGATTTTTCTTGAGAGCAATTTGAAACCTTAAACCCGATGCTAGCGAGATCGGATGCTGTTGAGATTTTCTTTACCAATCAGCTCTATCTCATAAAACTGCACCCTGAAAAAGGCTGTGCCGGCCCAAGCCATACCCACCATTCTTCATGATTTGCTACAATAGCTTTTCTGCGCCGACTTATTGGTTAGCGTAAGCTTCTGTTATTTGTTCAACGCTATTTCTTCGAGTGCCAGCATGATTCAACAGTCTATTTCCCTTGTTCCCCAGCCTCTCCATCAACTGCCGGCACTCACCAGTTTAGAGACTTTAAAAGCCAGGATGCTCGCTGCTAAGACCATCACAGAACTCCACGCGCTCATTGTAGATTACACGGATGTGGAGATCAAGCAGGTCTACAACCGGCTTACCCCAGTTCAGCAAAGCCGGATCAATGCAATTTGCGAGTAAGAGAGGAAGGGTTAGGCCACATCATTAGAAGGCGTGAAACCCTACCCTTCCTGCTTCAAATTAACCATCTGAATTAATTTGAGCAATTAACTCTTTTAAAACTTTTTCAGCTTTATCATTATCAATCTGGCAGGTGCCGGCATTTTCATGGCCTCCGCCCCCGTATTTCAACATTAATTCTCCGACGTTCGTGTTTGAAGTTCGTTTAAAAATTGATTTGCCAACGGCAAACACAGTATTTTGCTTTTTCAGTCCCCAGAGAACGTGTGTTGATATGTTGCAATCTGGGAACAGGGCATAAATCATAAATCGGTTGCCGGCGTAAATGATTTCCTCATCTCTCAAATCTAAAACCACTAAGTTTCCGTAAACTTTTGAGCATTTTTCAATTTGATCTTTAAACTTTTCTTCTTGTTCAAAATACAAACTGAATCGATCTTGTACATCCGGCAGTTCTAAAATTTCATCAATGGGGTGATTTTTGCAATAATCAATCAATTCCATCATCAATTGATAGTTGGATATTCTAAAATCTTTAAATCTTCCTAAACCTGTTCGGGCATCCATCAAAAAGCTTAAAAGTACCCAACCTTTCGGATTTAAAACTTCATTCCTAAAAAATTGCGCTGAATCAGATTTATCCACCGCATCCATCATATCTTCTGCAATTTGGGGAAATTTTTCTTTACCTCCAAAATAGTTATACACAACCCGTGCGGCTGAAGGGGCTTGGGCATCAATAATATAGTTTTCTTTTTTGTCTTGATTTCTGATAGTTTCGCTGAGATGGTGATCGAAAGACAAATACGCACCTTCTACATAAGGCAAGTTGGTGGTAATATCACTACTCGTAATTTCAATTTTTCCATCCTGCATATCTTTAGGATGAACAAATTTAATTTCATCGATCATATCGAGTTCTTTTAAAAGAACCGCACAGACAAGACCATCAAAATCACTGCGGGTAACTAATCTATACTTTTTATCGTTGGCTTGCATATAACCTCCTGTGAATGAGCCGGCGGCGAATAAGCTACAGGGACAACTATACCTTATTGCACTCTTGGTTGCTACGGTTTTAGCCCTCCTGTCGGCATAACTGGGGATGGCACTGCTGAGACAGTTCGTTAGCGAATCTAACCGTCAAAGACTGCCGACTCTGGGCGCAACGTTTTGTAACATCAAATTTGTTACTGATTGTTAAAGTCTTTACGTTTTCATTGACGATAAAATTGGCATTTTTTCCTACCGATACTGCATCCGCTTGATCGTATTGAATGAGTCGCGCCGGTGCATCACTCCTCCTTTAAATAGCGTCAAATCTCAAAATTAAATCCCTTACTTTTTAACTGTAAATACTTCTCTTTGTCAAACTGATAAAGTTTCGCAGCGCGATGAGAAACATCTTTTTGAGTTTCATCTAGCTCTATTAAAAGATTCATATTCATAAACTTTTTACGAAAATTTCGCTTATCCAAACTTTGCTCTAAAACGGTTTCATATAACCTTTGCAATTGAGAAAGCGTGAATTTTGTCGGTAGCAGTTCAAACCCTATCGGTTCATATCGAACTTTAGCTTTCAATCTTGCCAGCGCCACTCGCACAATTTTGTCGTGATCGAATGCCAGTGCCGGTATTTGTGCTAACGGAAACCAAGCCGCATCAACGGCATCTGTTGCGGCATAAAGCCGATGTTCTTCCAGATTAACCAACGCGTAATAAGCCACCGTCACTACCCGTTCGCGAGGGTCTCGATTCACTTCCCCAAACGTGTATAACTGCTCTAAAAATACTTTTTCTATTCCCGTTTCTTCTCGCAATTCTCGACGGGCGGCTTCTTCTGTCGATTCATCAATGCGAACAAATCCTCCCGGCAACGCCCACTGCCCTTTAAAAGGAGGCAAGAGTCTTTGAATTAACATCACTTTCAGCAAGTCTTGCCCATCTAAACCAAAAACGACGCAATCAACTGTGAGATTAGGCCGGGCAAATTCATAGGTGTAAGGCATAGAATTTTCAATCGAGCATCAAAATTTAAACCTTCCGTTGCCAACGGCTGCAAGCAACGACAAATTGACATTGTGTAAAAATTACACTAACATAAAGAAAGAACGTACGCCTAGCAGTCATTCGCTGTTTGAAGTGGCAGGTTAATGATGAACACACAGACCGTCACGCAATTGCCCATGCCGCCTCACTTTGACAATGAAAAAGTGGAACAAGTGTGGCGAGTTCCCTACCAAGAACGAGCATCACAGGCGAGAGCATGGGCAAAGTTGCACGATATTCAACCGGCTGCCAAAGATAAAATCCGCTTTTGTTTAATGGCAATCGATGTGCAGAACACATTCTGCATTCCAGAATTTGAATTGTTCGTTGCCGGCAAATCTGGCACGGGGGCGATTGATGACAATGTGCGGCTGTGCGAGTTTATCTACCGTAATTTAGGCGTGATTACTGCCATCGCGCCAACGATGGACACGCACACGGCGATGCAGATTTTCCATCCCGTATTTTGGATTAATCATGCCGGTGAACACCCCCTCCCAGCGGCAACAATTTTAACCCTAGAAGATGTTGAAAAAGGTGTTTGGAAAGTTAACCCAGCCGTTGCAGATAGCATTGTCGGCGGCAACTACCAAACACTACAAAAACACGCCCTGCACTATGTCCAACAGCTTAGTGATGCCGGCAAGTATCCGTTGACAATTTGGCCCTATCATTCCATGCTGGGCGGTATTGGTCATGCCCTAGTTTCAGCACTTGAGGAAGCGATATTTTTTCACAATCTTGCTCGATACAGTCAAACTCGTTTTGAAATTAAAGGGGACAATCCTTTAACTGAGAATTATTCAGTGTTGCAGGCTGAAGTTTTAGCGGGATCAGACGGACAACCCATTGCTAGAAAGAATACCGGCTTGATTCAAAAACTGCTGGAATTTGATGCAGTTATTATTGCCGGTCAAGCGAAAAGTCACTGCGTCGCTTGGACCATTTACGATTTGCTCGGTGAAATTCAAGCGAAAGATCCCAACTTGGCAAAAAAGGTGTATTTGTTGGAAGATTGCACCTCACCAGTCGTTGTTCCTGGCGTGATTGACTGCACGGATCAAGCGGATGAAGCCTTTCGCCGGTTTGCGAGTGCCGGTATGCATCTGGTTAAATCTAGCGATCCCATCGATACCTGGCCAGACATTCATTTGTAGTTACCGGCTCATTGCGGTTGGCTGCCGGCAGTTATTCAACCTTCGCTTTCCATTCCTGCTCCAAAATGCTGTATATCAGCGTGTCATGCCACCGTCCCCGGATATTCACATTCTCTCGCAGCCGGCCTTCTTGACTCATGCCCAGCGTCTGTGCCAATGACACCGCCCCTCTATTTTCAGCGATACACTGTGCGTAAATACGATGCAAGCCAAGTTCTGTAAAGCCAAAGCGCAATAGCAAGCGACCCATCTCAACCGGATAATTTCGGCCCCAATGTTCAGGAGCCAATTCACAGCCAATTTCTGCTTCTAGGGCATCAGGATCGCTCTTGCGGATGCCGCAGTTTCCAATCAGCGTATCCTGTCTCCGGAGAGTAACAGCCCACTGATACCTCCATTGAGGCTTTTCCTGCTGCCACAGAAGGAAGCGATTGACGAAGGCACGAGCGTCTGCCTCCGTGCCCCCAACTTCTGGATAAAAGCGTTGATATGCCGGTGTGGATTGGTAGGCTAAAACAGCCGGCCAATCAGCTTCGGTAAATTCGCGCAGCAGCAGACGATCCGTTTGAAAAAGCATGAGTGAATTGCAAAACAACAACTAACTTCATCTGGAAGTTGTATATGGAGACAACTCTATACAGCCGGCTAACGACAAAGCTCACCGGCATGGCTACGCCACGCCAGAGTTGAGCGAATTGTTCGTTTTAAAGCACACCTTCTTCTAACTGCTCTAAATAAATAAATTCTGGAGCCTTAACACCAGCCTGCTTTCTGATTTCAACTAATTTAGGAGACTCAAAGAATGCTTTAGCGTTAGCAAGTGATATCCATTTAGAAAAGTGGACAATCTTATTGGAGTTGTTTTCGTATTTTAAAACATGATAACTCTGCTCTCCTGCATCTTTTCTAATTGATGCAGCATCATCAAAGATTTTTTTCCACGCCTCGTAATCTTTAACTTCATGAATTATTAATACGTATTCCATTTCGGCTGCCTTATTGAGCGAAAAACATAACTTTTAATTATACTGATTTTTTTTGTAAAATACCTTTTTTAAGGGAACTATACAAAAATTTTCTGTATATTTTTGACAGCAACCCAAGCTTGTTATCTATGATGAGCGCTACAGTCTCTTCACAGACAGAGTGTTGATAGAAGGGTTCATGGAACCTCGCTCAAAGATTAGGAAATTGTTGAGAGCGGTAGAGAGCTTTATTTTACACAGCCGGCTTTTATTTTGTCGGAAACGATTTTTTTCGCTTGACGATAATTACTTGCTAAAATTTGCAGCAGGGTTCTACTCATCACGACTGCCGGCAACTTCAGCCATTTCTCTGGGAATTTTCCGGATCTCAAACCGCTATTAAGAATAGCAATAATAGATGCACCCTGATTGATAGCTCTCTGGCAACTTCGCCAGGGGCTTTTTTTTTGCTTGATAATCTTCCGGATACACCCTGTTACTAAAGGAATACCAATAATAGATGCACCCTGATTGATGGCTCTCTGGCAACCTTGCCAGGGGCTTTTTTTTGCTTGATAATCTTCCTGATACACCCGCTACGAAAGGAATACCAATAATAGATGCACCCTGATTGATAGCTCTCTGGCAACCTTGCCAGGGGCTTTTTTTTTGCTTGATAATCTTCCGGATGCGCCTTGATCCTAGGGGAATACAATCAAAAGATGCACCCTGATTGATGTTTTCTGTTCATCCCTTGGCCTAACCGTCAGGGGATTTTTTTTGTTACTTCTTATAATAGATGCTTTTACTCTGAATAGAAAACTCAAGTTTGTTTTTCGCACTCTCGTTTTATGACTTTGTGCCGGTAGGAAAACATATCCTTGAGTCGCAGATCCACCCACCATCCGAGAACGAGTTCAGCAAGCATTCCTCCTGGTAACTCGAAGTCGATGGCATCCGTTAATCTGGTTTTTCCATTTTCCTCGATAAAATGATGCCGATGAGTCCAACTTTCCATTGGCCCTTCAATTTGCCGGTCGGTGAAAAGCCGGTTTTTATCGCATTCCGTATGACGAGCAACCCAGCGGACGGGAATTGGCCCTAACCAAAGACGGAATTCAGAAATAGCACCCACATCTAAACCGCCTTCGCGACGGATTATTTGAACCGGCTGCCAGGGGGGAGTGAGAAGTTGGAGAATATCGGGTCTTTCGTGAAAGCTCCAAACCACTTCTACCGGCGCATCAATCAGTGAGGAATGTTTGAAGTGTAGCATCTCTAATCGCTGATGGGTAGTTGCTCAAAGAAAAGGAGTGATTAAATTTTGTTTATTTCTCTCATTTAGCCTTCAAATTCAGTATCAATTTCAATATCTAAGGTTTCTTCATCCACCCGCACATACAGAATATTAGGCCGGCAGCAGACTTGACAATCCTCAACATAGGACTGCTGGTTGCCGGCACTGAGATCGATGAACGTTAAATTGGGTTCTCCGCAACAGGAACAGATATATTCCGCTGTGTTTTGCATTTTAATTAAGGCTGGAATTCGTTGTGAAATCGGTTAGATAGAGTCGGTGCCGTAATTATATAGCGTTGTTTTTACCGCCGACCCGCTAGGTTACCGGCGGCTCTACTGTATCATTTAAACCATTAGAATTTGTTAAATTCCCGAACTCAGCACTTTTTCTCTGCCAATAATCCGGCTATTTTCAGTAATAATTAACTCTTGCGAATCGATTGTATAGGTGACCTCCCCATTAACCGCAACATAAGTGTCATTCTCAGAACTTACCAGCGGCAGAATAATATTACTACTCTGCTCCGCACCTTTTTCCATACCCACGTAAGTCAAACTGTCAGAATTCTGATCTTCGCAAATAAATACCCGGTAATAAGTTGTCTCAAAGCGGCGGAAAATTCTGCCTTCAAGTCCACAAATTGCACGGTCTTGAGCCACTAAAATGGGTTTGACACTGGGTGAAATTTCTGAGACTGCCGGTTCAAAATGGGTGATTTCTCCCGCGCTGTCAAGCAGCTGATTAACACCGGCACTGCTCGTTAACTCAGTAGCCTCGACCGAGGAAGTCAATAACAAAAACGTGCCGATTCCTAACAGAGCAATATTTAAGCTTGGTTTGACATTCAATACAGCTTTAACAAATGCCATAAGAGTCCTTCCAGCTAGAAGTCTTGGTGTGGAGTGCCACTGATGGTTTAAATCCATCAGCCGTTTGATAGCATCCACTCTAACCTTGACATTTCTAGTTTTCCAGATTCCTCATGATTATTTTAAAGTTGCCCAAATTCTCAGGAATTTTACGCAACTTCAACTTGCTTGCTCAACCTCCTTAAAATAAGCAGTTGCATCAGCTAAATGCTTTTGCAGGGTTGCCACCGGCAGCGGCCCTTGCAAGTGACTCCAGGGTAAAACTCGCTCTAATTCCCAGTTAGTATGAACGTAAAAATCCATTTCAGGCAACTTGCCCCGCAACTCCTTAAATGCTCGTCGGTAACTGCCTAAAGAATCGCCATAGTGTCGCACCAATTCTAATAAATCAGAGAGTCGGCGATCCCCTCTTGATATTAGTGCTTGAATGACTGACCAATTGTAACTTTCAGGTCTAAAATCAAGACCGTGGGATCGCAACTGCTTTTCCAGCGACTTCAGCCGCTTTTCTGCTTGAGAATTGACCCCAAACCATTGAAACGGAGTGTGAGCTTTGGGTACAAACGTACTGCATCCCAAGGTTAAACGCAAACCCGGAGCGGCTTTTTTTAGAGAGCGCATCATTGCCACAGTCTCTTCTAAATCCTCTGGTTCCTCACCGGGAAGGCCAACCATGCCGTAAAGTTTTAATCCCGTCAATCCGCCGGCTTTGGCATTTACCGCAGCTTGAATAATCTCCTCATTATTCAGCTTCTTGTTAATAATTTTGCGAAGTCTCTCAGACCCACTTTCAATGGCAATTGTCAGGGACTTTGTGCCGCGATTTCCCAGAATTTTTGCTAAGTTTTCTGTAACTGTATTTGTCCGCACTGAAGCAATGCTGAGACGCACATCATCAAACTTGGGCTGACTCAAATAATCGAGCAAGCTGTCAAATTCTGGATGTTGGGTAACAGATGCGCCCAGCAAACCCAGTCGATTTGTTACTTCCAAACCTCGCTCAATTGCGGGAATCAAAGAAGCTTCCATACTGGCTGTTCTAAACGGCAAAGTTAGATAACTTGCTAAACAAAACCGGCACATTTCCGGACAGCTACGAACCACTTCCACCATGTAAATATTTTCCCACGCGGCCTTTTCCGTCACCACCGGCGATGCAGACAGAACATTACCCCGGTACGTCTGCTTAGCCACGGTGGCGGGAATGTCAGGAAATGCCGGCTCAATTGACTGAATCGGGCCATCTGGGCTGATATATTTCACCTCATAGAGGCTGGGTACATAAACCCCCGGTACTTGCGCTAAATGCCGCAGTTGAGTTTGCCTGCCGGCATTACGGACTTGTTTGTAAGCATCAATAAAATCCCCCAGCAAGTTTTCCCCATCCCCCAGCAAAATTACATCGAAGAAGCCGGCGAAGGGTTCTGGGTTAGCGGTTAAAACCGGACCCCCACCAAACACCAAGGGATGAGCATCCGTGCGATCAGCAGCACGAATGGGAATCTCTAGCGATTCTAACAAGCTTAAAATATTCACATAGTCCAGTTCCCATGAAATCGAAAATCCCAATAATTCTGGGGATGCCGGCAGCGGTTCATGGGTATCGGTAAACAGCCGGCTCACCCACACATCTGATCGCATGGCCAGATTTGCCCACACGATTTGATAGCCGAGGCTGGTGATGCCAACGCTGTACTCGTTTGGGAAGGCAAAAATCGTGGGTATCGCCCCAGTATCAGGGGTTGCAGGCGTAAATAAAAGCCGTTCAGCAGAAAATACAGAGGCAGTCACAGGCAGGGTTAGCGTCAGCAAAAAAGGATCTTATTCATATTTAATTTTAAGCGATAGAATTATCAGGTTAAAAACCAAAGTCAGCAGGTTGGCAATAATCACCGGCCCGGACTGAATATAAATGCCGTACACCAGCCACAAAAATACGCCTATACAAAAAGTGATGAGCATTTCTAAAGAAACATCTTTGGCTGATTTTGATTGCCAAGTTTTAATAAGCTGAGGCAAAAAAGCAACGGTTGTTAATGTCGCTGCGGCAAATCCTAAAATTTCAATAAAATTCATGAGTTATTTTTTATGAATTGACTTTAAGTTTTAAATTTTTATTATAAATGAAAATAAAAAAAGAACAATTTTCATAAGATAAAACAACTAAATCAATAAATGAAATAATGTCAAAAAAATTGATAGTTTTAGCACAGAATAATTTTAATAACAAAAAAATATTTACTTCTTTTTAAAATTTCTAGTTTCCCCTAGATAAACAGTCAGGAAGCGCAAGTTGCGCTCAACAACCGGCTCATCAGCTTATGCCGATCCCGCCCTAAATTGCTCACAGGTTATCATAACTTTATCTATTAAAAGAAGACTTGGAGGCAGAAATAAGAGAAGGGGATCATTTAAACGCCGAGCCGGCCGGCTTTCCCAGTGACGCTGATCATCTGGCGCACATGATGGCTCGAAAGTTAATATCCATCTGGCGTTGCCGGCGCTGAGATAGCCACATCAACGAGGGAAGCTCTCAAGGGCAGCTAACTAGGTGTTTGCGGCCTCTAGGGTAAGGTTTGGCAATTCAGGAGCAAATTAGCCATAACGGCTGATTTCCGGGATGTCATGGCCTGTTTACGGGTGTGTCACTTACAGTTGGACGGGATAAACAGTGACCAAGTTTTTCCGGGCTATCCCTCAAAACAAAGACTGCGGTTGCTGGAATGGGGGTTGGCAGCTGAAAAATTCGACTCCAATCGTGATGCCGGCGGCAAAGCAACAAAACCCTATCCTCAAGACTGGGCGGCGTTTAGCCCGATCTGGAAAGCCGAGTGAGGGTTACTGGTTCTTAGCCGGCGATCCTTTGACACAGCCTCGCTGTAGGCTATACCTAGGAAGCAGTGGGTTGCTATCATTCAGCACGGTAGCCGAAACCCGATTATCCTGAAGCAGGCAGTCTATTTAGCGGCAGCCTGGGACAGACTAACCCCATTCACTTTTGCAGACCTACTCACTCAGCCCAAATCTATGAGTCCTGTTGTTAAAGTTGTGCAACCCTCTGGCCTTTTAGACGGTACGAAGGCTTCTCTCGTGCGGCAAGAAATTGATGAAATTGTCGCCAATGGCGCAGATGTTGTGTTAATCGATCTGCAAGATGTAACGTTTATTGATAGTTCGGGTTTGGGTGCTTTGGTATCAGCACTCAAAGCTGTGCGTGCCGCCGGCGGTAAGCTGTTTATCTGCTCGATCAACGCTCAAGTCAGAATGTTATTTGAGCTAACAAGCATGGATCGAGTTTTTCAGATATTTTCTAATCGAGATGAGTTCAATAAATCAGTGAGTTCTGCCAATTAATAACAGAGTTTTTGTGCGGCTCACTTAACTAAAAGAGCCAACTTGAATGGTATCCGACAATCACCCGAAGATGATTTGCAACAAAGACAAATCATCTTCAAAGCTGTCTTTTCCATTTAATGTGCGAATGTCGTCTAGCAGATGGTCTAAATTAGCCGTTTGTTTCTGCCGGTAATAGATGACGCGCTTGATAAAATCGTCTAGTCCCCAAAGTGTTCCATCAGGCAGATTAATTTCGTAAATGCCATCACTAAAAACATAGAGGGAACTCAATGCCTTGATCTCACATGAATCGTCAGCATATTCAGCTTCAGGAAACATCCCGATAGGCAATCCCGGCGTCTTTAACTTTTTAACCAAAGTGTTGCCGGCATTTGTACCCGATACCAACACTGCCGGCGGGTGGCCGGCGCTTGCATAAACCAGCCGGCGCTTGACTCGGTGATAAACGCCATACCAGATTGTAAAGTATTTATCAACGTAGTGTTGCCGCTGATAATTCATCTGGAAAGACTGATTTAAAGCTTTCAAGACTTCCTTAGGTTGATGAAAATTGGTGTTGGGCAAGGAACGCGAACGCAACAAATTCAGCATCGAAACTGATAGCAGTGCTGCCCCCACCCCATGCCCGGATACATCTAGCAAATAAATCGCTAAATGATCTGCATCGAGCCAATAGTAGTCAAAACAATCGCCTCCCAATTGTTTGGAGGGAATAAACCGCCACTCAATCGTCGCGGGTTTACTGGTTACGGGAGACGGGACGAGTGAGCGTACATACTCAGCCGCATCAGCTAATTCTGCCTCCAAAATCTGTTTTGAGGAGTGCAATTCCTGATTGAGCTGATGTATTCTCAAACCGGCTCGCACTCTGGCATTTAGCTCATCGATCTCAATGGGTTTAGAGAGAAATTCATCTGCGCCGGTGTCCAGCCCAATCACCCGATCCTCTATGTCTCCACGCGCCGTCAGCAGTAAGAAAAATGTTGTTGACAAATCTGGATTGGCTTTAACCCACTGGCAGACTTGCAACCCATCCATGTGGGGCATCATCCAGTCACTGATAATTAATGCAGGACGCAACCGCTGCGCCTGCTCAATTCCTTCTTTGCCATCCTTGGCGACTGTGACTTGATAACCCTGCTTTTGCAGGGCTTTTGTCAGTACCAGCCGAATCGTAGGATCGTCATCAATCACTAGAATTTGAGTCATAAGTATAAAGCACCTACGACGAGCTGCTTAGAAGTCGATGAGAGAGCTAAGATATCAGAAATCAAAAGGACGTTTAGTTGATATAGTTAACCAAAAGTCTCTAAACTGAAAAAAGCAGTGGGACAACAGTCATTTAACTTCCTCTCCAGCTTAACCTTGGCTGCTAGAAGTGTTAAATTTTATCACGAAAACTGCCGACATCGCTTGATCCCTCAATTATCCAGTCTGCGGCCAGTCGCCATGCCGGTGATTGTCTTGGGAAATAATCATTGCTTCTTGCATATAAAATCATGTCTGACCCCCTCAAATTTAATTTTGATTAATTCACTTTTTTGTTTATATAAGTTATAAAACTAAATTATTTGAGAACGCGATTTTTAGTTAAACAAAACAGCAGATTAACCTCTAATTTTTATGGTAAATCTATAGAGATATGCGTTAAATTGTGACATGAAGATGTGGCAGCAATGTTATGAACTTAAATGATTTGAGCGACTGGCAAGCCATTCACAAAGCGGAAATTCAGGTGAGTTCCGATCTGGGCGACCTCTCCCAAGTTTTATCATGGTTCGACCAATTTAACCATCCCCCAGTTCCTAAATATATTTGGATGCAGTGCCAGTTAGCAATAGCTGAGGGATTTACAAACGCTGTTCGTCACGCCCACAGAGATAAACCGCCAGAAACTCCGATAGAAATTGAGGTCGCCATTTTCCCAGAACGCTTAGAAATTCGGATATGGGATCGGGGACAGCCTTTCGATCTCAAAGGAAGCGTCACAGATATGCCGGCGCAAGTAGATGAGGAGGCTGTGGGCGGTCGGGGCTTGAAACTTTTAGATCGAATAGCCGATGGTCTGAGCTATACACAAACTGATGATCGGCGCAACTGTTTATTAATTGTGAAATATTACCCTCAAGCTTGAAAATTGAAACGCTGGAGAAAGCAGGTTAAGAGAAGAAAGGAAAAATTAGCTTAAGGTCGTGAGGTTTTTATTTTTAAAAGCCGATTCTTGTCTGTATTTTGGGTAAAATTGTTATTAATTAAGTCGAAAAAAAGAATTTTAAAATAAGCGAAAAAGTTGCGCTTATTAGTTTAATTAAATACGTCAGGGAATGAATTTAGCTGATTGCAGATTAGGAACGGCTTTGGTAAAAATGATGGCGGTTCTGGCCGGCAGCAACGACAGCAAAACAGACTCAGACTCCAACCCGGACAATCAAAAATTAACGGCTTCCTGTTAAAGCATGATTAAATCAGCTTTGCGATCGCATCAAACCGTTTAATTAAGACAAGTATGTACTGTTCTTAACAGAACCTGCTGCCGCAAGCAGCCGGCGAGGGCTTCCAGAAATTTGTACAATTGTTTCACTCACCAAAATACCAGGAAAACACGATCAAACTCACGGTGAGAAACAGCCATAGTGGCACCTTAACCAATTCTATGGCTCCTAGAGGCAAAGCCACCAAAGCTTCAACCCCAACCCAACCGACAATTACCAGAAAAACCAAGATTACTGCAGGCATCGTCTCTCCCTGACCAAGGCGTTGTTGAAACTGGATGGAGTGGATGTGGCAGAAACAAAATTGTCACTCCTGTCTCTATTAAACTCGTCCTCCACAGTTACAACTAGAGTAGCTTCATCTGTATTTTGCGCTTCGTGAATATAGAAAGTAAACGCCCCGAATGTGTAGGAGGATAGTTGCGATGTTAAGACGCACCAAACTGCGGTTCAAATACGGTTGTTTACTGGCTGGAATGACAGCACTAAGCGCCTTACCGGCTTTAGCGGAGACGGCGGTTTTTGGGACTTTGACCCTTTCCCCCGGCTTTAAACCCTCAGAGGGAGTTGTATCAGGTTATACCAGTGGCTCAACCTCTTTGCCGGCCATTGTGGCTAACCAAGATCGTCGAGGTAACAAATGTTTGGGGTTTGCTGACAATGCGCCCGATTATAAAATGGTGTTGGAAAAAGACTTTCCTCAGTTGGCCATTCAAGTTGACAGTGGGGGTAAAGATACAACCTTAGCTATCAAGGGGCGAGACGGGACTATTCGCTGTGCTGATGATACGGGCAAGAATAAGGATGCCAGTATTCAAGATGCGGATTGGAAAGCCGGCGAATATGAAGTTTGGGTGGGTTCGATAGAAGCGGGTTCCCGATGGAACTATAAGCTTACGGTGCAGCAGTAACTCAAGACAGATGCATTGCAATGCCGGCAAAGGGGTCAAAAGGCAACCGTATATTGGATACTTGAACATCCAATTCTGGGGGCTAGTCGGCTTGCTCCGTTAAATTCCGCATTTTATAGATTCCTCGATGTGTACCCCTGTCCCTACAGCCCAGATTTTTGCTGATTGTCCGCAAGTCCTGATATTTAAGTCAGAAAATTTAACTGAAAATCAAGACGCGCCAGCACCGGCATCTAAACTTTGGCAGAGGGGCACCGGCAACAACGGCGATAATATATAAGGTGGTATGTTTTGCCAAAAGTGGATAACATCTCGTGCTAAATACTCTTGCTGCCGACTTCCGCATCATTTTTGAGCGTGACCCAGCTGCACGTAACTGGTTAGAAGTTTTGTTTTGCTACCCTGGTTTGCAAGCGTTGGTGTTTTACCGGCTGGCTCACTGGTTGCACATCCTGAAAATTCCCTTCATCCCTCGCCTGATTTCTCACTTGGCGCGGTTTTTCACCGGCATCGAAATTCATCCCGGCGCAAAGATCGGCAAGGGGATTTTTATTGACCACGGCATGGGAGTTGTGATCGGGGAAACTGCCATTGTCGGAGATTACGCCCTCATCTACCAGGGTGTAACCCTCGGAGGCACCGGCAAAGAAAGTGGCAAGCGTCACCCCACCTTAGGGGAATGTGTGGTTGTGGGTGCGGGTGCCAAAGTTCTGGGCAATCTCCAGATTGGGAATAATGTCCGCATCGGTGCCGGTTCTGTCGTACTGCGAGATGTCCCTTCCGATTGCACCGTGGTGGGCATTCCCGGTAGAATCGTTTACCGCTCTGGGGTTCGGGTTAATCCGCTGGAACATGGCCAGCTACCGGATTCTGAGGCAAACGTGATTCGTGCCTTGCTCAATAGAATTGAAGCACTCGAAGAACAAGTTCAAAACCTACACAGCCAAAAATCTACAGCGAATGCTAATTTGCCGGCAGACAGTTCTGCCGTCAGAACGCCGGTTTTAGTCGGCGCTTCCACTAGGGGACACGCACCTGATGCTGCTCCAAATTGCCGGCTTAGGGATAAGGAAATTCAGCAGTTCCTCGACGGTGCAGGAATTTAGCAATCTATGCCACATCTTTTCCATCCATTCAAGGCGTAAAGTCTAAGATTACGCCTTGAATGGAAATTCAGCTTAGCAATAAACACCATTTCCCCAATTAATCAAGCGCTTCATTGACCGGGAAGCGATCAATTAACCGCATGGCGCGATAAGCATTGCGCTTCAGCGTTTCTGAGATGTGGGGGACATGAGGCACCTGAGAGAGAAAATCCAGGGTGCGGCGGAGAATCCGTACAACATCCCCTTCATCTAAACTGGTGTTCTCGCACAGTTCTGGCCATTCTACCTCCATCGCCCACTGCTCCACCAAGGCAATTAAATCAAGTTCTAACCAGATAGGCAGCGCTACACGATAGCGACGCTGCAATTGGAACAGCGCTCGCCGGATGCTTCGCAAGCCGCCTAAAGCTTCCTCCACCTCAGTCGAGAGATCGTAATTTGCCCAGGTGCCCGGTCGAGAAACCTCCGTTACTAAGGCAGCACAGGCAGCCGCGAGGTGATGGGGGTCAAGTTCATCCAATTCCCCAGACATCAGAACCAGCCCCAGCCAGAGTTCGTTATCGCCGCGAATGGCTGCAGCGGCTTCCCCTAAGAAGGTTGGTTTGTAGGGCTGAGCCGGCGGTTCTCCTTCCAAGCCGCCAAAATGCACCAAAATGTCGATCAGGTCGAGAAACTCTTCCCAGTGACGCTGGGATTGTTTATGGAGATGGCCTTTGTATTTTTCAATTTCTGCTGCCAGGTTTGTTGCCCGCCGCTGACGCTTCAGTAAGGCTGCCGGTTCACCCCACTGATGGATCGGGTGAGATGCTATTTGCTCTTGCACCGCGATGACCCGTTGCATCTGTTCCACAACTTCTGGGGCTTCCTCCGCCACCGACGGTTCTGGAATCTGCTGTGCGACAATCGCAGTGGCTTCTGTGCCTTGGCGGGAAGCACCGGGTTTGAGAGATAGTTCCACCGGCGGCCCTTCCAGCCGATCTACCCCTTGCACTCTGGGCAACTCTGGATGCAAACCCACCACATCGCTCATCGTCACCACATACCAGCGATTATCCCGCCCCAGGCAAACTAAGTACGGAACTTGGCCAGAACCGGCCACTCGCGTGACTAATACCGCGCTGAGCGGCTCACTATAGCGCACGTGTTTGCCTTTCAGCCTGAGAATCGTCCCTGGCATTGTATAGGGCAAGGCCACAAATATCTCACTCGCTGAGACTTGCGTTGCTTGTTCTTGCAACGTTTTGAACAGTTGCCGCTCGACTTTGAGCCGTTCGTGCAATTTTTCATACCGAGATAGCACATTCGGGTCAATCGATTCCAGCTGGGATTGCACTTGATCTAATTCTTTCTGCAAAACTGCGATTTCTTCCTGTTGAGGTCGCAGAGACAGATTTGCCAGATATTGGCCGAAACTGCGTTCCACCAATTCCTTCGCTTCCTCTAGGGAATGGGTTTGCAGCAAATTCAACACCATGCCATAGCTGGGGGCAAACTGACTCACCAAGGGATCCGCACCGGCAGTGGCGAGATAAGCTGCTTCCTTCGCCCCTTCAAACGGCGTCTGCACGGTGACGACGTGGCCCAATTCATCCATGCCCCGACGACCGGCACGCCCTGCCATTTGTAGAAATTCCGAGGCTTTCAGTAATCTGTGGCCGTCGTCTGTGCGCTTGGAAAGGCTGGAAATCACGGTTGTGCGAGCCGGCATATTAATCCCAGCCGCCAGGGTTTCTGTTGCGAATACAACTTTAATCAGACCTTCTTGAAATAGTTCTTCAACTAAACCTTTCCAAGCCGGTAAAATTCCGGCGTGGTGGGCGGCAATTCCGCGATACAAGGGTTCCACTTGGCCGGCACGACCGGCATCTGGGTTACGGGCCAAAAAGTCATCAATTCGCAGTTTTAGCTGTTGGGTTTCTCGTTTGCTCACAAGGCTGAGTTCCGCACAGTCGGCAACTGCTTTATCGCATCCCCGACGACTGAAGATAAAGTAAATCGCCGGCAACATATCCCGCTGCTGTAGAATCGACAGCAGAAACGGCATACTCGGCGCTTCGGGCCGACCTCCTTTCGGTTTGCCACCTTTGGGTTTGAGGCGGGGACTAATTTTCTTGCCGGTGTTATCCAGCAGGGGAAATAGCCCTTTCGGCATACAGTAGTGAAAATCTAGGGGAACGGGGCGAAAGTCCGAGTAAATGAGATCCGTCGGGCCATGTACTTGCGCGATCCAATCGGTAAGTTGACTGCTGTTGGCCACGGTTGCAGAGAGGGCGACCAGCTGGATTTCGCGGGGGCAGTAGATGATAGACTCTTCCCAGACCGTGCCGCGTTGCCGGTCGTTCATGTAGTGACACTCATCAAGCACCACCGTTTCTACACCGATTAAAGAAGTTCCGACTTCTCCAATGCGGGTGCCGTAGAGCATATTGCGGAAAATTTCCGTGGTCATCACCAAGATCGGGGCATCTCGATTGACGGAGACATCGCCGGTGACTAGCCCAACTCGATCCGCACCAAATTGTTCGCGGAAATCTCGTAGTTTTTGGTTTGACAGAGCCTTTAATGGTGTGGTATAGAAGACCCGGCGTCCGCTAGCCAGAGCGCGGTAGATGGCATATTCTCCAATTAAAGTTTTCCCGGAGCCGGTGGGGGCGCACACAACCACGGATCGATCGGCATTCAGGGCGGCGATCGCATCCATCTGAAACTGATCTAGGTCAAATGGAAACAGCGTTCTTAAGTCTAGTTCTTGCTCTTTGAGGTTTTGGGGCACGGTAGGCACAACTATAAATTAAAGTTTCTGCTGGGACTGTCTAAAATGTTGTTGCGATAAACACTTAAATCTACTTTCTTTGATTGTAGACTGTGGACAACAATCCCCCCGTCTGCTGCGCCGCTATTTTATTTTGACTCTGGCTGCCGGTGGCTTCACAAGGTTCCCTTAGCGAATGCTCATCTTATGGGAACCCCTTATAAATCATCGAATTTCTCTGCGACTTAGCACTCAGCACTCCCCCTCTTACAACCGGCGCATGATTTCGGGTAACAATTGACCCGGAATCTTTGATAGGACTGTGTTTTGTGCTTGAAATCCGCCTTCTGCGTAGAAAGCGCGAATGGTTTGCACCACGAAACTCATGGCGGTTTGATAAAAATCTGGTTGCTGCTGCCATCCCTGCAAGGCTTGCAAATGGTGGTGCAGTGCGGTGTCTAAATGAGCAGATCGGCTGGCTTTATCCATTGGCACTTGCTGATCTGTGGCAATTTGATAGTGAGCTAAACCCAGATTGTTATGGGTGGAAAAAATATCGAAACTCAACGTTTTTAGGGGTTTAGTGCCGGCAGCCAGTTGTTGTGCCACATTTAAGGCGGCTTCGTAGGCAGAGATGGCGTGCTGCAAGAACTCAAAACGCTCTACCGGCTTGTTTTTGGCTTGATTTGCTAAATGCCAGTAGGCAGTGCCTAAGTTATTTTGCGTGGCGGCGCAGGCGGCGGGCATTGCGTCTGCGGTACGATAACCCAAGGCAATTTGGTAGGCGCTGATGGCGAGTAAGAGATAGTCTTCCGGTTGTTCGTACTGTGCCAAATTCCAATACGCTGTGCCCAAGTTATTTTGAATCATGGCATAGTCGAGGGGCTGCCGGTCTGGGCTGTAGTAACGCAGGGCTTCGTTATAGGCTGAAATTGCTTGCTTGAGGTTGGGAATTGGCTGTTGGTGTTGCGCTAAATTCCAGTAGGCGGTGCCCAAGTTATTTAGGGTTGAGGCATACTGTGCCGGCGTTCCCGTATTGGGGTTGTCCACTTCCCATCGGCGATATCTCAGGGCTTCTTGATAGGCTAAAACCGATTGATGCAGGTTTTCTGCCGGCTCTCGATAACGCGCCAAATCTCCGTAAACGGCTCCCAAATTATTCTGAATCATCGCATAAGATTGGGGCTGGGTTTGCGGGTTGATATTCATCAGCGCTGCGTGATACGCGTGAATTCCCAACTCTAAATAAGGCAATTTTTGCTCTGCCGGCATCACATAGCGCGATAGCATCCAGTAGAGGTTGCCCAAATCATTTAAAATATCCGGAACTTGAGGAGAGGCGGCATCCTGAAATTCCAGCATTTGCTCATAAGCGCGAATGGCAATCGTCAGGTTTTGCTGTGTGGCGTCTCCCTGTTCGATGCGCGTGCGGTAAATGTCTCCGAGGGATTGATAGGCGCTTGCAAGGGCGGCTTGTGCCTGGGGTTGGCGGTGTAATTGCTCGATTGTTTGCAAGCTTTGGATCGGCGGGGAATGCTTCAGTTCCCCATCCCAACCGGCTTCTTGGGTGGCACTAGCTAAGACTAAATCCACCAATTCAGCAACTGTTTTCGATTCTTGTTTAAGCCGGCTGAAGTCTGAAGGTTGAAGTTTAAAGCCTAAACTTTGGGTTATTAGTTGTTTTTTGTCGGGTGAGTGGGGAGGGGGAGGAGATAACAGTGGTTCGTGTATCTTTGGATTGGCGGAATCTATCGCCCCGACTGAATGATTGAGTTCTAACTCATCTTCAAGGTGGGTGTTGCCAAAATCAGCCGGATCGAGGATGAAGTGTGAGTGATCAATCGGAGTCTGCGCCGTTTGACTGCTCTCTTGCGGCTGTGGTTGTCTGCGGGGGGGTCGTTGCCGATCAGGTTGGCTAGGGGGTTGTGCCTTTAGGTTAGCCGACAGAGTGGCTTTTTTCTTCGAGGCTGCGCGATTCTGAGGTGTGCCTTGGTGGTTGTCGGAGGGGGTTGCCGGCTTGGGATCGCCTTCAAATTCAAAGACGCCGGTGCGCCAACTCCAAAATTCTGGTGCAGACTCTTGGATGGAACGCAACCAAGGGCGGGGCACCCAAAGCAACAGGTTAGACTCTAAGGTGGGCAGGGTGCGCTCAATATCGCGCAGATAGCTAAGAAATGACCACTGTAATGCCGGCTGCTGGCGTGTTAAGCGTTCTACGCCTAGAACTTGAAAGCCTGGTGAGGTGCCGGTGTTGTGAAGGGCTGGATGCTGGGCGAACCACTGAACGATTTGAGCGATAGGATTAGGGTGGCGCAAGTTCAGCCGCAAGCTAACTATTCCCGGAAGGTTCGATTTTTCTAGTAGGGGTTCTGGGGTTTCTTCAGTTTGTTCCTCTGGCAGTGGATAGCCGAGTTCCGCCTGTAAATGAGCTGCGAGGAGATCGCGCAGAGGCAGATCGTCACATACTCCCACAAAAATTTGCCGGCGCAGATCCAGACTCAACGCGAGTTTCATGCGTTGATAAGTTTGCCGGTTTAAGCCTGAAATTTTTGGGGCAGCAATTTTTGTCACAGGTTTGCTATTGAGGAGAGGGCGGTTAGGAAGTTGCACCTATGATCGCCTTGAATAGGGAAATCCATTCGCTGTGTCTAGCTTTACAGCAAATAGGGGCTAAGTTCAGGATATGCGGGTTGCCGGCTATGAGTTAAAAAGAATTGAGGAGATTTAAGGGTTATTTATAAAATAACCCAATTTTTTCAAAGCTGCGCTGATAAATAGTCAAAAAACGCTTTAGGAACTAGCCGTAACTCTCCAGATTTACAGCGTTCAATATCTACCCAAAGCGCTGTTTTTTGCCGTTCACCTTCGGCAAAGGTGAATTGCTCTAGCTCATAAAATTTGCGATCAACAAAGTCACACTGATAAAGCTGAATCAATTCGTGTCCGGGGTTTCCGTTGAATACAAAGAGGTTTTCTAGACAACCTAAATAATGAATATTCGTTAATTCCGCTTGAATTTCCTCTTGAAATTCCCGTTCTAAGGCTTGCCGGCTGGTTTCGCCAAAGTCAACGCCTCCCCCCATTGCCCGATAAAACGTTTGTTGTTTAACCGGATCGTAACCTTCTGATAAGAAGATGCGATCACCATCTCGAATTAGCCCTAGGGCTAGCACCCGAATTTCACCTTGTCTGTACATCGTTGTCAGTGGTTTTTAGAGAGAATTTAAGAAATTGTGGCAAAGCTCGACAGTTTCTGAGAGTAAGTTGGTAGCCGATTTCTAACAACTGTTGAGCCTGCCGATTCAAAATACTGAGAACAGTATACAGCTCATTGCCTGAATTGCGAATATCGAAAGATTTAGTAGAGGGGCGTATTTTGTTTAGTCAGTTTAATAAACAGGAAATTTCTGCCATTTGTCAGAATTCCTTACGTCAGTTTATGAGAATTAGGGTTAGCTAACATATAAGCGATTATATGTGCTAGTCTCACCTCCAATTTCAGGCTAGCAGCTCATCTACGGCAATACTAAAACCTTGCAAAACCGTTTGAGTGCTAACGGTTGTCCCAGAAGTAAAAACAATCTGCCGATTTTGTGTCACGACAATAATCCATTTATTCTCAGGAAAAATAAGCCAGACTTCTTCACCCCCAGATTGTAAATACTCTTGAGATTTAGCAATAATTTCTTCAGCAAAGTCTGTTGAAGAAACAATTTCAGCACATAACGGAAAACTCTGAGGTAAAGCAGCCGCTTCACCAAATTGAGCCAGCAATTCTGAAGTGAGATAAGCAACATCAGGTTTTCTACCTTGTCGGTTGGTTCGGCAGGGTGCTTCTGTATAAACTTCTCCTCCTTGTCCACTGGATTCTTTATAATTTCTCCAGTAAGCAGCTAATTTTGCTTGAATTCGACTGTGTTTGAGTGTCATGCCGGCTTTTTCCACTAATTCCCCATTCACCCATTCCATGTTTTCAGGTGGGTTTTGCATCCATTCCTCTAGCGAAATTTTGTTAGATTCGCCGGCTTGAATATTGGATGATTGAACTGCTGCAATTACCATTCCAGATAGCCTCCTTGTTGTGCTTTTTGGGCCAGCAGCTCAGTTAGCCACCCTCACCCGCAAATTCTCACTATTCAAAGCTTAAACCAAATTAAAAATAGGGACGTGATGTGTCGCCCCTACTTTTGCAAAATTTCACCGTTCCAGTCTATCGATTACATTCCTTGCAATCTTTCATCAATTATCGCCGGCAAAGTCAGCTTGGCTGCGACTTCTATCAACCGGCCAGTCAGGATTTTCGCCGCCAATAATCAATTTTTCAATCGTGACATACTCTTTGCTAAATTGATTGAAGGTGCTGATCAGTACATCCAGGGCGAGTGCGTCACTGGTGCCCAAATCAAACCAGCAACGCGCCCAAGTTCCTTGATAGTCAACTTCTGCCATATTGTGCATGAGTGCCATCATGCTGTTATCCGCTGTGTCAGTGTCATAGTCCATATAGCTGAGATCGATGCCGGCTTCCTGCACCTGAAGATTTTCAGCGTTGAAGCCTCCTAGTTTTCCTATAAAAAACCAGGAACTGAACACTTCTTCGACATACTGCTTTTCTACATTGCTTGGAACTGTAGTGAATTCCAACCAAATCCACAAATCAAATGGGTCAAATTCTCGAAACTGTACTTCCATTGTTATTAACGATTTATTCGAGTCGCGGTAATTCGCTTGGACCCCAATTACCCTTGGCTTCTCTTATTTTATCTCGCACTGCGTCACAATTCCAAGTTTTATTTTCTAGGCGCTTTTCATTTTTGCAATGTTCGTAAAATATTTGCTGAACCAGACTTTTTGGAAGCTGCTCGGGTTTTGCTAAAGCGGTCTGAAAATGTTGTTTTGCTTCTTTGTTATTCTTCAAATTGACCAAGATTTGAGCTTTTAGATAGTGAGCTTCGGGATTGTTGGGTGTCTCAGCAACGGAACGATTAACCGATTCTAATGCCTTATCATATTGTTTCATATTCCGGCGTCCAACTGCAATACCGCGATCAGCTAAATAGCGCGGGCCTGCATAGTTTTCTAAACGAGAAATGGCGTCATCCGGATTGGAAAAAGGTAGCGTTGTCGCTAGCATCAGATCCATATATCCTTTAAGCAAGTTGACTTCTGGATCTTGAGGGGCAATTTTTTCCGCAGCATCCAGATGTTGAAAGACTTGCCGCAATTTTGCTAAGGCTTGGGGACTACCTTTAACCGTCCCTTCTTTACTGAGGATATAAGCGCCTTCCAAAAAATGCCCGACTGCTATATAAAGATTGCCCCGCAATGGATTACTTACCTTCAAACTTTCGGCAACTTCACGAGTTTTGCTTCCATAAGAATTTAAACCGTTTAAATCTCCTTCTGTATAAGCTAAGGATGCTTTCATCGCATAAAGCAGTGGCTCATTTGGCTCACTCGATAGCGCTTGTTCGAGTTGACTGCTTGCTGTTTTATAGTTACCTTCCTCAAACAGAGATTTGAAAGCGGCTTCTGTCTTCTCTCCGATTGCTTGAGAATTTGTCGTTCGGAAAGGATCTTGAGCGAGAAGTGCGTTCGCACATAAACTAAATGCAAGGGCAGTGCTGCCGGCAATCTTCCAAAAACTTTGAGCTGTTAGGGCGTTCATTATCCGCACGGGTGGGAGAAATTGTCTGATCATGTTTGACTTCTTTTGAAAGCAGGAGTTGTAGATTTTAGAGGTTACATTTTAGATTGAAACTAAAATTAAAAATCCAAAATGCCGGGAGGTGTTGACGCAGTGACCACTTTCATGTTCCAGTTGTCGTCGAAGTACGGCGTGGGGTTTTTTTTCACCGGCTGTGCTGAGTTGGCCGAAAAGAATAGCCGTGTGACGCTCTCTGCTGGATCTATCGGCATCCAGTGTGTGTGATCGCGTAAAAAAGGGCACACTGGAATTATCAGGCCAATTGTATTTTTCACCCTCGCTTTCATTTTGCTATAATTGTGCATCTTTTAATAACGCTGAAAATGAATAAATACTTTGGTTGTGTCAATCTAAAATCTAAAATCTAAAATTTAAAAAGGTATTAACCGCTCACCCTGTTACGGTAAAGTCTGAATGCTCTATCTGAGAAACTTGGTTTATCATCCACCGGCCAGTCCCACTGCCATCCTCAAATCCGTTAATTTAGAACTTGCACCCCAACAGTTGGGGCTGGTGATTGGGCCGAGTGGTTCTGGCAAAAGTACATTACTGGAAATTTTGGCCGGTCTTGCTGAACCGACCAGTGGCAAGGTGTGCTGGCGCGAGCGGGAACTCAATGCCGAGAACCTGCAACAATTGGGAGGGCTGGTTTTTCAGTTTCCAGAACGGCATTTTTGTGGCAGCACAATTTTACAGGAATTACGCCTGGGACACCCAGAGTTAGGGTCAGAACAGGTTAAAGAAGCTTTGGCAGAGGTGGGTTTGGGGCATTTGCCGCTAAACACTTCGCCCAATTCTTTAAGCGGAGGACAGCAGCGCCGCCTTGCTTTGGCCGTGCAGCTGATTCGTCAACCTCATTTGCTGATGTTAGATGAACCCACAGCCGGCTTAGATTGGTCGATGCGCCGGCAGTTGGTAAATTTGCTGGCAAAACTTAAAACTCACTGGAGTTTGCTGGTTGTGACTCACGATGCCGGTGATTTGTTGAGCATCGCAGATCGCTGCTGGACACTCAACCACGGCGAAGTGCAAGCGGTGGAACCTGGTAAACTTGTCAAGCAGGAATTGTCTGCTGTGAGTGCTGAGGGGCTGGGCGCTAGGGAATAGGAACACAGAATCAGCACTCAGCACTTAGGTGAAGAGAGGAGAGAGTCGGAAGTGGCGGATTAATCCTCCTGATAACTAATAGGTAAAAAGTAACAGTTAATTATGGGTGAAATGACGCCGGCAGTGCTGCCAGAAATGACCTCATTGTGGCAGGAAACACTTTTTTGGCAGCCAGATAGCGACCAGCAAATGCAGTTTCAGCGCCTTTACGAATTGATTTTGGAGGGAAACCGTCAGTTCAATTTAACGCGCATTACGGAACCAGAAGATTTTTGGGAAAAGCACCTATGGGATTCTTTGCGGGGAGTGCTGCCGGCCTTAAAAGAAGACGGAAACGTTAATTCATCTTTTAAAGTTATTGATATTGGCAGCGGCGCAGGTTTTCCGGGGCTGCCGGTGGCAATTACTAAGCCTGACTGGACGGTAACATTGCTCGATGGCACCAGCAAAAAAATCGCCTTTCTCAATACCCTCATTGATGATTTAAAGCTACAAAACACCACTGCTTTAATCGGCAGAGCCGAAGAAATTCGCAAACAAAAGCAGCACCGGCAGCAATACGATCTTGCTTTAATTAGAGCCGTTGGTTCAGCCTCCGCTTGTGCTGAATATGCCCTGCCGTTGCTGAAAACTCAAGGTCAAGCAATCCTCTATCGGGGTCACTGGACAGATGAGGAGACAGAAGCTTTAACAGCGGCTGTCGAGATGTTAGGCGGCGCGATTGAGTCGATTGAGGGTTTTACAACGCCCCTGACTCAGGGGGTGCGTCACTGCATTTACTTGCGGAAAGTATCAGCAACATCGGTAGAAATTCCCCGTCCTACTGGGGTGCCGGTTTAGCCATCCCTGGAGAAGATACAAGTTAGAATTAGCAGATTATAAATTAGGGAAATTCTGAATTTTGAACAATTAATTCTTCATTAAAATTTCAAGTCAAAATTCAAAATAATTTCCCCTTTGCTTTTTAAGCAGTTGCTTTTGCTAAGCGTTGGTTGATTTCGTCCCAGTTGATCACATTCCACCACGCATCGAGATAATCGGCGCGACGGTTTTGGTATTTTAGATAATAGGCGTGTTCCCAAACATCGTTACCCATAATCGGGTACAAACCTTGCATTAAAGGGCTATCTTGGTTAGGTGTATTAATGACTTGAAGTTTGCCATCACCCGAGCGGACAAGCCACGCCCAACCACTGCCGAATTGTTTACTCCCGGCTTCGTTGAATTGTTTTTTAAACGCTTCAAAGCTGCCGAAGTTCTGTTTAATAGCATTTGCGATTGCGCCGGTAGGTTCGCCGCCACCATTGGGTTTCATGATTTTCCAAAACATACTGTGGTTTAAATGACCGCCGCCATTATTACGAATGATTGTGCGAATATCTTCTGGAACGCTATTAAGATCACGCACCATTTCTTCAACGCTTTTACTTTTTAATTCAGGGTGTTTATCAAGCGCGGTGTTGAGGTTTTTAACGTAAGCAGCATGATGTTTATCGTGATGGAACTCCATTGTTTTTGCGTCAATATGTGGCTCTAATGCTTTGTAGTCGTAAGGTAAAGGCGGCAGTTCGATCACCGTTGTGTTCTGAGCAATGGTTGCAGCGCTCTTTGGCTGGGTTTGTGTGCCGGCAGTAACATTCTGTGATGAGGTGGCGGCATTTTGCCCAGACGCACCGCAAGCACCGGCTGTGATTGCGCCAATACTCGCTCCCACTAAAAACAAAAAATTCCGACGCTTCAAGCTCATAAGATGTACCACTTACTACAAATTGGTAAATTAGATTCGATCCTGTTATTAGCGTAAAGCGTGTAATGCCGGCATCTATCAAGGGGATAATTGTAATTAATTTGCTCAATCGTCTATAATTGAGGGCTTGAATAACTCACTTAACGAATTTCTAGATTTTTTCTTCAAACCTTTGGCAAAAGTTAACAAGCACAATCCCCTCTTACACCCCCATTCACTCATTCTATCAATTCAATCTCTGTGTAGCGAGCATTGAAAGCTTGCATAATCTCTCGATAACAAACCGCCCAAAAATATAGAGCGATATTAAGTTCACTGAATAATTTAAGGACTCCTTCTAGTAGGACAAAAACTTCATAATTGCTCAAATGTAGTGAATCTACTAGGATGCCGGTGAATAATAAACCGATGCCGATGAGGAGCAGTCTGTAGGGGGTTGATTGAATTTTTTCTTTAAATGTGAATCCATAGATGCCGGCAAGCAGGACGTAAACTAAAACGGTTAAAAGTTTAGGAATACCTAATCGAAAAAGAAAAATGTGAACTCTAAAAATTGTATTAAAAAGAAAGCCGGCGGTTATAATCGCTGAAACAAGAATAAATGAATTTTCTTTTCGCCGTGATGCAATTAAGTTAAGGATTGTAAAAGTAAAGGCGCAAACAATGGGGGGAACAGTACACAGCAGTTGAAATATATGGGTTAATATCCCCATCTGAAAATCTACTGGAGAGAAAGGGGTAGAAAATAAAGAGCCAACTGAAAACCCCAAAATTTGAGCTAAAGCAATTGAAATAAAAATAACTAAAAAAAATAAAATGTTAATCCATAGAACCAGCCGAAAGTATGATTTCATAGTTTAATCGCTTGTGGAGCAGAGAGGGATTGATTGAAGCGATCATTTTTGGTTAATTGCCAAAATGCGTCAGCGAATCTTTTACCAATAATTTCATAGCTTTTCGTGGTGTAGTGAACAGAATCCTTTAAGGGTAAATCGTCCGTAACAATCATGGCGGCTGAGGGTAATTTTACAGCTTTTTGCTGTTCTTGCACCGGCTTCCAATTTACAAATACGCTAGGGGCTTTATTGCTGCCAATTTGGGCAAAGACAACTGGCAAATTTGGCCGCCCTAAATCTTGACGAAAATTATTGGCAAAAGCAGAGAATTTATTTGCCCATTGATGAGGAAAAAGAAGCCTTTTTGAACGTTCTTTGGGTTTGAGTGCATCGGCTTCTCCCTGAAAGAAAAGCATTCCGGCAATTTCTCCTTTGCTAGAGGCAGCAACTGAGCGTTTTAAACAGGAACCGTAGAGGGTTTTATTGCTCAAGTTTCTTTCCCATTCTGCAATCGCACTTCCCCCTTTGGCGCAGGGAATCAACCCAATAATTAAATTGGGATTGTGTTTTAATAATGTTGTAGCAAATGACATTCCGGGGCTAAAACCGGCATCCAAATCCTGAGACACTCTATCAACTTGTCCTCTAGCATTATCAATAGGTTCAGCAGCAAGATGCCATTCGTAATCGTTGCCAAAGAGAAAAATTCTAGGATTCTCAGATAAAGTGGTAGGTAAAAGCGTACCTCTGCCTGACATATTAGATTGGCCGGCTAAAATAAATAAATATAGTTTGCCTTGAAATTCTGGAGGAATTATACTTTCAATAAGGGCTGGACTTTGGGGGATATTGCTGCTAATTGATAGCGCCACCTTTTGCTCTGGCTCATATCTGTGTAACAGGAAGCTGAGACATAAGCCGGCAGCCAAGAGAATCAAGAGTTTGGCAGTGAAAATAGAGAATTTTTTCATGCTTACTGCTGAGATAATCGCCCCACGGGTTCTCCCCCCAACAGGCGATGAGCATCTGCCAATAATTCAGGAATTTTATCAGCGTGGGGACTGCTTGACAAACACCGGCGCAAATCTAGCTGCTGCACCTGATCTGCCTTGTTTCCGGGAAACCAATGACTAGCATTACCGAGCAGGTTATAACGCATCTTAGCGTAATCGATCATGTCATAGGCGAGTGCTAAATTCCTCAGCCATAAAATTACCGGAATATTCATTCCTTCAGGCGTTTCTTCAGGTGCCGGCAGCCCAATATGCCAACTGTGTACCCAATCTTCCCCAAAACTGGCAATCGCTGCTTTTTCCAAGCGTTCTAAAATCGGTGGTAAAATTTCAGCAGCTTTATCCAATAGTGGCAAGGTTTTCAAATGTTCATCAAAATCTGTTGGGCGTGCAGCACCCAAACTGAGGGTATGCACTTGGGGATGATTCAAACAAAACAAATTGTTAAACACCATTGGGCTGAGAGGCGCACACAATTCTACTAATTTTTTTGGCGGGTTGTAGAGCATTCCTCCTTTATCTGAAGGGCTGATAATAAACACGCCCATATCGTGCCGGCTAGCCGCTTCAATTGCCGGTAAATTTATTTGATTAATGTAATACCAGTGCAGATTAACGTAATCAAATCGATCAGTTTCAATTACCTTAGTAATAATATCCGTTGGACCATGAGTTGAAAAGCCAATAAACCGCACTTTGCCTTCCTTTTGCAGTTCCTGTGCCACATCCAAACAGCCGCCAGCGCGACTGCTGTAGTCCAGTAATTCTAAAGTATTGATGCCATGCAACCCCAGTAAATCAATATAATCTAGCCGCAAATTAGCCAGTGATTGCTCAACAGTTTTCCGAAATTCTTTTGGATCGGCAGATGGGAAAACTTTTGTCTGTATAATTAAGCGGTCACGCTGTAGTGCCGGCAACATTTGTCCCAATTGAATCTCCGAACTGCCGTAGCCTCGTGCTGTTTCAATGTGAGTTATCCCCACATCTAAAGCACGACGAATCGTGGCTTCTAAATTTTTCTGATTGTCAGATGGAATTTCGTCTGCCGGCACATCTTGCCACTTGTACTGATATCTCATTCCCCCGCAGGAAAACACTGGCATCTGCAATTCTGTGCGTCCAAATCGTCGGTATTGCATTATCTGATTTATCACAACTCTTGCTTACAGCTCAAATTAAATGCGTATTAGCCTACTAACATCAGTAAAACGTCATATCAACCCAATTAAATAGAATAAAAGGCAAAAATTAAAAAAACCTTTGCCTTTTATTTGTAAATAATTAATCTTGTTGGCTCTTACGAAATCTCCCGAACAACCGGCTCACCATCTTTAATTTCCCCAACCAGGATTAAATTGGCAACACCCACAAACAAGCCATTTTCCAACACACCGGGAATGTTATTCAGTGTCTTTTCCAAGCCGGCTGGGTCATCAATCGAGTCAAACTTGACATCAATCACCATATTGCCTTGATCCGTGATCACCGGCCCAGCTTTTTTGACTCCCATCCGCAACTCTGGTTTGCCGCCCAACTTTTCAATTGCCCGCATCACCGGCGAGATTGCCATTGGAATCACTTCCACCGGCAGCAAAAACGTTGAACCCAGCCGATCTACCAATTTCGTGCTATCCACTACCACGATAAATTGCTCAGCCAGCGCGTCTACAATTTTCTCGCGAGTGTGCGCCGCACCGCCCCCTTTAATTAAATTTTTATTCGGATCGACTTCGTCGGCCCCATCTATCGCAACATCAATGTGATCAACATCATCTAAAGTTGTCAAAGGAATCCCGTATTGCTTCGCCAGCACTTCTGCTTGAAAAGAGGTTGGGACGCCCTTAATGTCCTTTAAATCGCCAGATTTCAGCCGTTCCCCCAGATATTGAAGGGCATACGCCGTCGTTGAGCCGGTGCCCAGCCCCACAATTGTGCCAGATTGCACGCGGTCTGCAGCGGCTTTGCCGACTTGCTGTTTCATGATCTTGGCGGCGTCTGCTGTACTCATAACAAAAACTCCTCTCAACAATGATGGCAGCGGAAATGGTAAAAACAGTAGTGAGCGAGTGTCCTATGCGTCACGCGCTTAGTTAATCCTACTGGAATGACTACCTCAGGGGAATGCCGGCAGCGCCCCATCCAACTCAGCATCCCGCGACTTGAGTTTCGGCAGCAAAAACGAATATGGCTTCAACACCCGCAAATCAAGAACAGCTACACCCCCAAGCGCGAGGAGATCGCGAAATTGTTAACAGCCTTCTCACTGAAGAGCAAACTGATTACAACTTCGCTGAACTAGCGCGGCTATTAATTCGATATCGGGGATTTCCCGGTGCAAAAGATATTCAGGCAGATTTAGAAAAAGTTCTTCAAAAGTGGCAGTTGACAGAACAGCAACTTTATGAAAAAACTAGGCAAATTCATGATGCCGGTGAAGTTTACAAAGGTCGGGGCAAAAAAGGAGATCAAGACGATTGGAGTTAACAACCTCTTGAGTCTTAAGTGCATTAAGGGATAGCTTCGCGTTCCACCGGCTCTGTTGCCACACTTCCATTGACAGAAGGCCGGCCCCAGGCACCAAACTGCTTTTGAGGCACAGGCGTGTCTTTAGCAGTCGTTGGGCTAAATCTTTCCATTTGCTTCTTCAAGGCCATATTTGCTGTTGCCGATACAGACATTTCCGCTGCAACAGCTAGGGGTACTAAATTTTGGGCTATCTGAGTTTGCTCCTGCAACTGCTCCGTTGAAGACACCAAACCACTTAACCCATTCACCAGCCTTTTAACATTCGTGCGAAAAGACGGATCGCCGGTTAATTCATCTAAATCCGCCGTAATTTTTTGAGCGTTTTGAAAAGTCGAACGCGCCGAATCCAGTGTTTGTTGAAGCAAAACTATATTGGTTGGATCGGAAAGCTCCCGTAGACTTGCTGAAGCCTGAGCCGCATTTGCAGAGGCAGTCTCCAAATTGCTAATAAATTGCCCCTCAGACAAACTTCGCAATCTCACCGAAGCTTGCAGCGCATTCGCCGACAGAGTTTCTAAATTGCTGAGAAATTGCCCCCGCTGAGCCTGATTGACCAAAGGGCCGAGGCTTGTTACACTGCCTCGAAGTTCTGTACTGGCGTTGCTGATATTTTCTAAAGATGAAAGTAAAGTAGAGCGGTTGTTCACGACAAGATCATTAAGGTTTGTCGCCAGCTGGTTCAGCTGATTTGCACTGGCGCTCACTTGGTTCGCCGTCCCGCTAAATTGATTAGCCGTTGCACCAACTTGATTCGTCAAAACACCAACTTGATTCGCCATCCGATCTACTGAAGATCCGATTTGATTCGCTGTTTGACGAAATGTATCCGTCGTGCCCGATACAGTTTTGAGTTCTTGGCGAACTGATTGACTCAAAGTTGAAAGCTCTTGAGTTAACTGAGTCACCCCCTGTGTCGCAGCCGCCGTATTTTTAACCACTGAGTTAAGGTTTTCCATGAAAATTGGATTGCTAAAGCGGTTAGTGAAATCGACAGTAGAGCGGATCAGTTCATTAAAGCTGACACCAACCGCACCTTGTAAACGCGATTTGTGACAAATAATCAGGTTTGGGTTGCAATTGCGTTCGAGAGGCTTGGCGACATTCGCCCCAACGGTTACCGGCGGCTTGGGAGTGATATCAATGGAGGTTTCTCCGATAAAACTCGACTGATTAGTTTCAATCACAACATCACGCGGCATCACTAAATCAGCCGATGCAATTTCAATCGTGACAGCCACTCCTTTCGGGCCGGCGTTAATCTCAGTGATTTGGCCAACAGCTACGCCGCGATACCGAACCTGTGCCCCTGCTTCCATGCCGCCGGCATCAATGAAATCAACGACAAACTGATAAGTTTTTTCACCCAGCGTTAGTCCTGCCAACCAGAGAAGGAGAACGCCAAAGCCTCCTATTCCAAGCAGGAGCAACAAACCAACTGAGCCTTCTCTAATTGTTCGCGAGCGCATATTCCTTCCTCGGTAATGTTTTGGAGTGAGATTTGATCGTCCCTTGTCCCCACTTACCTGTCCCTTGCTGTAGGCAAATGAGCAAGGACAAATCATCTAATAACAGTCCAAAATTCGGCTGCTGACAGTTATCTTAACCAATCATCTGGATGGGTCCGGTAATACTGCCACTAAAGAACTGTCGAACCAAAGGTTCATCTGTGGTGTCGATGTCATTCACCGTGCCCTGCCACTGCACCTTGCCTTGGTAGAGAAATAATATCCGATCAGCGGTGCGGCGAATTGTGCTGTCTTGGTGAGAAACCATGACATAAGTGCTACAGCCCCCTTGAGCTTGTTGTAGCTGGCGGATTAAATCTTCAATGACTGTCGAGGCGATGGGGTCTAAACCGGCAGTAGGTTCGTCGTAGAGCACAATTTCAGGGGTATCTCGCGGATTATCTGGGTTGCCCATAATCGCCCGGGCAAAACTCACTCGCTTTCGCATACCCCCTGAGAGTTCAGCCGGATAGCGATCCCCAATCCCAGACAGCCCTACCATTTCTAAACTTTCATTCACCAGGGATCGAATTTTTGGGCGCGATAGATTTGAGCGCTGGTACAGGAGAAATCCCACGTTTTCGTCCACGGTTAGCGAGTCAAATAAAGCTGCCTGCTGAAAGACCATACTAATCCGCATGACTTCTTCAACATCCCCGATTAATCCCTCTCGTTTCGCTCCTTGAATATAGACCTCACCCTCATCGGGAGCCAGCAACCCAGCTATAATTCGCAGGATTGTCGATTTACCTGTACCGGATGGCCCAATGATAACCAGTGCCTCTCCTCGATAAATCTGTAGGTCTGCTTGATCTAAGACCACACTGCTGCCAAATGACTTACAAACGCCCTTGAGTTCGATCAACGGCTCACGCTCATGCATAGGATGTGAAATCAAGTTGTTAGACTATGGAACCGCGCACTTAGCGGCTACCCCTTAGCGGATCGTCTGCTTTCACGCAGTATATCTTCTTGATGGGGGGTTAACGTGTCCTGATACAAGGCCGGCTACAACTTTAGTCAAAAAAGCCAGGTCAACCTTGCCTCAGAGGCGTAATGATTTTACTGCCGGCCTTAACATCCTCTAATGTAAATTTGTCTGTCAAAGCCTGTTATCCCTCACCCTTCCATCAGTTATGTCAATCGGTCTATTTAAACAAGCTCTACACGCCCTGAACCTGGAATCACGAGGTCGCACTCAAACTCGAGTTGGCCAGTGGTTTAAGTGGTTGTCCCCCGGATTGTTTGTCAAACGCTGGCTGCTGTTAAGCGCTGGGGGCGTTTTGCTCACCAGTCTCGGTTTGGCGATTTGGATCAAGCTAACTCCCATTTTTTATCTGATTCAACTGACTCAGAGTGTGCTGGAGTACCTCGCAGCCATTGTCCCTAACTATATTAGCGGCCCACTTGTTTTGGGATGTGGCCTGCTGTTGATTTTTTGGGGGCAAACCCGGACAGTTGGTTCAATTACGAAGGCGCTGATGCCGGCGGGGGATGAAGAACTGGTCGATCTGCTATTGACGCACCGCAAGTTGCACCGGGGGCCAAAAATTGTGGCCATTGGCGGAGGCACCGGCCTTTCCAGTTTGCTTAGGGGACTAAAAAAGTATAGCGCTAACATTACTGCAGTTGTCACTGTTGCAGATGATGGCGGGTCTTCTGGCCGGCTGCGTCGCGAAATTGGGGTACTGCCGCCTGGTGATATTCGCAATTGTTTGGCAGCGCTGGCAGACGAGGAAAAGCTGTTAACCGAACTGTTTCAATATCGCTTTCGCGCCGGCAAGGGTCTGATTGGCCATAGTTTCGGCAATTTGTTCCTGACGGCGATGAGTGATATTGCCGGCGATCTTGAACAGGCGATCGCAGCGAGTTCAAAAGTTCTTGCGGTGCGGGGGGAGGTTTTACCGGCTACCCTAACCGATGTTAACCTCTGGGCTGAATTATCAGATGGTCGTCGCATTGAAGGGGAATCTAGTATCACTGAAGCTGGGGGCAGTATTGTCAAAATTGGCTGTACGCCGGCTAATCCTCCGGCTTTGCCGAGAGTGGTACGAGCCATTCGCGAAGCTGATTTTATTATTATTGGGCCGGGTAGCCTTTACACCAGTGTGATTCCCAATCTTTTAGTACCGGAAATTGCAGAAGCGATTGCCAGCCGGAAAGTCCCTCGTATCTATGTTTGCAATATCATGACTCAAGCCGGTGAAACAGAAGGCTATACGGTTTCTGACCATATCCAAGCAATTGATAAAGCTTGTGGTCGGGCGCTGTTTAGCGCGGTTTTAGTTCAGCGAAAAGTTCCGACGGCCCAAGCTTTGATCCGCTATGCCCAAGAAAAATCTTATCCGGTTTTTCTGGATCGAGAAGCTGTGGGACTATTAGGCCGGCGCATTGTCGTGGCGAATGTGATGGAGCAAGATAAGGAAACAGGTTATGTGCGCCATGATCCGCACGAATTGGCACGAGTGTTGCTCCGATGGTACAGCCGCGTTCAAGGTTTGTAACCTCTAGGGAGAAAGGTAAAACGTTCTTTGCCTTAATCAAGCTACTAACCATTAAAGTTGAGCTGAATTGCCTAAAAGAATTCGTTTCTTTTTGTCAGCGATATTGCGTCAAATTTTATTATCTAAATTTCATTCATTATAAAGATTGACAAAAAGTAAAATTTAAGCATTTTTAAAAATTGTGATATCAATAACATATTCAACAAATGATGGTAGAACCAATTACAGTTTCTCTGGCAAATGCGGCGGCGACTCATTCTTTCGGTAAGGTGTTAGGGCAAGCGCTACCGGCAGGCAGTGTCATCTTATTAGAAGGCGATTTAGGTGCCGGTAAAACCACGTTAGTGCAAGGACTGGCTGAAGGTTTAGGAATTACTGATGCCGTGGTCAGTCCTACTTTCACCTTGATTAATGAATATCATGAAGGGCGTTTGCCTTTATATCATTTAGATTTGTACCGTTTGGAGCCGGCAGAAGTCACAACGCTTTATCTTGAAACTTATTGGGAAGGAATAGAAATGCCTGCCGGCATTGTTGCCATTGAATGGGCGGAACGGCTACCCTATTTACCCCCTACCTACTTGCAAATTCGTCTAAACTATCAAGCTGAAAGTGGCCGTCAAGTTGAGCTGATGTCGGCAGGTGGGTTTGATATCCCTGAGATGTTGCATCAATTTCAACAGAACTGACCGGCACTTTCGGGTTGATTGAGAAGGGTCTGCAAACTCTCTGATTTTTCGCAAGTTCGGCACTTTGTTTTTACAACTTTGAAGCGTTTAAGCATCAAAAGTCAAAGCTTCTCCGCGAACTTCGGTGTTTAACTTTCCTTTTTCATAAACAATTTTCCCGCCAACAATTGTAACCACCGGCCATCCTGTTAAATCCCACCCTTCAAACGGACTCCAGCCGCATTTAGTCGCAAGTTCTTCTCGGACAACCGGGCGATAATTGTTTAAATCAACCAGCACCAAATCCGCATCATAGCCGGCAGCAATCATGCCTTTTTGAGGAATTTTATACGCTTTCGCCACGGCTGTAGACATCCAGTTAGCAACTTGAGCAACTGTACAACGCCCTTGCATCGCTTGCGTGAGCATTAAGGGGAGGGATGTTTCAACCCCAGGCATTCCAGAAGGGGTGTTGGGATAGCCTTGCGCTTTTTCTTCTAATGTGTGGGGTGCATGATCGGTGGCGATAAAGTCAATGACGCCATCGAGTAAAGCTTGCCACAGGACTTCATTATCATGGGGTGAGCGTAAAGGCGGGTTCATTTGCGCCAGCGTGCCGATTTTTTCATAAGCGCTGGTATTCAGCAGCAAATGTTGGGGTGTGACTTCGGCTGTCACCCAACTGGGTTTATCTTGGCGCAGCAGTTCGGCTTCTTCGCCCGTAGACAGATGCAGAATGTGAAGACGCCGCTGGTATTTCTTAGACAGTGCTAAGGCTTGCTAGGTCGCTAATAAAGCGGCTTGATTATCTTGAATTTGCGAGTGTACAGCCGGATCTGTCTGGCCGGCAAATAACTGTCTGCGTTCGTTAATGCGATTTTGATCTTCGGCGTGAACGGCAATTAATCGGCTGCCGGTGGCAAAGATGGCTTCTAGAGCTTCATCTTGATCCACCAATAGCTGACCGTGCATCGATCCCATAAAAATTTTAATGCCACAGGTCGGGCGAGACTCTAGCAAATCTGGCTGATTGTCTGCTGTGGCTCCGATAAAAAAGCCATAATTAACCAAGCATTTCTGGCCGGCCCGTTGCAATTTGTCCTCTAGCGCTGCCTGGGTGGTCGTCAGGGGGCGGGTGTTGGGCATTTCCAGGAAGGATGTCACCCCACCTTTCGCGCAAGCACAACTGGCTGTAAACAAATCTTCTTTATGTTCCAGTCCGGGTTCGCGGAAATGTACTTGCGGATCGATCACCCCAGGCAACAAAGTTAACCCCTCGGCGTCTATCTCGGTGACAGCATCACCACCGGCGTCTGGGAGTTCTGGTGCCGCTTGGACAATTTCTCGTCCCCTTGTTTACACATCTCCAACCAAAAATTCCCCACTGGGCAAAAGGATGCGGGCGCGGCGGATCAACAAAGACACAGAAGAATCAGAAAGCATGGTAGTTGAGAGTTGATAGAAAAATTGTGAAGAATTACCGTTAAATTTCTTTTGGGATGAGACTTAAGCGAACTCTAAAATGAAATACTTGGGTCAAAATACAGAAAATGATGCAATTGTTACCCGAAAATCGAAGCCGGCTAGTGTTTTAGGTACAATACCATTCAGCCGATTCCAGTCTGTGAGTCTCTCAAACTCTGACAAACTTTGTACAGTTGTATATAGCTGAGAAGTTTAAGGTTTCTCGGTCGGCAGGTTGGTATTTGTGTCTTCCCTCTTCTAAACTTACTATTATCTTGTGCTTGAACGCCTATGACCCGTGTGCAAAATTCTGCAACCGAACCGAATTCCCCACAAAATATTGAAAATCCGTGGGTAGAGGCAGTTAAAACGATTGGCTTAAGTGTCGTTTTGGCCTTTGGAATTCGGGCCTTCGTCGCTGAAGCTCGTTATATTCCCTCCGGTTCGATGGAACCGACTCTTCTCATTAATGATCGCTTGATTGTGGACAAGTTGAGTTATAAGTTCCAAAGTCCGCAGCGGGGAGACATTGTGGTGTTTGACCCGACTGAAGCGCTACAGAAGCAAAATTTCCACGATGCGTTCATTAAGCGGGTGATCGGTCTGCCGGGGGACAAAGTGGAGGTCAAAGGGGGACGAGTCTACATCAACGATAAACCTTTACGTGAGAAATATATCGCGGATGAACCTAACTACCAATACGGCCCGGTGAATGTGCCAGAGAGCCAGTATTTAGTTTTGGGAGATAACCGCAATAATAGCTATGACAGCCACTATTGGGGCTTTGTCCCCCGTGACAAAGTCATTGGCCGCGCAGTTGTTCGCTTCTGGCCACCCAACCGCTTAGGGGAACTGTCTCAGCAGCCGGTTTATCCTGCGACTCAGGAAGAACCGGCAAAACAGGAATTGCAGCCGGCAGAGGCGAAATAAAATCTTACTGACTCTCCTTAACTACTGGTTGCAAAATTAATTGTTCCAGGTTTGCAAAACACGACCGCTTAACTGCCGGCCCAACCAAGGGGTATTAGTGGAGCGGGAATGGAGGGTGTGAACGTCAAGCGTCCAAGTTTGTTGCGGATCGAAAAGGATGATTTCCGCAGGTTGACCGGCAGCAAGGGTTGCCGGTTTTTGCTGTAAACACAGTGCCGGCTGCGTACTTAAAGCCCGCCATAGTTCTAGGGCTGTCCAGGTGCCGTTGGCTACTAGCGTGTGCCACAGTAGCGGCAAGGCGAGTTCTAGACCAATGGTGCCGGCAGGAGATTCCCCAAAGGCAACCGTTTTTTCTTCGTAGCTATAGGGGGTGTGGTCAACGGCGATCGCATCGATGACGCCCTCCCGCGCAGCCTGCTCTAGTGCAGTTCGATCCGCTGGGTTGCCTAAGGGAGGATCGATATGAAGGCTAGGGTTGTAGCTGCTCAGTGAGCTTGTGTCAAGGATTGAATGCGTCCAAGGGGTACTCGCCGTCACCGGCAACCCACGGGTTTTAGCATCTTGAATTAGCTGGACGCTGCGTGCGGTGGACACTCGCATGATATGAACCGCAGTGCCGATGGCTTCTACCAGTTCTAACAAAGCAGCGAGGGCTGCGGTTTCAGAGATGGCGGGATTGCCTGCCAACCCAAAGCGGATGGAATCCGGCCCTTCTCGCATCACGCCGGAGCCGGCCAGATGCCGGTCGCAGGGCCAGATGGCAACCGGCTTGCCGAGCGGTTGTAGGTATTCCAACAGCCGACGCAGTAGGGCCAGATTTTGAATCGGATGGCCATCAGCAAAGCCCACAACCCCAGCTGCGGCTAATTCCGCCAATTCTGTCATCTGCTGACCTTGGATGCCGGTGGTGAGGGCACCCCAGAAATAGAGAGTAGGGAATTGAGGGTTTTCTCTGACTTTTGTGTTCCGCTGCAAGAAAGCCAAGCCGGCAGGATTATCCACCGGCGGCTTGGTATCGGGCAAAATGGCGACCCTGGTAAATCCGCCGACAGATGCCGCCTTCATTAAAGATTCCAGGGTTTCCCGTTCTTCAAATCCCGGTTCACCACTATGGCTGTAAAGGTCTACCAGTCCTGGCCCGACCACCAGACCTTGACAATTTCGCACTTGGGTAGTTTCCGGAAGGTCGAGAATTTGGGGTGCAATTTGTTGAATGACACCATCTGCGATCAGAACATCCGCAATCTGATCGGTATTGGTAAGTGGATCGAGCACCCGGACTTGTTGCAGTAATTCGCTATTCATTGCCCTTTGTCTTTTGTCCTTTGCAAATGACAACTGATCAATGACCGATGACCGATGACCACTACAACGCTCCTGCTGCTGTCTTGTCAAGTACACCGCCCGACAAGTGAGTGGTGATATTCATGGCTTGCAGCACCGGCGGGCCGTCTGCACCTTTGGGATAATCGATGACGGTAACCGCCCCGTTGCCTTGTTTGAAGTTCCAGAAGTGTTCTGGGCCTAAATTAAACAGATGGCAGAGGATGGCTTTATTGATGGCATCGTGGCCCACTACCAAACCTGTGGTGCCGGCATGGGCGGATTTTACGATAGAACTCCAAGCCTCAATTGCCCGATCCCACACCTGCTGTAAGTTTTCCCCTTCTGGCATTTGCACAATTTCTGGGGTGTCCTTCCACTGCTGCAACAAACCGGGGAATTCTCCCTCGATTTCTGATTCAAATTTCCCTTCCCAAAGTCCGTGACTGATTTCTTTCATCCCATCGTGAAGTTGCAGTTTCACATCTGGGTGAGCTTTGAGAATAATTTCAGCAGTTTCCTTGGGGCGCAGCATGGGGCTGGTGACGGCAAAATCGATGGGGATATCTTTAAGAAACTCGCTGGCTTTTTGGGCTTGCACTCTGCCGTTATCGTTGAGTGGTACATCAATTTGCCCTTGAAACCGGCTTTGGCGGTTCCACTCGGTTTCTCCGTGGCGCACCAATAACAGCCGGCATCCCTGATGGCCCTCTCTGGGTTTGGGAAAAATTTCTCCCACATGAGAGGTGAGATTCATCGATTCCATCTGCACCGATTGTAGCTCAGTGGCCGGCCCGACAATCGTGCCGAAATTAAGGACGCTAATGCCACAATTCGACTGCTGGACGGAATGGTAAGAAGAGGGGGGAATGCCTAGCGCAGTGCTGATTAAGGCGCGATTGATGCCATTATGGCCGACGACGAGAATTGTGCCATTAGCATGATTTGAGAGGACTTCCTGCCAAAACTGCCGCGCCTGTTCATAAATCGCCAACACGGGAAAATGCTCTCGTTCGCCGGCTGCATCTGAAACGACCATTCGCAGCGTATCGGGGCGATTTTGCCAGCAGTCGTAGTCTTGGGGGAATTTTTCTATCGCCTCTTGCCGCAGCATCCCTTCCCACGCCGGCAGATCGATTTCCATCAGGTTCTGTGATACCTGTAGGGAGGGATGATTGGCCTCGGTTTCCAAAGCAGAAAGGAGGACGGTGGCGGTTTCTTTCGCCCGTTGCAAGGGACTGGAGTAGATAGCGTCAAAAGTAAGGCCACTAAGGGCTTCACCCACTTGACGGGCTGTAGCACGGCCTTGTTCTGTCAAAATCGATTTATCAAGCCGGCCTTGAATTCGGCGCTCTTTGTTAAAGCTGCTTTGGCCGTGACGAAGTAATATAACGCGAGTGGTCAGGGTTCCATCCTCCTCAAGATTAGGGCACTCTCCCTCACGATTGAGGTTGAGGGGTGCTAGCTCAGAAGCATTTTACCCTTTCTGGAGGTTACTCTTCTAAAGAGTCCGGGGAAGCTGTTTGTGGAGTCAAGTTGGAGTAGATGCACCCTGCAAGAAATTTAGATTACGGCAAAATCTGCTGCACTGAACAGAGTGGATGAGGTGCCATTGAGGGAGGCTAAAAGTTCATTCGTGCTGGTGATTTGGATTAGAGTGGCATTGCTGCCGGCAGCAAAGGTGAGTTGGTCGAATGTTAACCCACCGCCTAGCAGGAGGATATCTTGACCATCTTCAAAGTCGGTGATGGTGTCCGCACCAAAACCGGCACCCAAGATAAATTGATCACTGCCGGCACCCCCCGTGAGAATGTCGCTGCCAAAATCTCCAGTGAGGATGTCATTGCCGATGCCGCCGGTGAGGATGTCAATGTCTTTACCACCATAGAGGCTGTCATTGCCATCTCCGCCATTGAGGGTATCCGCGCCGATGTTGCCAAATATCGAGTCATCGCCGAAGTCGCCACTCAGCCAGTCGTTGCCGGTGTTGCCAATCAAGGTGTCATTTTCTTGGCCACCGTAGAGGGTATCATCGCCCTCGCAACCATCCATGAGGTCACTGCCAACGTTGCCATTTATTAAATCGTTACCTTCTCCGCCACAAAGGGTGTCATTCCCGATGTCGCCGAGGAGGAGATCATCGCCGGCTGCCCCTTTGACGATGTCGTTTTCTTTGCCACCGTAAAGGCTATCGTTGCCAATGCCGCCATCTAGCAAGTCATCGCCGGTGTTACCAAATATCAGATCGTTGTCGTCACCGCCTAGCAGAATGTCGTTACCGATATCTCCGATCAAAATGTCTTGACCAAAATTGCCGACAAGCGAGTCATTTTCTTTGCCGCCGTAGAGGGTATCAGCACCTAAGCCGCCATCAAGGTAGTCATCGCCTTGATTTCCGTACATCAAGTCGTTGCCATCCGCACCCAGCAGGATGTCGTTGCCGATGTAGCCAACTAAAAGATCACTACCACCCATGCCTAGAAGGGCTTCATTAGCGGTGCTCGCGATTAAGGTATCGTTGCCCTCCTCGCCTGAAAGTGTACTAGCTGCGACGTTGGGGCTAACGTCGAGATTGGGAGTGGGAAATTGATCGCAAAGACAACTTGCGTCTTCAGGGGTTGGCGTTGGGGTAGGAATTGGGGCAGGAACGGGCGTAGGAACCGGCGCAGGAACCGGCGTTGGGGTTGGTGTTAGGTCAGTAGCAGTGCCAGCAATTGCGAAATTAAAGAGGTTTTCGTCGCTGTCATTGGTGGTAAAGGAGATTTCACCGGCAGAAGTACCGGCCACACTGGCATCGAGTTGAACCGAGAAAGTTGCTTGTCCTGCGGCTGCGACGGTTGCGGGAAGAGGTCCTACAACGGTAAAGCCGGTGGGCAATAGCAGGTTGCTGAGGATCAGATCAGAGGTGCCGGTGTTGTTAATCGTGAAGGTTTTATTGATGGCAGTGCCAACGGTTGTGGTGCCAAAATTAAGGGCCGTTGTGCTGCCATCAGCAATGTTAGTTGTTGCCTCTAAAACTGTAATTTCTGGGGTATTTGGGGTTAGGGCATTAACCGTGCCGGCAATTGCGAAATTAAAGAGGTTTTCGTCGCTGTCATTGGTGGTAAAGGAGATTTCACCCGTAGAAGTGCCGGCCACACTGGCATCGAGTTGAACCGAGAAAGTTGCTTGTCCTGCGGCTGCGACGGTTGCGGGAAGAGGTCCTACAACGGTAAAGCCGGTGGGCAATTGCAGGCTGCTGAGAACCAGATCAGAGGTGCCGGTGTTGTTAATGGTGAAGGTTTTGCTGATGGCAGTCCCAACGGTTGTGGTGCCAAAGTCAAGGGCTGTTGTGGTGCCATCAACAATGTTAGTTGTTGCTTCTAAAACTGCAATTTCTGGGGCATTCCCGGAAAATTCAAAAGCCCCAACATCAACAAGTGCGGTGCCGTTGCTATCTCCATCTTGGGGGCGCATTTGACCTCGTCCGTCGGTTGCCGGTGCGCCTGTGCTGGTGCCGGCATCAATTGCCGGACTTCCCGCTAGCAAAGCATGGGTTAAAATGCCGCCGCCATTATCTTGCAGAGGGCCAAGTAAGGGATCGATAATCTTAATGCTGGTCGTGACATTGACATCACTAGCATCATTAGGATTTTTGGGGGGAAATTGAATATTCCCGCCGGCATCCACTAATGGCTCACCAACGTGTTGTTTCACACCCCAAGGATTGCCGGCGGTGTTTTTATCAAAAATTGAATTTTTGACGGTGGTGGTTAGACTTTTTCCCCAAAATGCCCCACCTTGGAAGCCGGCATAATTATTAGCAACCGTGCTGTTGATAATATTAGTGGTGCCACTGGAGTTATTGATCATCAGGGCACCGCCCAAGCCGCTAGTGCCATCAAGTTCGTGGGCTTTATTACCAGAAAAGGTGGTGTTAATGATTTGCCCTGGTGATGCTTCACCCGTCCACAAACCCCCACCCTGAGTCAATGCCCAGTTGTTAGCAATGGTGCTGTTGCTGATAGTATATTCGGCATTGCCCATGCGGATGCCACCGCCGAGAGCGTTGCCGGTGCCATTTTTAATCACCTGATTATTGATGATCGTGCTGCCGTCAACAATAATTTTGTCTGGGGCATAACCAAACAAAAACATTGCCCCACCTTGACCGGCTCCTTTATTGCCTTCAAATCGGCTATTGCGAATCGCAATGGTCCCACCAACTGCGTCATCAATTAAAGCACTCGCACCATCGGTATAAATTGCCCCACCAAATCCGCTGGTAACGGTTCCCGAACCGCCGGGTGTTGAGTCGTTATTGAGGAAGGTTGAATTTTCAACGGTTAATGCACCTAAAAGGCTATTAATCGCGCCGCCGTTAATGCCTTTGTTATTCGTAAATTGGCTACCTTGTACGGTGAGGCTGCCTTCACTTTTGGTAGCAATTGCACCGCCGCCTCGTTCTTGGTTGCCGGCTGTGCCATCATTGCCATCGAATGTACTGTTAATAACCGTTGTGTTGCCACGAAAGCCGGCAAAAATCCCGCCGCCAAACTGAGCAAAGTTATTATTAACTTGGCAATTTTCAACCGTTAAAATGGTGCTAGAGGCAGTTTTAATGCCTGCGCCGGCACCAGCTTCATCGATGCCGCTAACTTTGCCATTGGCAATCACTAGATTCCGCATCGTGACATTAATGGCAGTATTGTCAGGGGCGGTTTGTAACTCAAAAACGCGGGTGGCATTATTACCACTAACGGTAACTCCGGCAGCACTCGCGCCATCAATAATCAGGTTTTTATTGATGTTTAATTGACTGCTTAAGGTAATCGTTTGACCGGCAAGGCTGGGATCAAATACAATCATATCGCCGGCTTGGGCAGTGGCGATGGCGTTTCTTAAGGAACCTGCGCCACTGTCTGCATTATTGGTAACAGTTATCGTGGCTAAAACACCACTGTAAGCCGTTAAGGTTTCTGCCTGCAATGGGTTAACAGATTCTATGCTGCCGGTGGCAAATTCTAAGTTCCAGTTGCCGCCTTTGGCATCATTGCCGGTTAAATCTGTGGAGGCAGCAATATCTGCGCCGGTGATTTGGCTGAGTTGGGAAATTAACGCTGAACCTGTGCCGGCGGCAACATCACACCCGTAAAATTTGATATCTGCATTTTCGCTGAGTGCGTCTTTCCACTGCCCCAGCTGGCTTTGATAGCTTTCTAAGGTATTTGAATTAAGGCTGCTATTTCCCAGGTAGACATTTCCCGAACTTCCATGAGAAAAGATATGAATCGCGTCGATTGAACCGTAAATATCCGCATATTTTTGAAGTTCGGCAGTGATTTGCTCGATTCCATCACTATCCTGTTTGAGGGTAATTACCTTCATCCCATCGGATACGCCAGCTGCTAATAATTGGCTGTCACTCACGCTTTCATCAATGAAGACTAGCGAACGCGGCTGGGAATTTTGAGCGTCAAAATTTGGATTGATTGAAGCGATCTGAGCGGTCATTTTGAGTCTTCCAGAATAATGTTGGCTGGTAGATAAAACCCAGACATACTGCGTGCGGTTTCTGGCTGGACAAGTTAAGTTGTTTAAAACTTCTATGACTCGCCGGCTTTTACACCTACACCAAAACGCAACTACAGTTTAAAATCCTTATTTCTTAGGACTCTCGATGCGTTTAACTCAGGGGTAAAACTCTAGAAATAGGTTTTCTAAGTCAACCCCTACATGGCTTTTTAAAGGAAGATTCTAGATATCAAATCTAATCTGCTTTAAAAAAGTTCATATTTAACCTTTCAGAGTTTAATCGCTACATCAGGACAGTTGCGATTTAAATATTTTCTTGATTGAGTCGTATATTTTCAGCATGAATTCAGCTAAGTTTGGGCAATTTAATTCCTTGAGCTAACAATGGAATGGGACGCCAAAGCAAAGCTGGCAGAGTGTGAAATCATCCTGCTTTTTTGCCACCCCACTAACAGCCGGTTTAAGGTTGTTGTGCGGAAATGAAAAGTACAAAAACCCTAAAGAACATGACCAAGGAAAGTTCCTTGTCACCCGGAAGTTTTACGCTTCGCTGCTAAGCTGAAAGCGCTTTCGTAACTCCCCTATAGCAATTGCCGAACTCTGTCCCGAAGAATTTTTAAATCGGCAAGCTCAACTATTTTCCCTAAAACCCTTAATGGCTTTCTAACCCATTCATCTAAGTAGATTCCCGCAATCCGTAGAGTAGATGCCTTGCATATATTTGTAGAGTAGATGCAGGCAGAGTATGCGCCTGGGTAGATGCGAAGCCTGTGAAAGATTAGCTAAACAGAAATTTCAGCTACCTTATGATATTACCTTTATAAGACCTGATTTCGGGAGAATCGGGCATCCGCAATATTACTGAAATTTCTAACAATTTGCTAGAAATCTTTCTGTAAACTTGCGAGATTTAACCCTTTTCTCCCAGTCTTAGGGAAAATTTACCTAAAAAAAAGGGGGGTTCCACTTTAAGAACTGACCACATCCTCGTGTTCTTAAGTACCCCATTTAAGGTAAATGTCGAATTATTTTGCAGGGGTTGCCGGCAGCAATCACGTTTTCAGGAATATCTTTAACAACAACGCTGCCGGCACCAATGGTAGTATTATCCCCAATCGTTACTCCGGGACAAATAATAACACCGCCCCCAATCCAAACATTACTGCCAATTTTGACAGGAGCGCTTAATTCTTTACCAGATAGACGAGTTTCAGGTTTTGTTGGGTGAGAAGCTGCGTAAATTTGAACGTAAGGGCCACACAAAACGTTATCGCCAATCTCAACCCGATTGCAGTCGAGAATCACGCATCCGAAGTTCATGTAAAATTTGTTGCCGGCATAAATGTTGCTGCCATAGTCGCAATAAAAAGGCGGCTCAATTTCAACATCAGGCCCGACTTTAGCAAATAATTCTTGTAAAATTTGCCCTCGATTTTCCGGTTCTTGTTCTGTTGTAGTGTTATACATCCGCAGCAAGCAACGCGCTCGTTTACGTTCAGCAACTAACTCAGCATCGGAAGCCACATAAAGCTCACCAGCTAGCATTTTTTGTTTTTCTGTTTTTTCCATAGTTTTGAATCCTCTTCTTCCCAGACCTTTTTATTTGATTAAAGCCAACAGGACTAACTGCTGTCGGGTTAAACATCACTCTAATATGAAATGCTTGTTACAAAAACAGTAACGATGCATAAATTAGGTTTCATAGATGCGATGGTAGAAAGCAAATTATCTTAAGTCTTCGTTAAGTCTTTTGAAGGGTATTGGTTGTTGAAGCTAGCATAAGGCTTGCCGGCAATACCCAACGCCCATTTGACACTTGCTAAAGCTAAGAGGTTAAACCTGATGCCCACTACTGTAAAAGATCGTTTAGGTGGCTTATACGTCGAATCCCCGGCTGGCGAGAAGCTGGTTTTTCCTTTAAAGCATACAGAAGTGCTGGCAAAAATTGCCGGCAATTTATCACGCGTTGAAGTCACACAAAGCTTTGAAAATCCCTTTACCGAGCCGTTAGAAGCAATTTATGTTTTTCCATTACCGGATGAAGCGGCAGTGGATGACATGGAAATTAAAATTGGTGAACGAATTATTAAAGGCAACATTAAAAAACGAGAAGAAGCCAAACAAATTTACGAAGCAGCAAAGCGGCAAGGACGTACTGCCGGCCTTTTAGAACAAGAGCGAGATAATATTTTCACCCAATCTTTGGCTAATATTAAACCGGGTGAGCAAATTGATGTCACAATTCGCTACACAGATAGCCTTAAATTTGAGGGTGGCGATTACGAATTTGTCTTCCCAATGGTGGTGGGGCCTCGTTATATTCCTGGTACGCCAATAGATGGCAGTGGAGATACCGATCAAGTGCCCGATGCCTCGCGGATTAATCCACCATTTATTCCGCCAGAAATGCGCTCTCGTCATGATATTGGGGTAAGGGTTGAAATTGACACCGGCTTGCCTGTTTTTGATGTGCGTTCGACTTCTCACCCATTACAAATTGAACATGAAGGTCAAATTGTGCGGGTGAAGTTGGGCGGCGAAGATACGATTCCCAATAAAGATTTTATTCTGCGTTATCGGGTTGCCGGCCATAAAACTGAAGCGACAATTTTAACGCAAGCCGATGAACGAGGCGCTCATTTTGCGCTTTATTTTATCCCGGCTTTGGCATACAAACCTGAAGAGATTGTCGCCAAAGATGTTGTGTTTCTAGTGGATACATCGGGTTCTCAAGCCGGCGCTCCAATTTTGCAATGTCAGGAATTGATGCGCCGATTTATTAATGGGTTAAATCCTGACGATACTTTCAGCATTATTGATTTTTCTAATACCACGCGGCAGCTTTCTGCTAACCCATTGCCTAATACTGCCCTAAACCGGCAACAGGCAATTAACTATATCAACCAGTTGCGGGCAAATGGCGGGACTGAATTGCTCAATGGCATTAAAGCGGTGATGAATTTCCCCGCTGTGCCGGCAGGACGTTTGCGGAGTATCGTGCTGCTAACAGATGGCTACATTGGCAACGATCATGAAATCCTGGCTGAAGTGCAGCGCCATCTCAAACAAGGTCATCGACTTTATAGTTTCGGGGTTGGCAGTTCTGTAAACCGATTCTTACTCAATCGCATTGCAGAAATTGGGCGAGGAACGTGTCAAGTTGTCCGACAAAATGAACCCCCTGATGAAGCTGCTGAGAAGTTTTTCCGCCAGATTAATAATCCAGTGCTGACGAATATTCAAATTCATTGGGAAGGCAACGGACAGCCTGAAATTTATCCCTCAATTGCCCCAGATTTGTTTGCAGAACAGCCATTAGTTTTGTTTGGCCGGCAGGAAAATCGCACGGCTGAGCAATTACACATCACCGGCATGACAGCGGGTGGAAAGCGCTATGAAAAGCGTTTCAGCCTCAATTTTGAGGGTGCCGGCAATCCGGCAATTGCTCAACTTTGGGGCCGGCAGCGAATTAAAGATTTGATGAATCAAATGCTTGCCGGTGAGAAGAAATCTTTAGTAGATTCGGTGACAGATACTGCTTTGAGTTATCAGTTACTCTCGCAATATACGGCGTTTGTTGCGGTTAGCGAAGAGGTGCGCGTCGATCCGGAAGGCAACCGAATTTCAATGCAAGTGCCGGTGGAAATGCCAGAGGGTGTTAGCTATGAAACAACGGTGGGTGCCGGCAATGCTCATTTTGCAGCAAATCAATTGCTTAACAACGCTTGGGCGCTTAGAGGGAGTAGTTCACCACAAGCACCCGAAGCATCTGAATTTGGATGTCTTGAAGGGTTTTTTCCGCCCCCAGCACCATCCCTACAAGTGCCACGGGCAAAAGCTAAGCCTGCTGGGGTTCAAGGTTTCTCTGACAGAACCACACCACAAGTTCGCAGCACAAGCGGTCAAGCTTCTGCAACCCTTGAACTCAATTTTCGCTTAGAAATTGTCAACGTTGCCGGCTTGGATGAAGCTGCCACAAATGCGCTAAAAGAACAACTGAAAACGGTTAAAATACCTGTCGGCTTCAGCGGCGAAATAGTGTTGGAATTTCCAGTACAAAATGGTCGCGTAGGGCGAATTATTTTGGATGATCAAGCCTCAACATTGGACGAGGCAACTGTTGTCGATCCGATTAAGCGATCATTGCTGATTTGGAAAGTGCCCCTTGGGGTTGTCGGCATTGTTCGTATAACCTTACGGATTAACTCATAGCCGGTAGGGGCGACTCTTGCTGTCGCCCTATTTCTACTTCGGGCAAAGGCGGACGCAAGCACAGATAAATTAGTGGGCCAAATAGAGGAACTAGCGCCACTGCCCAAAAAATTCGGGCATCTTTAAGACCTCGACGTGCCATGTCATCATCAAATAATGAGGTGATGGGAAATATGAGGCACATCAGGCAAAAATCGAGGCTGATCAGGTGAACAAAAGCCCGCGTTTGGAATTGTTGAACGTAATCGCCCCAATTGCCGGCAATAAACGCGTAGGCAAATAAGCCAAGTGTCGTAAAAAGCAGCGCGATGCCGGTGGAACGTTGATCTAAACTTCTCAGTAATTTATCTTTTTTTCCATCGAATTCTTGATTCGATTCTCGCAAAAGTAAATAAGGCGTCATGCCAATGATACCCATTCCGTTTGAAGCGACCCAAGAAGGCCAAGCCCGTTTTTTTTGCATTTTGCCATCAGCAAACATTAGGCAAGCAAAAATCATCGGCCAGATGCCCATGAACCAAAATATAGATACAATAATTGCGTTAATATCTGCCCACTGAAGCGTTAGCAGTTTTTGAACGAGAGGCCAGGTATCGGGCTGATCGAGCGGAGCCAGACTTATGGTATAGCTAGTAAATGCTATCCAGATTGAGAATAAAACAATTTTTCTAGCCATCATCTTGACCCAAAAATTGCTGCTATTGTCTGTTTATTTTAAAGAAAAGACAAAGTTAGCAGCATCTATCTTGGGTCAAGTTTTATCTGAGAAACGCTGAAATAATTGCTTAGTGAGTGGTGCTGGTTATTGTTGCTTGGTGGGATTGCGGATTTGTTACCGGCAACGGTATTCGCAGACACAAATAAACGAGGGGGCCAAATAAGGGAATCAGCGCCACCGCCAAAAAAAACAAGGGGTTTTTGAGATTTCTTCTTGCCATATCATCTCCTAGCAAGGCAGGAAATAAAAGACATAACAGGCAGAAATCTAAACTCATGACATGAATAAATTTGCTAGTTTGCCACTGTTGGATAAAATCGCCCCAATTGCCGGTGAACACCCCATAACCAACAAGGCCGGCAGCTGCTAAGGTTAAGAAAATGCCGGTAATTCGGGAGTCTAAAAGCTTGAGAAATGCGTTTTTTTCTCCTGAAAAGTTGGGGTTGGTTTCGCGTAAGGCTAAATAAGGCAACAAACTAAAAGCACCTACACCGAAAGATACCGCAGCGAACGGCCAAGCCGGCACTTTTTGACCTCTGCCGTCAAAAAACAGCAAGCAGCTATAAATCATCGGCCAAACACCCATGATGTAAAACAGCGCCACAATCAGCGGGTTGATGCCTTCAAGATTGCCCAGAGAAAGATTTTTAATCAGTTCAAATGTGTCTGGTTGGTTAGGTGGTGCAAGGAAAGACGCATAAGTTATCATCCCAATCCACAGCAATCCAAATCCAAATTTTCTGATCATGACTTGACCTTTTAATTAATGCCGATTTGAATATTTTAATAAGATTTTTTAACCACAGATGCACACAGATTAACACAGATGAATTTGAGGGTTAATCGCTGGGTGATTATGATTTTTGCTAGATAAAGGGGTTGCCGGCTATTTTACAACCGGCACGGTGGAAGTGATTTCGATTTAAGCCGGCTGAGTTAAGGCATCTGAGAGATAATCAGCGGCGGCTTCTACCATTGCGATCGCATTCTCATACACCATTCGGGTTGGCCCTAAGACGCCGACACTGCCCACCGGCACTGAACCCCGGCGATAAGTGGAGGAAATCAGAGTGCAGCCGCGAATCGATTCTAAGGGATTTTCTGCGCCAATCCGCACATTTACCCGCTTGCCGGTGGTTTCAGAGGCGGATGATTCAAAAATCAGCGGCCACAATTGTTCCTGTTCTTCTTCCAGCAGTTGCATCAATGTCTGGATTTGGTTTAACTCGGAAAACTCTGGCTGACGCAACACTTCCGCCACACCGCTAATTAGAATTCGGGTGAAGGTTGGAGTCTGTCGGCGGCGAGTTAAATCTGCCAGCAAGGAGGTTAAGAAATCGGCATAGCGTTGGAATTGCCGGTCTAATTCACTCAAATCAAGTTGTGAGAGTTCGGTTAGGGGACGTTCCCGCAACTGACTGTTTAAAAAGTTTGACAGAATTTGAAGTTCGCGTTCGATCGGTTCGGGATCGAGTGGTTCGTCGTCTGCCGGCATCGGGAGTTCCATTAACGCTGAGTGCGTTTCGTAAGCATCCGTCACTACAATCAGCATTACCCGTTTTGGATCGACCATCACCAGCTGGAGATGTCGCAGCCGGCTGGTACTCGTCTGGGGCATGGTGACGAGGGTAATGTATCCGGTGAGGGTCGATAGCAGTTGTGCTGCCCCGCGCAGCAAGGCTTCCAAACTTCTATCTTCCCCGTTCAGCCGCACGCTGAGTAAATGTTCCACATTGCGTGTCAGCGCCTCGGAAGGCTTGATTAGCTGGTCAACATAAATGCGGTAGCCAGAGTCAGAGGGCACCCGACCGGCAGAGGTGTGCGGTTGATAAAGTAAACCGGCTTTTTCTAAGTAGCCTAAGCAAGAGCGAATCGTTGCTGGGCTGACGCTGAGATTATACTCATCAACCAATGCTTTTGAACCAACCGGCTCTGCAGTTGCAATGTAATGCCGTACTGTCGCCCAAAGTATATGTTGTTGTCGATCTGTCAGATTCACTTGCACACACATTTCCGCAGATGGCGAATTTAATTAGGGTTTAAAAAAAAATTTGCAATGATCGATTTAAATGATACTTAAGGAAGCCTGCAATCAGCCAGATATCTTTCCCGGTAGGGCGATTGGCGGCTGGGTTCGTTTACCCGCATTTGCTACCTTTAACCCAATGGACTTATTCAGCTCAGCAGGGGTGAGTGAATCAGCGTGAGTGGATTTAAGATAACAGATATTAGAGGGTTGCACTCAGCTGGTTGCTAAAGAGATAGCAAATGCAGCCAAGTGCCAGCCTCCCAACTGCGTCAATTAGTACGCGGGAATGGCCGGATCGACCTCAAGTGAGTAGGCATCAATTCCCCCCACCACGTTTTTGACATTGGTGAAACCCTGCGACATCAACCACTGGCACATTTGAGCGGAGCGAACCCCGTGGTGGCAGAGTACGAGGGTTTCGGCATGGGGATCAAGGCGGGTGGGGATTTCGCCTGACCATTCGGCAAATTCACTCAAAGGGAGGTTGTGAAAACCTTCTAGGTGAGCGATTGCAACTTCGGACGGTTCGCGCACATCTAACAGTTGCAGGTTGTCGGTGGTGTCTGACAACAGCCGGTGGGCAAGTTCTTTAACGGTAATCTGGGGAATGGATGAACGGTAAAATTGAGCGGACATCTGGTGAGGGCGGTCAATTCAAGACTACGAACACCAGTCTAAAGTTTATTTTGTTGTGTCTGCTATTTTCTGCGCCGGCTTTTCTTCAACCAAGCTCAACAGCACTATCTAGGCGAAAGTTATCTTGCAGGATCGAACCAAAGAGGGCAAATTCTACAATCAGCTATTTTTGGTAGAAATCTGCTATTGCTTATTTTGATACGTCAACTTTCAGGTTTATCGTATTCTTTACACCGGCACTCCTTCAATTTCTGCATCGGATTGCTCATATAATTCGCGCAGCTTTTGTAATTTTTCGGCTTCTGGCTGCCAGAAACCTCGCCCATTTGCTTCTAACATTCGTCCTACAATATTGCGGAATGCTTCTGGATTTGCTTCTCGCAATTTATTCGCCATTTCTGGATCAAAAGCGTAGGTATCTGCTGCCTGATTATAAACCCATGAATCGGTAAAATCTGCGGTGCCGGCCCATCCAATTAATGCGGTCATTCGTTGAGAGATTTCATAAGCGCCGCCACTGCCTTGATTTGCCATTGCTTCCGCCCATTTTGGATTGAGCAATTTAGTGCGATATTCCAAACGTAACAAATCGTCTAAATTGCGCGGGGTGGTGTCTTTAGAAAAGCTTTCGACAAAACTAGCGGTTACTTTTTTCCCACTTTGTTTTTCGGCTGCCCGTTTTAACGCGCCGGTATTTGCATAATATTCTTGAATGTCGGTTAAACCGTATTCAACGGAATCAATTTCTTGAACAATCCGATCACTGGTTTTTAACAGTTCATTCAGCACTTCTCGCCGCGCTTCACCTTTATCTTTACGCCCGTAACTGAAAACATTGCGATCTTGCCAAGTATTTCCCAATTCTTCCCCAGATTCCCAATTCCCATCTGTAACGCGCTCATTGACAAGCGAACCAAAATCACCGGCAGGATTAGAAAACAATCGCGCTGAGGCATTTTCTACGCCTTGCGCTTTTAAAGATAAAGCGTGTTTGCGGATAAAATTCTGTTCTTCCGGTTCATCTGCATCAGCAGCACGTTGAAATAAATCATCCAGCAATTCAATAATATTGACAAAGCTATCTCGGAAAATTCCCGACAGATTTGCTAAAACGTCAATGCGGGGATGACCCACTTCTAATAAGGGCTTTAACTGATAGCAAACAATTCGCCCTGTGCCTTCTTTCACAGGTTCCGCTCCAACTAATTCTAGCAAAATTCCCAGGGATTCTCCCTTGGTTTTAATCGCATCCAATCCCCATAGCATGACGGCAACTGTTTCGGGATATTTGCCATTTTCTTGCAAATGCTGGGCAATAATTTTTTGGGCAATTTCTCGACCGCGCTCATAAGCTGCCGGCGAGGGCATCCGATAAGGATCTAAAGCATGAATATTGCGCCCTGTTGGTAGCACACCAGGGCCATCTCGTAACAAATCACCGCCCGGTGCCGGGGGGATATATTCACCATTTAATCCCCGTAAAAGATTGGTTAATTCATCTGTCGTTTGTGCGAGTAAAGTTTGAATTTTGAAAGCGGCTTCTAGTTTTTCAATTGCACCCCCATTTGTTGACGAATTGCCATTTTTGGAGCCGGCAGTCTTTATAGCATCTCCTGAGTTATCTTCTCCAAAGTAAGCATTAAGATAGGATTTTAAGGCTTCTTCATTCGGCGGTTCTCCAAAGGTGTGCAAACCAGAGGAAAACAGCCGTTGTTCTACAATTTGTAGGTATTCATAAATCTTGACAAAATACTGTGAAAGTGCTTCTTTACTGAACATCCTTGCATTTTCTGGTGTGAAAGCAATCCCAAATTTTTTGGCATCTTCAAAGGGACAATCTGCTTCAACGCCGGCATCTATAATTTTCTTGCAAATTGCTTCTTGCAATGCAGAGTTTTTCTGCGGATCTTCTCGGTATTCGGAAATTAAATCTCTGAGAGTCATTAATTCTTTATACAAGCCGGCACGTCCGTATGGCGGGACGTTATGCGAAATTAAGACCCCGTAACCGCGACGTTTTGCTAAAATTGATTCCGAGGGGTTATTCGCTGCATAAATATAGAGATTCGGTAAGTTTCCTAAGAGAATATCTGACCAAGAATAGCCGGTGTTTCCCAGAGGAGATCCGGGCAACCATTCAACTGTGCCGTGCATTCCGAAGTGAACAACTGCATGGGCATTAAAATCGTTTTGCAGCCATTTATAGAACGCAGCATATTGAGGGTGTGGCGTTAAATCCCGCTCAAACATTAACCGCATGGGATCACCGGCAACCCCTAAAGGAGGCTGCACCCCAATCCAAACATTCCCCAACTGCACACCCCCAATCTGAAATTCATCTCCATCAGTTTTGATGCCGGCACCTGTCAGAGATTGCCACTGCTTCTCAATGCGGGTTTTAAGCAGATACCCTAACCATTCCTCTAAAGTTTTAACATTAACAGTATTAACCGCAGATAGACGCTGCTCAACGCCAATATCTTGACTTTCCATCTGTGTTAATCTTTGTGCATCAGTGGTTCCTTCATCCGCCTCTTTCACCCAACGGATTAATTCTTCCCCATTTTCGGGTAATTCTCCAACGCTGTAACCTTGTTCTTTGAGTGCGTGAAGGAACTTCAGAAGCGATTTCGGCACATTTAATAAAGCTGCAGTGCCGGTTGCACCATATCCAGGCGGGAACCCATATAAAATGATGGCAATTCGCCGATTTTCTGGCTTTGTTTTTCTTAATTCAATCCAGCATTTTAATCTGCCGGTTAAACGTTCCAACCGTTCCGGAACCAAATAAATATCTTCTCCGACTAAACCCCCAAGCGGAACCGTATCAATTGCCCCATCTAATTCGGGTAGAGCATATAAAACAACACTTTGCAATCCTCCAACTCCTTTGCGAGTCCAAGAGTGAATATCTTGAATTAATAAAGGTGCCGCAACAATGTAGGGTACATTTTTAGCAGACAGAATACGCTTCGCAACTTCCACTTGCCGGCCCGCTTCCATTGAACCGGCAGGACCCCCAACTAAAGGAAAGCCAATTGTAGAAACAATTGCATCGACTTCTACGGCATCCTTAGATAAAGATAACGTCTCATTATTACCCTGCCGGCGCTGTTCCGTTTCATAAGCGGTTGTGATCCAATCTCTAACCGCAACATGACCTTCAACACCATTAATAAATATTGGCAAAGGAATTAATCCTGCTGCTTCAAAATGACGGATCATTTGGGGAATATAAGGCTGTTTTGTAATAACGTGTTTGCGATATAATAAAATACCAACAATGGGGCATCGGGCATCGGGGATTGGGCATTGGGTAGATTCTTGCTCTTTGGCTCTCTGCTGATACCACTCTAAATAGTGACGGGGTGATTCAAAATAACCGGGATAATTTGGATGCAATAATCCCATGTTTGGAGTTTCCACCGGCAGCGGAATTTCCCCAACCTTTAACCCCAAATATTTCTCTGCCAACGTCCAAAACATAGAGGCCACATTTTCAGAACCGCCGGCATTCCAATAACCATAAATAATCAACCAGTTGCGTAAGTCTTGAACTTTTTGCACCGGCACATATTTTAAAAGTTTTGGCCCTGTCTTTAAAAAGCTAATATATCCCGCAAGTTTATCTTCCTCTTTGCCATTGCTAAATTTGTCCAAAATAAACTTAACCGGCTTCGGCATTCCCTTGGGTTTATCCCCAATTTTGAACGCCCCGATCTGCGTCAAGCTCATCAATTCCAGCGCCGACTCAAATACTAAGCGAATGGGGATATGTTGCGTGCGATCACGCAGCCAAAGCACCTGATCGTAATCAAATAGCAGGCTACCAAAGAATACATCCGCCTCTTGCAAAGCCGTTGCGATCACCTCTGGTTGGCTGGAGATGTCACGATCACTAAATACCCGAATATCCAAATCTGGACAGCGAGCAGTTGCCAGTTTCGCCGCTTGCCGGTATAAGCCGGTGTTGAACGATTCAAACCCAGCAATCAAAACGATGCGTTTCATATAGCTCCAACCCCGAAGTATTTCTTCACCTTTGATCTTAAGGGGTGTTTCAGGCGAGTGCAGAAGTATTCAACATTCATTTTTACTTGAACGCCACCTCACTCAAACTAAAGCGGCGGAATTGCTTAGAATTGACCAGCTAAAAGTTTCTGCTTTGATGAGAGGAAAGCTGACAGGTTTTCCAACGGAAAGGTGCTTTTGGCTTCTCAATGCGCTGGATTGTGATTTGTAAATTGTAGTGAAGCGCAAGTCAAAATGAGGTGCATCAGGAAAAACAAAAGTAATTGCTTGATGTAGATGTAAACGTATCGCTACTTTAATGAGTTGCCTAGCTTATGCCATGAAGGCGTTTGCCGAAATTGCGTAGTAAATCCGATTGAATGATGAAACCGGCTGTCTGATTTTTTATGGAAATGAAACCGGCAGGGGTGAATAGTTAATCGTCGGTGTGTGCCGGCACAAAATCAACCATTTATTCCCCTGGAAACTATGCGAATTCAAAAAACCCTCCTCGTCCTGATCACCCTTTTTGCGACCTTCATCCCTCACCCTTTTCTCACAACTCTCGGCATCTCATCAAATCTCCCTGCCTTATCATTCAGTCCTAGTCCTGAACAAGAGAAGTTACTCGTCTTTAATAAGCTTGCCTCAAAAGCCGCCCTCTTGGCTGAAACCGGCATCCTGTTTATCTCTCTCCAACAAACACAGCAAGCTGAAAAACTGTTTTCTCAATCTTTGCAGATCATAGAAACCATCTCAGATCCCTATCAGAAAGCTGCGGTATTGAGTTACATTGCTTCCAAGCTAGTAGCAGTGGGAAGAACAGAGCAAGCATTGCAACTTCTCGCTCAATCTTTGCAACATCAACCAAATATCCAAGATAAATTTCTCAGAAAAATGGTTGCCGGTCCAATGGTTCACAGCTTTTCAGAAATCGCCGCTCACTTAGTTAAAACGGGAAAATATGAGCGGGCTTTAAACTTCGCACAATCCGTCTCGCATATTACCATCAAACCCCGGATGCTGAGTCAGCTTGCCTCCGAATTGGCAAAAGCCAGAAAATTTGAGCAAGCCTTGCAAGTTGCACAAATGATTAGAAGTAACATTGACACAGCCTCAGCATTACATTCAATCGCCACTAACTTAGCAGAGGATAAAAAACTCGATCAAGCCTTGGAAGTCACACAAAGCATCAAACATAACTCTCTAAAAAGCAATGCCTTGGAGCTGGTTGTTATCCAGCTAGCAAAAGCAGGACAAACTGATCGCGCAATTCAAGCAGCACAATCCATTTCAGACGAAATGGAGAAAGCCCGTGTATTAAGCGACATTGCTGTAATATTAGCTGCAATGGGAAACTTTGATAAAGCCTTACAGCTTGCACAAAGCAGTTCTGTTGAATCTTGGCAAGCTCATGCGGTGAGTAAAATTGGTGCTAAGTTAGTTGAAACGCAAAACTTTGAGCAGGCTTTTCAACTAGCCAAAACCTATAATAATGAAACCGGCAACTCTGGGGTGTTGAGAGATATTGCTGTTAAATTTGTTGAAGCTGCACAAATTAATAGCGCCTTGCAGATCGCAGGAATGATCACAACTCCTTATGGAAAAAGCCCTGTGTTGCATGGCATTGCAAGTTCAATGGCATCATTAGGACACCTTAGCCATGCTTTACAAGTCGCGCAAACGATACCAGATAACGATGCAAAAGCTCAGGTATTGATTCAATTAGCCGGCTTGCACGCCAAAGCCGGTGACGAAAAGCAAAGCGAGGCGTTTTTCTCCCAATCTTTACAACTCGTACAAACCATTCATAATGAAGATCGCAAATTCGATCTGCTGCGTATGATCGTTGAAAAAAGGGCAGACTTAGGACAGACTGACCGCGCCTTGCAATTGGTAAAAACACTTACTGAATTTCGTCAACCTTGGGTACTGTCTAGCATCGCTAGGAACTTGCTAAAAGCCGGAAAAGTTGAACAGGCGTTGGAGGTGGTGCAAACCATCAAGGTCGATTCTTCCATTGCTTCCCTGAAAACTGAATTGTTCAGTCAAATCATTTTCAACTTAACGTCATCTGCCCAAGCTGAAAAAGTTTCACAAGTGATAAAAACGCTTGAGATTGATTCTTTTGCTCAATCTCGGTTGTTAAGTTTCCTCGTTTCTAAATTAACTTCATTGGGGCAAGTCGAACGGGCTTTGCAGATAGCAAATTCCCAGAAGAATGATGCGACTAGACACGGATTATTTGGCAGTATATCTTCGTCGCTAGCTGCATCCGGACAAGTCGAACGCGCGTTACAAGTTGCCCAAAAAATCCCAAATACCTTAGACAAAGGAAGAATTTTAGTTTACATGGCTAAGTCTTTAACTGAAAATCAACAAGCAGCCCAAGCTTCTGAGGTTTTAAATCAAGCCTTGGTAGTGGTAAATGCAATTGAATAATTGAAGAAGGGGAAGTGCCGGCCATTTTTACAGGCTGAAGTGAGCCGGCGCATTGCAAAAATAGTAGATTGAGGGCGCAATTATAAAAAAGTATTGATATTCTCACGCTTAAGGGAGTTCTCAGGCTAAAACTGAAGACGAGCCTTTCGGAAAAGCCAAGCATCTTCCTCTATGAGAACCCTGCAAGCCCAATTACTCAGCCTACGTGCCATCACCATCCGTACGACAGCGATCGCGCTGCTGTTACTGGTGGCTGGATGTGGCGAACCGGCACCGCCTCCAACTCCACCGGCAGCCCCACCCCCACAAGCCGCACCCCCACCTAAATCATCTGCGCCGGCGAAACCGGCACCGAAGACTCAAACTGCTCAAACTGCCTTACCAAACGGTGCCGATCCATTTGAATGGGCGCAAGATACAGCCTTGAGCGCGGCAACCCTCTCGCAAACTGCTCAATCTCCGGATGATTGGAAGTTGGTTTCTAGCAAGTGGCAAGCAGCAATCACGCAGATGAAAGCTGTACCGGCAACCCATCCCAAAAAAGCCCAGGCGCAGAAAAAGGTAGCAGAATATCAACGCAACTTGAACACGGCTAAACAAAAAACAAAAACCAGTGCTATTCCCGGGAAACTGGCTTTAGCCCTACATCTCAAACAAACAGGCGCTAAAATGTATGGCACTTACTGGTGTTCAACCTGTGAGAGGCAGCTTTATCGCTTTGGATCAGAAGCAGCCAGCCAAATCAATTATATTGAGTGCGATCCTGCCGGCAAAAACCCTCAAACTGACGTGTGCCGGCAAGCGAATATTAGAGCTTTCCCCACTTGGGAAATCAACGGTTATTTATACCCTCCCGGCGGACTTCGTTTGGAGGCACTTGCAGATTATTCCGGCTATAAAGGGCCACGCAACTTTACCAATTGACTTTATAATCTACTGCAATTTTTTAGGTTAAATTTTGGTGATTTATCATTGATTGAGTTCACTCAAAATCAACTGATTTATTGATTTTACCAAATTTAACTTTATCTGCAATTTAAACTCTAAAATAAAAATGAATCGCACCAAATGGTTTACCCAAAACTTCCCTAAAAGCAATCATTCAAAAATCATAATGTTAGGGTTACTGTTTGGGGGAACAGTTTTACTGGTTCTGATTCTCAGTCGGCTCAACTTGCGGTTTTTATCCGAACCTTTTGAGAATTTCGTTTTCGGCGTAGCCGAAAGTTATCAGGGATGGTTTGAGTCTCAGGTAACAAATAACCCATTCGTTTTAATCCCCTTAGCCTTTGCCGGCGGACTGATTGCGAGTATCTCGCCCTGCATTTTATCCTTACTGCCGGTTAATCTCAGCTACATCGGCACCCGCGAAATTACCTCTCGTTGGGATGCCTTTATTAAAGCCGGCTCATTTGTTTTAGGCGTCGTCACCATTCTCAGCTTATTTGGGTTATTTTCTTCCTTTGCTGGGGCGGTGATGATTTACTTTCGGGGTTATATCCAAATTGCAGTGGGTGCAATTATTGTGCTGATGGGGCTAAATTTAGCCGGCATTGTGCCTCTGCCTTTACCCCAAATTGATTTTAAATTACCAATTGCCGGCCCTTATGGTGTCGGGTTAACCTTCGCACTGTTAAGTTCTCCCTGCACCAGTCCGGTTATGTTTGCCGTTCTCAGTGCCGGCGGCGCAACAGGTTCCCAAGTTTTAAGCACACTGATGATGATCAGTTATTCACTGGGTTATACAGCAATTATTTTCTTTGCCAGTCTCTTCACAGGTTTTGTCAAACAAACCCGCTTTTTACTCAACCACTCTCAAACCATCATTCGTTTTGCCAGCGTAGTGCTGATTCTAATTGGCGGCTACTATTTATTTGAGGGAGTGCGCTGGGGAATTTCAGCGATGACATAAGGCTTGGAAATAGAAAATCGGGCTTGTGTCGGGGGAATTCACCACAACTGAGGCATGGGGAAGAGAGAATAGAGAATTGTGAAGTAAACGAATTAATTTCAAAGCCGGTTTTGCCTGAATTGAATGCACTCTCCCCCAATGCCGGTTTTTGCAAGAATTCTGTTTTTCTTCAGAATTCCCGATCACCCTTAGCCCACAACCCCCAAGTCAAGCACCCCGCCTTAACAAACGACTAAATATTTTCAATCGTTGGTCAAGCCAACCTATTAAATCCAATTGATTGGAAAGTGATCGCGGTGGGTCAGAAATAAGTGTATCCAGGGCAATTAACCGCTTGAAGTCTACCCGAACCGGCCCATTTCGCTCAGTACGGCCATCCCCCAGATAAAATTTCACACCGGCTTGCTGCATGATGTTAATAAATTCTTGGGCTAATATTCCATAGCCAATCGTTGTTGGGTGAATACCATCAAGCGAGAATAAGCCGCCATTAGTGCGAACCGCTTGGCCGGCAACCACCTCTGAAGTAAAAAAGCGAGAATTCGGCACAGGTGAAAGCGCTTGCAGCTCAGCAGGCAGCTCATAGGGAGTCCACCACTCAGGTCTGGCTAAGGGGTCATCAATATAGCGCCGGTAAGCTAAGCGATCCATGATGCCGGCAGCATCAAAAAGATACCAATCTAAGCCGTCCTTGCGGGCACCACGTACCGCTTCCGTAATCGCTTCATTATATTGATCAATCGCGCTATCAACTGCCCTCGCCTCCAGTTCAGTAATGCACGGGTGATCTTTGGGATTGAAATCTCGATCACTAATCCAGGGGCGAGTGTAGTGAGGGAAATATCGAGAACCCGGTGCCACCTTCTCGCCCACACCACGGGCAAGGGGGATAATCGTGACATGGGGAACGGTTGTCAGAATAACGTGCCGAGCCTTGATCTTTTTGACTTGGGCAACAACTTCGTCTAGCTCTTTTTTAAAGTGAATCGGATTCCAGACAGTAAACTGTTGTTTGCGATCCAAATCGTCATAACCATCCTGGCTCCACGCCACCTTCAGTTGAATAACACTGCTCAAAGCATTGTTAGCGCCCAGGAAGATAATCAGCGTTTCGATGCCGTCGCCGGTGCCGGTTTCGTGGGTTCCGTCTTTGCCCAGTTCTGCTGCCGCTTCTAGGGGCGTGAGTGCCTTGCCTTGAGGGTCTCGTGCTGAGTCCAAAACGTACAAGGCGGCGCGTTCGTTGGCATTCTCGACAATCTGGCGAAACAAATTATCTTTGGGTTCTTGGAGGAGTTGCCGGCAGATATCTGCGTTGCGCGAAAGAGTATCGCGCAAATCCCAGCCGTAAACTGCCAAGTTGTGGTTAATTCCTTTTTGGTTAGGAATGCGAGAACCGGGACCGCGTTCCCACCACTCTTCGACATCAGCCATATATTGATGTACTGAAAACACAGCACCGGCTAATTCCCACCAGTCCAGCTTGTCGCCAAACTGTTGTTCTAACCGGCGAATCAGCGCTTCCATGTTAAAAGGCAATCCCCCCCAGCCGCTATAGGGCAATGGGTGACGGAATTGCTCGTCCCAGTCCATTTCCCAGGCAATGATGGCGGGGTAGGAGAGGTTTGTATTAAATATGGCCCCACTTTGAAAGCCATGTGTTAGGGAGTCGCCAATTGTCACAAGCCGGTGTTGGGGGGTGCCTTCTCGATTGACTGAAACGGAAATGCCCAGGGTGGGATCTGTAACAGGCTGGCGCGGCTGTGCGCGGACAACTACCTCGTCAGGCGTTTTGTCGTCGCGCATCTCATCGGTCATGATTCTGTTTGGCATGGAGTCTCACCCAAAATGGCAAAAGTAGTTACGCCACAATTGACAAAAACTGCGGCTGTCAATCCGGAATTTTAGATTAAGTGATCTCAGTATTTTCCGCATTTTGTAAAGAAGTGTTAAGACCCGTGTCTTAGCTGGTAGCTAATGAAGTTTAAGTCAAAGTGATTTGAATCAATTGTGGCGATGACTGCCGACACATCGCGCTAAATTGTTTAGCCTGCTTAATTAAGGTTTTGTTGCTGATCTTATGGGTGATGATTCTGCGGCTTGTCGGGTTTCTCTTTAACCAAAAAAGCTACAGCAATTACGGGAACACTCAGAACAACCACAAGCCGCAAATTCCGAATTAATTGTTAAGGATATCCGTATATTCCGCAGTTTGTGAAGAAGTGTTAAAGGGGTTGGTTAGCTCGTAACAAGCCGGTTTTGAAGTCAAAGCAAACCGAACGAATCGAGAATTTGAGTGCCGGCGTATCCCCCTAAACTGCTTAACTTGCTTACGGTAACGGTATGACTTCGGCTTTGGGATCGCCGATTATCACCCTATATTGGTATCAGAGGACACATTGGTAGCACACGCTTATCTCTCAGTAATGTTTTTGTTACAAAAAACGGCTTAGCGTTTACCTTGATTGAGAAAACACCGTTGGGGCAAGCTTTGCCGTTAGTTAGTGAAGTTGAAGTGCCGGTAAAAAAAAATCTTAGCCTTCACAAGTTCTTCACAGTTAAGTTCTAATCTTTTTATTAAAGCAGTTCAGTTCTAACCACTGGCTAGCATACATGGAGGTGAAGAGGTTGCCATATTCTTATTTACTTTTACTGACCATCGCCTTCTTCGCCGGCTGGGTTTATCTGCGAACCTCTAAAGACCTTTCTTTTACTCTCGCTGCCTTAACTGCCGTTGTGTGTTTCTTTTGGGGTTTTGCCTCATCCCCTTGGATCGTTCAGTTATTCATCGTCCTGTTCCTACTGCGTCTAGAGCGATTCTACATCCCCAAAGAAGGCCGTCTCGGTTGAAAAAGACTTTCCCTAAAACAGATGTCACTTTTCAGAGCTTTTAGGGTTAAGTACAGCACTCAGTTAATTTTTGACTCAATCATTGCTCGATTTCTAAACTGGTTTAAAATATTATGAACGCTTGTCCTTGCTGCTCTAACCAACTACTCCGCCACGCTCGTAATAATGGCGTTTACTGGTTTTGCTCTCACTGCTGGCAAGAAATGCCGGATCTCTCTTCAATGGTTGCCCAGCGGAATCAGCGAGTACAGCAACTAGAGCGCTTGATCTGTAGCGCGACTCCTGCCAAGAAAGAATTGGCAGAGATCAAAGTAGCGGAAGTGGCTTAAGCTAGTCGCAAAATTGAGGGTTACGTTTTAACAGCACTGCATTTAATTTGAGCATAAATAATTGGCAAGCAAGCTGTGCTATAAGTAAGGTACAGCTTGCTTGCTAATTATTTAGCTCAGAGCCAGGAAACATTGCCAAGAATATTTCTATTTTTAATAATTTTTTTGAGTTTGCTAAGTCACCTCAACATCTAGCAAACTGAAATTTTCCCCTGAAAAGTCGTTTTCTAATTGATGGGTTGATTCCTGAGGTCGAATTAGCAGCTAAGAGCTGATTTATAAAGTAAATCTTAAGCAGCTAATTGCCTGAGCATCAGACGAATTAAAGAACCATAAATCATCGCTTCGCTGATCTCTGAATTTTGGGGGGGGTAACAAGAAAGCTGAAACCTTGGCAGAGAAAGGATAAGAGCTAGGTCAACAAAAAAAAGATGGGTCAGCTATAGTGACAAGCAAACCCAAAAATCAAAAAAATACTAATGCAATTTTATCACGAGCATCTCGAGAAGCAACTGGGCCGCGCCCAGTTCCTGATGTTGTTAATACTAATCAACATCATTCAAGCCGAAAAAGAAGTCAGATTAGAAACGATAGCGAGAGTCTTTCCACTGTGAATAACTTGTGAAGGCCGGCGCAGAAAGTTACAAAGATTCTTGGACTTAGCGGGCTTAACAATAGACCTCTTGCGGAATGAAGACTGTCTAGCCATTTTGAGTTCATAGTTGTAAACTCCAGCAATCAGGTTGGCTCGCAGCCCAAACCGTTGACGGCGATTCCGATATCGACTAGACAATATCCTAAAGATTTTTTAAAATCGAATCACATGCTCAACTTTTATTCTGACCCTAGCATGATTTCTATTCTCTTGCTTTTGTTCTTCAGTTGACTGACCTTTTTTAGGCTTTTTATAGGTCATTCGACTTTTAGCGTGATAGCGATTAAGTCCTTGATATCCTTTGTCAGCGATTATCTCTATCTCTTGGGAAATTTGAATTTGACTTTCTTTATTTATATATTCGGAAGTCATGCTTTCTTCCTTTGTCTATGGCTACACAAATTATTTCTTGAGTGATTTGATTAATTAGCAGTTGCATCTTCAGCCTATGACACTGTTGCTTGCCACTGTAATACTGTTTCTGTTTTTTTAGGACGCTCAATCTCTGTTTCGGATACATCCATCACCACGACTTCCATCTCGGTTGTTGGCTTGCCGAGTTCTCTTTGACTCGGCAGGCTAAATTTCTGGGATTTAATTAACATCTCTTCAATTCTCTTAACTGTGCGTTGTGCTGTTGATTCGTGAATTCCCCAATCCCCGCCAATATGAAATAGGGTTCTGTACTTTCGCGCCTTACTGTAATGTCAACAATATTTGGTCGGGTATTGAGAGTTTGGCATAACGACCGCGACTTTCTTGCTTAGCAGCCTGTACGACTTGGACTATATGCCAGAATGTTTCTCTCCTTACCCCATACATCCGTTTAAAGTCAGATGGTGAAGCTTGCAAAGCTTGTTTATATCTCATTGAGCGCTGTCTAGTTATGACTCAATTACTTTTCTGATTTAACTCATTTCTTTGAATTCCGCAAGAGGTCTATTGTTCGTCTCTACCTAATTCTGTTCGCATTTGCTGGCGAACTTGGTCGTGAATAACTTGCCAGCTCCCTTTGCGCTGCCACTTCTGGAAGTAGTTGTACACTGTGCTGTACGGAGGCAAATCGTGGGGCATCATTTCCCATTGGCATCCCGTTCGGTGCACGTAGAATATGCCATTGAGAATTTCTCTGAAATCAACTTCCACGCTGATGTCCAAAGCCTTTCGGTTTAGGCAACAGCGGCTTCAATATTTCCCACTCCCCATCACTGAGGTCACGCTTGATATGGTTTTCGTAGACGATTAGCGATTTCAGGTAATCGATTCATTAGCAATGCCACTGTTTAACTGTATCTAGCCTAAAATTTTCTCAAACTTACTCTAGCAGTCCTTTAGCTTTCCTTTATAAATCAGCTCTCAGATTCTCTCAATCATATATTTTTCAAAGCTAGCAACTGTTTTTGCGATTTGGAAGCTATTAGATGCCGGTATTAGCCGATTGAACTTCTGGCGTCGGTGAAAGCGATCTCGAAAATATACCAAGTTGCTACATAGCATAAAAGGCTTTACAAACCACAAAAGGAGCTTTTTTCCTCACCTTTACAATATCTTTAATTATTTAAACGCTTTTATAAAGATTTTGCGACTATACAAAGTATTCAGTAAATGTACGGAAGTATATTTTACTCACCATCTCTTAATTTATTATCAAACGACTTGAAAAATAACATCTACCGAAATCAGCATTTAAATCGTTTCAGTAGTTAAGTTCTTGAGACAAATAAATACATCGCCATGTTTGAAGATTACTTGAATCCGTACGCGAGCAATCGAGAGGAAGTATCTGCTAACGCTTCCTTCAATGTCGGGAGTAACAACGCCCAGTCTAGCGATCTAATCACGCCCGAATCAGCCATTCAAAATTTTCTGAGTGGGGGAGCATCTTCTAAGAAAATTGATTGGGAAACTCCGTGGCTAGGTTCAGATGAATGCTTTTTTCCGTCTGACAAGTTACTACCTAATGACAGTGCATTTCTCACGTCGTTAGACAGCAACTCTATCAGTAAACCTGAAACATTATCAGTTGATTCATTGACAGGGAAAGCTCTTTCTCCGGCCCTAGAGCAAGCTTTTACCAGCGCTTCTAACCACATCCAGGCTTTAGCAAGTGACCCAGATTTCAATACCAAAATGAATCTTGCTTTTGGTACAAATTGGGATGCCGAAGAAGCAAAAGAATTATTTCAAGAGCTGGCTCAAGGTAATGCAATCACGGCAACCGTTATTCTCTCCAGTAGCGAGATTAATGGGGCGAATGGGGCATTTGCCAGTGTGACGAACACAATTTATTTATCGAGTGAGTTTATCGCCCAAAACGCTGTCAATCCAGAAGCAGTTACAAGTGTGGTACTTGAAGAGATTGGGCATTACATCGATTCACGGATCAATGCCAAAGATGCTGCCGGTGATGAGGGTGAGATTTTTGCAGCAGTTGTTCAAGGCGAGAAGTTAGATGCGTCGGGACTTTTAGCGTTAAAGGCTGAAGATGATACGGCAATTATCACCTTAGATGGGACAGAAATTCAGATAGAGCAGGACAATAGCCTTAGCCTCGCTCGTAACATTGGCACTCTCAGCAGCACTCAAACCTATAGTGATTGGGTAGGCACAACAGACACCAACGATTACTACAAATTCAACATCAATAACACCAGCAATTTTAACCTTACGGTTAATGGGTTAAGCGCCGATGCGGATGTGCACTTACTTAACATCTATGGCAATGTAATACAGGCGTCAGCCGCCGGTGGAACTACCACCGAGTCAATTAGTAGTAGCTTAAATGCCGGCACCTACTATGTGCGGGTTTTTCCCTATGGCAGTGCCAACACTAATTATAACTTGAGTTTGAGAGCGACACCACCGAGTGATGGGAATGACACTCTGAATACAGCTCAGAACTTTTCTGGTGGTGTTGACATGAATGGGGTCTTCTCGACAGGAATATCGGGGGCGTCTATCGGGGGTACTGACCTTAACGATTACTACCGAATCTCTTTAAATGATACCCGCCAAGTCAACTTGTCCTTAAATGGCTTGCAGGCAGATGCAAATGTGCAGCTACTCAACAGCAGTGGCAGCCTGATTCGGAGTTCTACCAACACCGGCATCACTGCTGAATCTATCATCACCAATTTAAATGCAGGCACTTACTATCTTCGAGTTTTGCCTAATGGTAGTGCCGTTACCAACTACAATCTGAACGTGTCATTGCAGATCCCTACAAATCACTGGAAGGCTGAATATTTCAATAACCTCAGCTTAAGTGGTAGCCCTGTTTTTAGGGAGAACTTGGGGGATGGCAGTCAAAGTTTTGCTCGCAACTGGGGCAGTGGCGCTCCTAGCAATACTCCTGCCGACAACTTTTCCGCTCGAATCACAACTCAGCGTTATTTAGCGCCTGGTCTGTATCAAATTAAAACTCAAGCTGATGATGGTATCCGAGTGCGGATCGGCAATCAAAGCGTCATTGATAAATGGGTCGATCAGCCCTTTGCTACTAATTCAGGCTATTTCCGCTCAAATGGGGAGACTTTACCAATTACAGTTGAATACCACGAGCGTGGTGGCGCAGCAGCTTTAAACTTCAACATTATCCCTGCAACTAAGTTCCAAGATATAGTCAGCGAATCGAGTCAGTGGAAGGCAACAGTCTACTCTTGGAATACCAGTCAAGGAAGTGCACCTCCTACGAATTTCTGGCAAGGAGATATAAATAATCCCAATGCAATTGGCACAATTAATCTCGGTTCTAATACTCGTAGTGATGGCAAGAAAGGAATTAATGTCAACTGGGGTTCTAATGCCCCTAATAATGATGGCAATCGCTTACCGCACGACTTCTTTGCGATGCGAGCTTACACCTGGGCAGATTTTGATGGCAGTCCCTATAAGTTCCGAGTCAGAGGCGATGATGGGTTCGAAATTCTTGCAAAGAATCAAGGAACAGGCCAGTGGTTTAACGTTACATCAGCCAATCAGTGGACACAAGCTTACGGGGCACACCAGGAAATCACAGCCCGGTTGCCAGCCGGTCGATACGATTTGCATTTCCACCAGTATGAAGGAGCCGGTGATGCTTACTTAGACCTCTCTTGGGAGAAGACCAACAGCTTGCCAAGTAGCGCACAACAAGCGAACAACTTCTTTAAACTTCAATACTGGAACCCAACGTATAATCCTAATGGGCCAGGTGGCAGTGCAAATTGTGGCCCTGCTAGCTTAGCTATGATCCGCAAAATGTTCGGTTTTGAGCAGGCTAATATCAGCATTGAAACCAGTATTGACCATGCACGCTCTCTGATGTTTGGCTACTCTAACGGTGTCAGAGAAGGCGTGAACGTGCTGGATCAAGATCAAGTAGTCAGTTCTTTTGATCACATTAAAAACGGCATCCGAAACTCAGGGGGTATTCCTGAACAATTAACTGGATGGGATAATCTTGATCGGAGCCTCGCTACAGGGAAGCCTGTTATATCTTATGGACAGCTAACTGATGCGTGGCGTCAACAGTTTCCGAACAGAGTGGGTAGTGGCTCTACCAATCACTGGAATGCAATTCTAGGCAAAACATCGGATGGAAACTACATTGTTGCAGATCCGATGCATGAGGGCGGGGCCTTCGCCATGACGAAGAACCAACTTGCTGTTTTTTATCAATATCATCAGGGATACCCAAACTTCATTGCGTTTGGCCGAACCTAGGGCAAATGTATCTACAGTGATTTTCAGTTGCGTACAAAAGGATGTAAAGACAATACAGTGCGGTGTCTTTACATCCTTTTAACATTACTATAATTGACCATATAACCTATTTGAAAATGCTTAAGTTAAAAAATGGTTGCATCCATTCTTAAGCTTAGCGGCAAGGCAAGGGCTGCACCAATTTCTTCCATTTTAGCTATTTTGAGCGATAGCTGATCGTCAGTAGCTGAATGTAGACAGCCAAATGTGCTACCTAATTTACAAAAGAAATATGGCTTATTTATACAATTTCCTTAGCTAAACTAATATTCTTTAATTTCGAGTTTCTGCGATACATAATGTGACGGCGGGCATACCGTACATCAAAAAAAAAGTGCGTGCATAGTGCCCCGTAATGCTTTATTTTGTAATTCATATAAAGACAGCTCAGGTCATTGTTTTGCTATGAGAAACTAAAAATTTGCCATTAATAGCATAAATCTTTGATGCAAATATCATCATGCGACAAAAAAGTTAAGCAATATTTTAATTGCCTAAACATACTTTTCTTAACTCATTTCATCCTCTTTTAGGGAAAACATTAGCCCGAAGTTATAAGTAGATAACCGTAATTAAATAAACCCCCTGTAGTCCCCCAAGCTTGGGGGACGGCAACAGGTGGGGGTTGATGAGGACAACTTTTATGTCCAAATACTTACACGGTTGCAAACAAAGCTGCCTCAATGTTTTCTAAGGTTTTTTCTAACTCGTCATTGACAATCTTGATATCAAATTCATCGGCAGCGGCAATTTCGTCAACTGCGCGGTTAAGACGCCTTGCAATCGCTTCTTCCGAATCTTGTCCCCGCTGGCGAATGCGAGTTTCTAAGGTATCGACTGAGGGCGGCAGAATAAACAATTGCAGCGCTTGAGGAAATGTCTGCCTGATTTGTCTTGCCCCTTCTAGCTCAATTTCGAGTACCACCCATTCACCGTGCTGCAGATGAGTTTCTACTTGCCGGCGCAAGGTTCCGTAATAATTACCCGCAAACTCAGCCCACTCCAGCAAGTCGCCCGCCGCGACCAGTTGCTCAAATTGGTGCCGGTCAATGAAATAATAATGTTTGCCATTAATCTCGCCCTTGCGAGGGGCGCGAGTGGTCACAGATACCGACAGATACAGTTCAGGATGACGCTTTAGCAATGAGCGCAACAAAGTTCCTTTGCCCACGCCACTCGGCCCAGTCAGCACAATCAGTTTCCCGCTTTGCATACACCCGCTATCCCTTTAAACATCCTTATCCACATCTTCTCTGGGATTATAAAGGTTCTGAACCCAATTCTGTATAGAATTGTTACAAGGTTCCCAGATGTGCGGTAGGATGTGCACTGGTTAGACACAAATAAACCCGGCGATCCAAGCGGGAATAGAGATCGTGGAAAAAAATTAACTGACGCTCTGACCGTCTTTACTGATGACAAAGCGATGGGCGACGGTTTCCGGCTGAATTGCCGAAAGGATAACGTGGCTGGAATCAGTAATAATCACGGCCCGCGTTCGACGACCGTAAGTAGCGTCAATCAACTGGCCCCTATCGCGCGCATCACTAATGATCCGCTTAATCGGGGCAGACTCAGGACTGACAATGGCAACGACTCGGTTGGCAGACACGATGTTACCAAAACCGATATTGATAAGTTGAATGTCCATGACGCACTAACGGCTTAGCCGTATGAGCCTACAAAAACCTTATTTCTAATGGTATCCATTACAATCTTGACTAACAAGGCTAAAACAAAGGAAAATCAGGGTTTTTAGATTTTTTTCTCTTTTTTTCAGGTTTTTATCAACTTTTGACATCAATCTGCCAGCATGGAAGTATCTGTCGATGTTTTAACTGGAAAGACTTTTCGCTGTGCAACCGGCTGACTTTACGACTTTAACGGCTGCTTGTTCTGAACTGCGTCACGGCTGGCTGCCGGCGCGTCTGGAACAGGTTTATCAACGTGACCGGCATACGGTGGCGCTGTCGCTGCGAACGATTGACCGGCGAGGCTGGGTGGATATCTCTTGGCATCCCCAAGCCGCCCGCCTGTGTGCCGGCGATCCGCCTCCCCGCACTCCCGATACATTTACTTTCAGTCAGCAGCTACGGCACCAACTGGGTGGTTTAGCACTGGTGGCCATTACTGAGGTAGCACCTTGGGAACGCGTTTTAGACTTGCAATTTGCCCGCCGGCCTGGTGATCCCATTCTCTGGCACCTGTATGTCGAAATTATGGGCAAACGCAGCAATGTGATTTTAGCTAATCAGGACAACTTGATTGTTACTGCTGCCCATCAAGTTAGTGATCGCCAATCAAGTGTGCGTCCCATCCAAACGGGCCAGCCTTACGAAATGCCGCCAGCGCTTACTGATCCGGCACCTAGCAAGAATGAACCCCAAGAACGTTGGCAGGAACGAATCACGCTGATCCCCGGCCAACTAGGGCGTCAGATGCTGAAAAGCTACCGGGGGTTGAGTTCGGCCTTCGTGCGGGAAATGGTCGAAGCTGCCGGTCTTGAACCGGCTCAACTTACCGACAGTCTGAGTGAGTCCAACTGGCAGCAATTGTTCTACAGGTGGCAAGAATGGCTGCAAGCTTTGGAGCAAGAGCGGTTTCAACCGTGCTGGACACGAGAGGGATACTCGGTATTGGGGTGGGTGGATAGTGAGAGAAAGAGCGATCCTGCGTCTGTCAGTGAGTTGCTCAACACCTATTACACCGGCAAACTAAATCAACAAGAATTCAAGCAGCTACGCCATCAACTGAGTCAAAAACTTAGTAACTTGCTGGCTAAATTGCAGCTCAAAGCCAATACTTTCTCGGAACGCTTGCAACAGTCAGATGAAGCCGACAAGTACCGGCAGCAAGCCGACTTGATGATGGCCAACCTACACGCGTGGCAACCGGGGATGAAGGAAATTATCCTTGCCGACTTTGAAACCGGCAACCCGACTTCGATTCCTCTGGAACCGGAAAAAAATGCTGTGCAAAATGCTCAGGCTCTCTACCGCCGCAATCAAAAGCTTAAACGCGCCCGTGCGGCTGTTGAACCCTTATTAGCTGAGGTGCAGGCTGAAATTGACTATCTCGAACAAGTGGAATCTGCGCTTTCCGGGCTGGATGCTTACCGGGAACCGGCGGATCTTCAAGCTTTGGAAGAAATTCGGGATGAGCTAATTAGCCAGGGATATCTAGAAGATCCAGAACACCGCACTCAGAGCGAAACACCGGCAACGAATTTTTACCGCTACCAAAGTCCTAGTGGGTTTGAATTATTGATTGGGCGCAACAACCGGCAAAATGACCAGTTGAGTTTTCGTCTGGCCGGTGATTACGATGTATGGTTTCATACTCAAGAGATTGCCGGCAGCCACGTCTTGCTGCGTTTACCGCCTGGATCTGTCGCCGAGGAGGCGGATTTGCAGTTTGCTGCGGATCTAAGCGCCTATTACAGCCGCGCTCGGCAAAGCGAACAGGTGCCGGTTGTTTATACCGAACCCAAGCACGTCTACAAGCCCAAGGGAGCCAAACCTGGTATGGTGGTTTACAAGCACGAGCGCATCCTCTGGGGCCGTCCCCAAGAAGGCAGCCGGTATCTTACACAGGCCGGTGATAACTTTTCGTAATAAACTTTTGTAACAAAAGTTTAGTGTCGTCTGTTACAATGTTTTTAAGTAAAGAATTAACAGACAAATACCCGCCGCACGCCTGGGAACGCGCAGCTCGGTAAGCCTCCTGTTAGTACGACAACAAAATTCAAAAATTTTTAATTGGCCAGCTTTTGGATGAAGCTGGTCGTTTTTTTTATTAGCCCTTCCCGATTGAGAAGCGTCCTGATGTTAAAACCCGGAAAGAAATTGAGTAATAGGCTGTGAGCTGTTTCTCAGCCTAGAGACACTTTCCCTGAGCGGATAAGCTTAATGTAATGAACCGGGCTTCTCGGCTAAATCCTCCTCAAGGTAGATTTGATTGTGGGTTCCTGAAGCCCAGTGCTTCGCTCCCCTAGGAGGCCGCGTTGTTTTCTTCATCCTGAAAGGGATTTTTGCCAATTCCCAGCTGTTTTTTCGTGTGCTTGAGCTGCTTCCAGAGCACTTTTATTTCCTGGTAGGCGACTTCAGGCGGCAGTTTCCCCCCTGTTTCTAAATTGCTAATGTAGCTCACTCGTTGAGCAAATTCCTGTAAATTCGCATTAAATATCAAGTTCTCTGGCTTGACTTTGCCGTAGTAGCGACTGCGAGGGTAGAAAAACTCTGAAGAATCTGCCATGACTCTGTGCTGCTTTCAAAAGTACGTTTTTATTTTTACGATCTGGTTTCATCTTGTCCAGGAATTGGCCAGCCTTGCTTAATTGTCCATCTTTTGAACAGAACACGAGAACTTTTGTTTCTAATTTTGAAGAATTGTGTGGTGGCAACGATTAATATTAAGTGCTGAATCAGAGAAAATACGCAGTTCAGGTATGCCAGAGTGAGCGGATTTGCTGGAAGGCGAGGTGGTTTAGGTTATAGGTAAGTTGAGTGCTGCCGGCTAAAACCGTATGGATGGGAATGATTTCCATGATGCTGTTGGTATAGGCGAGGGCTTCAAATTCTTTTACGAATTCAGTTGACCAAGGTTCTTCTGTCACCGACACTTGATGTTGTTTTAGCCAGTTAACAATCTGTGAGCGCATCAGGCCGGCTAGAATTCCTGTATCTATCGGCGGTGTCCACCATTGCTGATCTCGCCATCCCCAGAGGTTGCCGGTGCTGCTTTCTAGCCAGTTGCCGGCTGAGTCTACTAAAATTGCTTCCTGAGTCCCCTGTTTTAGGGCAGTTTGCAGGGCCAGCCAAGCCGGCAGGTAGTTGCCAGTTTTGTGAGCCGGTAGGGCTCTGGCGTAGTCGGGGGAGTCTGCCAGCCAAGCGCGGATGCCGTTCTGTTGCCGGTTAGCCAAGTCTGCCGGTAAAATACGTCCTGTAATCAGTTCTCGCCCATCTGGGAAAATAACCATTCTCAATACCGGCCAGTTTTCCTTCATCAGTTCGGCACCCTGACGCAGCCGGTGCCAGTCTGGTTGTTGCCATCCAAAAGTTTGCAGGCTGAATTTCAGGCGTTCACAGTGGCCGGCCCAGTTTGTCAAAGGATGATCTAGCGAGTCATGATAAACTCGCAGTGTGGTAAAGACTGTGGCCCCGTAAATGAATCCCGGATCGTCAATGGCCAGTTCCAAGGTGCCTGATTCAATGGGGCTGCCGGTATACCAAAACATTTATATCACTGGGTGAGTTTATTCAATCAATTCAACTTGTTAAACTAGATAATAAATTGTGTCATAAAAACTACATTCATCAAATGAATTTGAACTCTGAATCATCTGCAAAACCTGTTTTGTCTCTTTGCATGATTGTCAAGAATGAAAGCAAGAACTTACCTCGGTGCTTAGCGAGTGCTAAACCCTATGTTGATGAAATGATTGTTGTAGATACCGGCTCTCAAGATAACACACCTGAAATTGCGAAACAATACGGGGCAAAAGTTAGTTCCTTTCAGTGGTGCGATGATTTTGCTGCCGCTCGCAATTATTCGATTGCCCAAGCATCAGGAGACTGGATTTTAGTACTTGATGCTGATGAAGAGCTAGTTGTTGAGTCTAAAAAATTTTTAGAGCAAATCTCCTCTCGCTCAGAAATTCTTGCCTATTTTTTAACACGCACTGAAAAAAATTATAGGCTTAGCATGACTCCCTTAATTACTCCGAGATTATTTCGCAATCTCCCAAAAGTTAGTTTTGAAGGACGATTTCACGAGCAACTAAAGTATAATAATAAATACATTAACCATCACCAAGTTTCTATCTTAGAAAGTATTAATATTTTGCATTATGGCTACGGAGAAGAGGAGTTAGAGCAGAAAAATTTCAGTCGAAATATCCCAATTTTAGAGCGCATTCGACAGGAAGAAGGTTTGAGCCTGATGCTCCTCTATTGCCTTTCTGGAATGTATAACGATATGCAGGAACCAGAAAAAGCTCAAGAATGTTGTGCGGAAGCATTTGACCGGCTGTTTCCAAATTTATTAGAAGGGACTCCACCAGAAGATTTTCTCATGGTTCCTTCACTGCTTTATACTTTAGGGGCACAATCGCTCAATCAAAATGATTATGAAACGGCGATGCTAATTTCTCAGCGAGGACTGGAATGGTGCCCGCAATATCCACCTCTAAACTATCTAGCCGGGATGACTCTAATGACTTTAGGATTTCCATTAGGAGCTTGTGTTTATCTGGAAAAATGCATTCAAGTAGGGCGTGAGGGTAGCTATTATCAAGGAGAGCCTTTTGAGCAAAGTTTCATCACAACAGATCCATCTGTGGGTTTAGGGCTTGCTTATCTTCATCTAAAGCGTTGGACTGAGGCGGCGGCTGCATTTGAACAGGCCTTGTCGTTCAATCCGAGTTGTCTTGAAGCTAAAGAGAACCTAGAAAAAATTAGAGACTTGTTAACAGCTTAAGCTGTAGAGATCGCACAACGGGGCTGAACAAATGTCCAGAACTTTGCCTAACTTTTAAGAATGAGGGGAATTGTAGTGCTTGGATAGCAGAGACATTTGCGTTAGGATAAAAAGCGGTGAGAAACGGTTAATTTTTAAAGATTAATGATGCAACAGTTATGGGCAAAATTAAACAGGTAAGAGAAAAATTATAAATATTTGTAACAAGTAAAATTTACGTTTTGAGAAGACACTGGAGGGCTGTCCCCTATCCGGGTGTTAGAAAAGGCAGTTAAGAAAGATTACAAGAATTTTGCCTCGAAAATACGGCAAGGAACGTAGAAAATTCTCGAGGCATCTATCTTGTAGAGTCCAAGATAGTTGTCTCGCCGATTTCTTGCTACTAGCGAAAGCATGGCGCTTGGTTGACTCCCTAACTACCTTAGCTAAATCTATTTTTAAGAAGATCGCTTTTTTAGAAAAAATGGGCATCATTAATGTAGAGTGAGCTGAGTCTTGCTCTTTAAAAAATAAGGTGAAAAAAGGATTACCAATGAGTTATCTGGAAAAAGAGTATGATATGTCCCGCCGCAAGCGGACTCAGCGGATTCAGCAGGTTTTTGCAGTTGTCGGAATCCTAGGGTTTGCCGGTTCTATGATATTTGGCAGCGCTGAACTATTTGGGAGTGCTTTTGACAAGCCAACTCAGCAAACAACAGATGCAGCGCTGGCGGAATCACCACTCGCTTGGCAAGCGCGGGGCTATGAAATGGTATTGCAGCGGGAACCAGAGAACCAAACAGCACTGGAAGGACTGGTAAATGTTCGGCTGCAAATGAAGGACACTAAGGGGGCAACAGCACCTTTAGAAAAACTTATCAAGCTGCATCCTGACCGACAAGATTATAAAGCACTATTGGCTCAAGTCAAGCAGCCGGTAAACCAGCCTTAAGGAAGGGAAAATACTGATGCGAGTTGTGATTCTTGCCGGCGGTTTAGGTACTCGTCTAGCCGAAGAAACCGAAGTAAAACCCAAGCCAATGGTAGAGATTGGTGGCCGGCCTATTCTTTGGCATATCATGAAACAATATGCCCACTATGGATTTAAGGATTTTCTCATAGCTTTGGGATACAAAGGAGAAGTGATTAAACGTTACTTCTTGGACTATTACACGCTCAACGGCAGTATGACAATCAATCTGTCTGATGGCTCGGTTAATGTGCGTGAAAAAGAATGCGAAAATTGGACAGTGCACTTAATGGATACAGGTCTGCACGCACTCACCGGCGGTCGGCTCAAGCGTTTAGAATCCTGGCTAAAAGATGATACCTTTATGGTGACTTACGGTGATGGCGTTAGTAATATTAATCTCCAAGATTTGTTAAAGTTTCACCGTTCTCATAGGCGACTAGGAACGGTTAGCGCAGTTCGCCCACCGGCACGATTTGGTGGTTTGATTTTTGAGGGCGATTTAGTGGCTCAATTTACAGAAAAACCTCAAGTCGGTCAAGGCTGGATTAACGGTGGATTTCTGGTACTAGAACCGGAAATTTTCAAATACCTCAAAGGAGATAGTTCCAGCTTAGAATCAGATGTATTGGAACACTTAGCGGCAGATGGACAGCTAGCGGCTTATCGGCATTATGACTTTTGGCAGTGTATGGATACGCTGCGGGATGTGAGGCTATTAGAAAGCCTCTGGCAGAGTGGAAAGTCCCCCTGGAAGGTGTGGGAGTAAACTGAATGAGCAAAAATCAATTTTGGCAAGATCGCCCTACCTTTATTACCGGCGCTACCGGCTTGGTAGGGGGATGGTTAGTGCGCCGGCTAATCAATTTAGGCGCTGATGCCGTATGCTTAGTAAGAGACTGGGTGCCCCAGAGTGAATTAGTACGCAGCCGATTAATAGAGCAAGTAAAAGTAGTGCGGGGTGATTTACTTGATCAAGCTTTGCTAGAACGAGTGCTGGGGGAGTATGAAATTGATACAGTTATTCACCTTGCTGCACAAACTATTGTAGGCATTGCAAACCGCAATCCTATTTCAACATTTGAGGCAAATATTGCGGGGACTTGGGTATTATTAGAAGCGTGCCGACACACCCCCACTGTTAAGCAAATTGTGTTGGCTTCATCAGATAAAGCCTATGGTGAACCCGATAAGCTGCCTTATGACGAAGAAACCCCATTGATGGGGCGTCATCCCTATGATGTGAGCAAGTCATGTGGTGATTTGATCGCTCAAGCTTACGCAAAAACTTATGACTTGCCGATTGCCATCACCCGTTGTGGAAATTTTTACGGTGGCGGCGATCTAAATTGGAATCGCATAGTGCCAGGAACAATTCGCTCAGTCTTGCGGAATCAGCGACCGATTATTCGCTCTGATGGCAACTATGTGAGAGACTATTTTTACGTTGAAGATGGTGCAGCGGCTTACACTTTACTAGCCGAAAGTTTAGCTGAGAATCACGAGTTACGAGGTCATGCTTTCAACTTTTCAAATGAAAGACAAGTAACAGTATTAGAGTTAGTTAACCAAATTCTGAGACTAATGAATTCTGATTTAGAGCCAGATATCCGAAACGAGGCGAGTAACGAGATTCGCTGCCAATATCTGAGTGCTGCTAAGGCGCGGCAGATGCTTAAGTGGCATCCGTTATTTTCTATCGAAGAGGGCTTACAGGAAACAATATCTTGGTATAATAAGTTTCTAGGAGCATCCTTATGAGTGCAATCTGTCGCGCCTGTGATAGTGATAATTTAACAGTAGTTCTCTCCTTGGGCAAAACACCTTTAGCGAATGCTTTGCTGACATCTGAGCAACTAAAGGAAACCGAAGGAACTTATCCTTTAGATTTAGCATTTTGTTCTAATTGCAGTTTAGTGCAAATTACGGAAACAGTGCCTGCGGAAAAGCTGTTTCGAGAGTATCTTTACTTTTCTTCTTTCTCGGATACGGTTTTGCAGAATGCCAAAGAAATTGTTAATCGATTAATTGTTAATCGCAAGCTTGATAACACCAGTTTTGTCGTAGAAGTTGCTAGCAACGATGGTTATTTACTGCAATATTATCATCAACGAGCCATTCCAGTTTTGGGTATAGAACCCGCAGTTAATATTGCCAAAGTCGCTCAGGAAAAACGGGGAATTCGCACGATTAGCGAGTTTTTTGGTAAAAAATTAGCCGAGCAGTTGCGAGAAGACAGTGAGTCGGCTGATATCATCCACGCCAACAATGTACTAGCTCATGTGGCTGATTTGAATGGCTTTGTAGCAGGAATAAGCCTGCTGCTCAAAGAAGATGGGATAGCAGTAATCGAGGTGCCCTATGTAAAAGATTTGATTGATGGAGTAGAATTTGACACGATCTACCACGAGCATTTATGCTACTTTTCTCTGACAGCTCTAAATCGGTTATTTCAACGCCACGGTTTGCTCATTACTGAAGTTGAGCGCCTCCCGATTCACGGCGGTTCATTGCGTATTTTCGCAGGAAAATCAGGAAATAGTTCATCTACAGTTCAGACAATGCTTCAATATGAAGCAGAATGGGGTGTAGACGATTTACTATTTTACCAGAGTTTTGGTTCCAAAGTTGAACACTTGCGCGGCAACTTGCTGACTTTGCTGCGGGAATTAAAAGCAAAAAATAAGCGAATTGCTGTCTACGGTGCCTCGGCTAAAGGTAGTACATTGCTTAACTATTTCGGTTTAGGCAAAGAAACACTAGATTTTGTAGTAGATCGCAGTACAATCAAACAAGGCTACTACACGCCTGGGACTCACTTATCTATTTACGACCCCAGCAAGTTATTAGAAACTCTACCCGATTACGTCTTATTGTTGACCTGGAATTTTGCCGAGGAAATATTAACCCAGCAAGCTGAGTATCGAGCACATGGAGGGCATTTTATTATTCCAATTCCTGAATTAAAAATTGTTTAACTACATTTTCTTTTTTCTGAATTCATGATTTTTACTGAGACCAAACTCAAGAGTGCATTTATCATTGAAACTGAGCGTTTGGAAGATGAACGGGGATTTTTTGCCAGAAGTTTTTGTCAACAAGAATTTGCTTTGCGTGGGCTAAATTCTAATTTAGTTCAGTGTAATATCTCATTCAATAAAAAAAAAGGCACTTTACGGGGAATGCACTACCAAGTAGCCCCCCATGAAGAAGCCAAGTTAGTGCGCTGTCATAAAGGGGCTATTTATGATGTGATTGTAGACTTACGGCCTAATTCTTCCACTTTTAAGCAATGGCTAGGGATAGAATTAATATCTGACAATTATCAGATGCTCTATATTCCTGAAGGCTTTGCTCATGGGTTTCAAACACTGGAAGATAATACAGAAGTTTTTTATCAAATGTCTGAATTTTATCATCCAGAATGTGCTAGAGGAATTAAGTGGAATGATCCGAGGCTTAGAATTGAGTGGCCGGCTGATGATAAAATAATTTCAACAAAGGATTGCCAGTACGCGGACTTTGCTTTATGAAAAAGGTGTTACTGACTGGCGCAACAGGATTTATTGGCGGACATTGTCTGCCCTTGCTTTTAGAAAAGGGTTATGAAGTCCACGCAGTTTCTTCAAAACAAGTAGACAAAATTCTATCAGAGGGAAATTGGCACCAAGCCAATTTGTTAAAATCCTCTCAAGTTTATGAATTGATGGCTAAAGTGCAGCCCAGTCATCTCTTACATTTCGCTTGGTATGCTGTACCCGGAAAATATTGGACTTCTTTAGAAAATTTTCGCTGGGTTCAAGGAAGTTTAGATTTACTGTCGGCATTTGTTCAGCATGGAGGAAAGCGGGTTGTAATGGCCGGCACCTGCGCGGAGTATAATTGGAATTATGGATATTGTTCTGAGGCAGTGACACCACTTTCCCCGGCAACTGTTTATGGCACTTGCAAGCATTCTCTTCAAATGATGCTAGATGCTTTTGTTCAACAAACTCGACTCAGTGCGGCTTGGGGGCGAATTTTCTTTGTTTACGGGCCACATGAACATCCTAGCAGATTAGTTTCCTCGGTTATCCATTCTTTAATCAAAGGTGAGCCGGCGCTTTGCTCTCATGGCAATCAAATTCGAGATTTTTTGTACGTTGAAGACGTGGCAGATGCGTTTGTTGCATTATTAGAAAGTGATGTTGCTGGTGCCCTCAATATTGCGTCAGGAGAACCCGTTGCTTTAAAGGATATAATTTATAAAGTTGCAACTCAATTCAATCGTACAGAGCTAATTCAGTTAGGAGCTATTCCTTCTTCGTCAAACGATCCACCTTTCCTAGTTGCTAATGTGGAGCGTTTAAAGGACGAGGTTAATTGGCGACTAAAATACAATTCAAGTAGAGGATTAGAACAAACGATTAAATGGTGGAAAAAAAATTATGATACAAAAACCTCAATGTCCAGTATGTAAATCTGGCTTGACTACCAAATTTTTAAACCGTGAACAGGTTCCTGTTCATCAAAATTTGGTAATAGCGAATCGGGAAGCAGCTATAGATATAGCTACTGGTGAACTCAACCTGATGATATGCCAGGAATGCGGGTTTATTTTTAATAAAGCTTTCGAGGTTAAAAATCTTAGTTATGGAAAAGATTACGATAACACGCAAGATTGCTCACCCTCCTTTAATGAATATCTTGACAATTTAGCTACCTATTTAATTGTAGAGAAAGCTGTCCGAAACTGCCGAGTTGTGGAAATAGGATGTGGTAAAGGTTTATTCTTAAGAAAGTTAGTTGAACCTGAAGAATTTGGGAATAGTGGTTATGGATTTGATCCCAGCTATATTGGTTCGGAAATTGATTTAGAGGGCCGACTTCAATTCGCCAAGCGCTACTATGGAGCGGACTGTGCGGAAATTGCAGCTGATGTGGTTGTTTGTCGTCATGTGATTGAACACATTCCCGAACCTCTAGATTTATTGGAAGCAGTTAGAAAAGCCTTGGTCAATTCCCCTAAAGCAAAGGTTTTTTTTGAAACCCCCTGTGTCCAATGGATTTTGCAAAATCAGGTAATTTGCGATTTTTTCTACGAGCATTGTTCGTATTTTACCACTGAGTCGTTAACAACTGTATTTGAAGCTTCAGGATTTAGTGTTGAAACAGTCAAGCACGTTTTTGGAGGTCAGTATTTGTGGATTGAAGCAACCCTTTCAAATGAAAAACTCATAGTGACTAAAAATTCGGGACTAACGCCGCATTTGGCAACTCAGTTTGCCAAAAATGAGAGCCAGCTAAAGCTTCTGTGGGAAAGCAAAATTAAAAATTTGGCTGCTCAAGGAAAGGTTGCACTTTGGGGAGCTGGTGCAAAAGGAGTGACCTTTGCTAATTTAGTTGATCCTCAAAATAAATGGATTGCTTGTATAATTGATATCAATCCAAGCAAACAGGGGCATTACCTACCTGGAACAGGTCATCCAATTATCGGAATTCAAGATTTAAAAAAACACGAAATTGACTTCGCTATTGTGATGAATCCTAATTATCGAGAAGAAAATATTGTTTTTATTAATCAAGCTAATTTAAATATTCAATTAATTGATTTCAAGGAGAAGTTTGAATCATGAAATTGCTCATTGATACAGAAAATAATCTTTTAATTCAGGAAATTAAAGGAGAAAAAATAATTTATGATCTTTATACAAAAGAAGCTTTTGAATTGATCTCTCAGCAGTGGATAAAAGTTGGCTGGAATCAAAAATATGCTTACACGTTTAGCTGGATGGGAAGACCAATTATCCAGCTACCTGAAGATATGATTCGCTTACAGGAGGTTATGTATGGAGTTAAACCCGATGTCATCATTGAAACCGGCATTGCACATGGCGGATCGTTAATTTACTATGCCAGTTTGTGTAAAGCGATGCAAAAAGGCCGGGTGATTGGAATTGATATTGAAATCCGACCGCATAACCGACAAGCAATCCAAACTCATGAATTGTTTCCTTTCATTACGTTAGTCGAAGGAAGTTCAACAGCACCGAATATAATAAGCTATGTGAAATCCCTCGTTAAACGGGGAGAAGCTGTTTTGGTAATTTTAGATTCCTGCCACAACAAGCAGCACGTTCTGGATGAGTTGAATGCTTATCACGATTTAGTAACAGTCGGTTCCTATATTGTGGCAACAGATGGGATTATGAAAGAACTCCACGACGTCCCACGCGGAAATCCAGAATGGATGTGGGATCACCCAACAGCAGCAGCACATGAGTTCGCAGAACAACACCCAGAATTTATATTAGAGCAGCCCAGTAGGCCTTTCAATGAAAGTGAGTTAAGCGAAAATATTACTCACTGGCCAGGAGCCTGGTTAAAGAAACAGTCATAACCCCCCCCACAAAAAACATTCTATTTCGTGTTACTCATGTCAAACAATTTTTTTTCAATTATTATTCCTACCCGCCAAAGACATGACACTCTCAAACACTCTATTCAGAGTGTTTTAAACCAAACTAAAGATAACTTTGAGCTAATAATTATGGATAATTTCAGCAGCCCAGAAACTGCTGAAACAGTTGCCTTGTTTAATGATCCTAGGATCAAATACTTCCGGGCACCTGAGAGGCTCTCAATGTCAGATAATTGGGAACTTGGTTTATCGCAGGCTACAGGAGACTATTTATTTGTTTTAGGAGATGACGATGCTTTAATGCCAGATGGACTAGAACTAGCTTTCAATCTCATAAATGAATACAATATTCATATTGTATCTTGGCTGCGATATGCCTATGGTTGGCCAAATGCAATTGCGCCTTGGATTCGTAATAGATTGCACCTGAATTTAGTCCAAGTAGCGGAGATATGGGAGTCCAAAGAAAAGTTACAACAATTTTATAAAGGACAAATTTCTCATGAAAATCTTCCAACAATCTATAATTCTTTTATTCACAAAAGTTTGATTTTGAAAATAAAAGCAGCCCACAATAAATATTTCCAAACTTCTATACCTGATGTTTATTCGGGAATTGTTAATAGTTATTTTAGTGAAGTCTACTTATATTCTTTTCGCGCTCTATCAGTAACAGGCAGTTCAGGACATAGTACGGGAGCATCATCATTGTGCCCCAGTTTAAATGCAAAACCTATAAATGATTTTCTAAAAGATGAAAAAAAGGATATTACATCTGAAATACATCCTAGTTTAGTCCCTTCATTTAGTCAGCTTTCATCCTTAATTCCTGAAATAGCTATTAAACCAGAAGTAGCTATTGCTAATGTAAAACTCCTAGCAAAAGAATTACTCTTTTCAGGAGACAATAATTATGAAGTTAATATTAACAATGTTATCGTTTCTCTCACATCTAGCCTCAGTGTAGATCCAGGAAGTTATGACAACACGCTGAAATATATATACGCTCTAGCCCAAAAGTATAATATTCCTTTTTCAACCTTAACAATTCCAGCTAAACTTACTCGAGAGGAAGCTGAACCTTACCAAGGTCCTATTTTTAATTCTAATGGTTTAACCAACCAACTCATTATTAACTGTCAACAAGTTGGAATAGATAATGTTGCTCAAGCTGTTCAGCTAGCTCAAGGCATTTTACCCCGAATAGAAAATATTAAAATAAATAGCGTCAGTCAAAAATTTGAACAGCAGCAGAATAGAGAAAGAAACTTCAAAATACTTAACCCGTTAATTTTACTTGATGGAGTATTTTTTCAACTGTATAACACAGGCATTGCCCGTGTGTGGCGTTCAGTGCTGGAAGAATGGGCTGGCACAGATTTTTCCCAGCATCTGCTGATTTTAGATCGGGCTGGCACCGCTCCAAAAATTCCAGGCTTAAGGTATCTAACTATAGAACCATACGATTACAACAATACAGATACAGACCGCGAAATGTTGCAGCAGATTTGCGATGAACATGGAGCAGATATATTTATTTCTACTTACTATACAACGCCCCTATCAACGCCGTCTGTGTTCATGGCTTATGACATGATTCCAGAAGTTTTGGGGGCTGATTTTAACGAGCCAATGTGGAGAGAAAAGCATTATGCTATTCGTCATGCTTCTGCCTATATTTCCATTTCGGAAAACACGGCTCGTGACTTAGCAAAGTTTTTTCCAGATATTGAGCTAAAATCTATAACTGTGGCTCACTGTGGAGTAAAAAGCTTTTATACTCCAGCAAGTAGCGAAGAAATTAATTATTTTAGAATTAAATATGGAATTTCAAAACCCTATTTTCTTTCTGTTGGCGGAGGTGGGGGTTATAAAAATACTATTCTCTTCTTAAAAGCACTTTCTACCCTTTGCAGCCGGCAGGGTTTTGAGATTGTTTTAACCGGCAGCGGATTTAAATTGGAAGCTGAGTTCAGAACTTATACTTCGGGCAATGTTGTCCATATGCTGCAACTTAGCGATGATGAACTTAAAGCCGCTTATTCTGGTGCCGTAGCATTAGTGTATCCGTCCAAGTATGAAGGATTTGGGCTGCCGGTGGTTGAGGCAATGTCCTGCGGATGCCCAGTCATTACTTGTCCGAATGCTTCGATTCCAGAAGTGGCAGGTGAAGCAGCCTTATATGTGAATGATGAAGATGTTAATGCGATGGCTAATGCCCTATGTGATGTACAAAAGTCTGATATTCGTAACTTAATGATAGCTGCCGGCTTTGAGCAAGCACAAAAGTTTTCGTGGTCAACAATGGGCAGAACGGTGAGTTCAGCTTTGATTGAAGCGACCCTCATTCCTTTAAATCTAAAAAATATCAACCTCATCCTTTTTCCGGATTGGTCTCAAGCAGAAGAATCTTTGGGTATGGAATTAGAGGAAGCAATTAGGGCGGCCATGACTCACCCTGATAGAAATCGCATGACCCTATTGATAGATATTAGCAGTATTGCTGAAGAAGAAGCAATCATGATTTTATCTAGTGTTACCATGAATTTACTCATGCAAGAAGATTTAGATGGTACAGATGAGCCACAAATTTCTCTAATTAAAAATCTAGCTGAAATTCAGTGGCAAGCACTCCTGCCTGTCCTCCATTCTCGAATTATTTTAAAGAACGAAAATAAACAGACTGCGGCAAAGGTAGAATCTGTGAATCTTCCAGCCGTTCAAATAGAAAGTTTTGCCAGTCAACGCTTCAAGGATTAAAATCATGTCTTTCCTGATTTAGTTATCATATAGAGTTATCATCCTATATTCGATCAGGAATATTTATAATGATCACCAGTTTGGTTAGAACACTAATCTCAGGAAATACTCCATCGCCTCCCGCAAGGTTGGAAAGTGTTTCAGTTGCTTAAGGATTCGACTTAACTGGAACTGCCTTGCAGATAATTTCTCCACATCTGTTCGTAGGCCTGTTCCATCTCGTAAGTAAATTTTTCAGCATTCCATAATGGTGCAGTTTGCCTTGATGCTCGAAGTTTCCAAGAAATTTGTTGCCTCAGAGCTTGATCTTTCCCTAAAAGTATCCCCCACTCAATATATTCTTCATTAGTCCAAGCAATCCCTTCTTTAATCCCAGCATTGATCATCATCGTATAGCTGTTACGAGCCGCAAATTGCTCGCCCACTCGTGTAACCATAGGAATTCCCATCCACAGAGTTTCCATCGTTGTGGTAGCCCCATTATAGGGATAAGTATCCAGCACGACATCAGCGATGCCTAGGTTAGCTCGATGAACGGCTTCTAAAGGCACTATCGGCAGAAATCGCAGTCTATCACCATCCACACCTTCTTCTTCCGCCAGTTGAGTAAAAAAGCTTTTGAGCGAGTCTTCATCCCCTATCCCTTTAATCAACAAGTAGCTATTCGGAACCTCTTTGAGAATTTGCATTTGCAGTCGTGCCGTATCAGGGTGTCGCTTGAAGCCTCTCTGACCGCAGTAGTAGACCACCGCATCGCTAGGAATATTAAGCTGATCGCGCCGGATCGTGGGTACTCCAACCTCAAATCCATCGATTGCTAAATAAGTTTCGGGCAAGCGCCAGATTTTTTCTGTGTAGTAATTTTGGGCAGATTCCGGTAAAACATAGGGATCGGCAATAAAGTAATCCACCGTTGGAACTCCCGAAGCATCCCAGCCCAACCAAGTCACCTGAACGGGTGCCGATTTTAGCATCATAACTTCACAGCTAATATCTACAGTCAAGCTGTCAAGATCAACCAAAATATCAATTCCATCGTGATGAATTTGGTCTGCTATTTCCCAACTATTGATCGAGTAATGAATTTTATCAGACTTACTGATATACCATTCATGCAAGGGATCGTAATTTCGTTGGTAGTTAACAAAATAAGTATTAATTTGAAAGCGATCACGATCATGATACTGAAAAACCCATCGAGCTAACCAGCCAACCGAATGTTCTCTTAGACAAGAAGAGAGGTATCCAATTTTTAAAGGTTTAGTAAGAGGCTCTAATTGTCGCTGTAAATGCCGTTGTCGGTATCGTTCAATGCGTTCCTGAGCATAAATTTCAACGTTAGCGTGGCCAAGCTGAAGAACTTGATTTCTAAGAGTCCTGATTTTATGGGGTTCATCTTTAATATAGGGTGCAAAAAAGTTGGCCGAATTGAAGAGTCTTGAAACTTGAAGTTGAGAGAGCGATTTCGGTTGGGCTTCTACTAGCGATACTAACAATGATTCCTGATGCTGCGAGAGCGCACAAGCTTCTTCCCAATATCCCCCCGGAGTGATCGTTCCCCTAAGAATTAAGTTATTGGCAAACACCTTATCTGGCAATTCTTCTAAGAGGGAATAGCACAATTTAGCTGTCTCTATCCCTTGCTGATATTCACCAGCATTTTGATAAAACGCAGCTAAATGCCGCAAAAGTTCTACGTTATCACCATCGATCCGTCGATAAAATTCTCCCAATCGGGCCGCAATGCCAGGTCGCCGCCATGAGTAAGCAATTTCCATCGCTGCTGGCACTAATATATCCATCCAACGTTGGGACTCTTGGACGTAGCTTAGCGCAGCTTCCACTAATTCCAGCGATGAAGGGTGCAAAAAAGCAGCCTTTAAAACACTCCTCAGCACCTGTAGCAACAAATCAGGGTCAAGTGCTATAGGCGGTTCTGTCTGTAGTAGCTCAATGACTCCCCACTCTTTCAACTCCTCGCCGCTAAACTTTTCCTGCTGGATAGATAGCTGAATTAAATGCAATAAGTTATTAATATCTGATGGCTGAATTTCTCGAATATGTCCTCGCATCAGCCATGCTATGGAATAATCTTCTAGTTTTTCCCGCCGTTCTGCTTCCGCTTGCAGCACCTGCATCAGTTCCGCCGTCCACTGATCGACTTGGTTTGGGTCACCCTCTACCATTCCCAACAGCCAAGTGGTACTAGCCTCATCTTCTTTGCCTTGCAAAAGCAACATTAACCCCAAATTCCAGTAATGGGATTTGACCTCAGGTTCAGCCTCAATTGCCTGCTCGCAAAAGCTAGCAGCCTGATTGTAATTTCCTTCAATGAGACATTGCTGGATTTGCTGCTGCCGGGTTAACAGCTCTGTATTGGAGGATGCGGCAAAGGTCATAGATAAAAACTTTATATACTAACTTCACTGAGTCTGAGGGTATAAATATAAAGGGTAGCGTAAATTTACGCTACCCTTTGCAACCACAGGCTATGCTTGTAATGGCACCAACCTTGATTAGGAAAATTCGACAATTACTTACCTAAGTCTTTGCCGCCGACGCAACCTCCCGCTGGAGTTGGAGCGGTGTATGGAGCCACTTGTGGTCCATTAGACTCACACAGCAGCGCTTGCGTCAGAGCCTCAGTTGTTCCGCCACCGCCTGCAGCTGTTATTGTCGTATACACAACGCCTGTATAGGCTTTTAGGTTGGCCTTACCTGCTGCATAGGCCTGATTTTGAACAGAACTAGATGTAGCTTGGGCTGCCGGGATCGAGTAGATAAAGTTTTCGGTTTGGCTCTTAATCCCAACACCCAGATCAGCCATATTTGTGGCAAATAACTGTTTCTCCAGGTAAAAGGCTTGCTGAGAGCGGTTCATTGCACCAATGTTTTGTCTTGCTTCAGCCTGCTTGGCTTTGTTGGTTTGGCTTAGCAGTGAGGGCAACGCGATAGCAGCTAGAATACCGATGATGATAACGACAACGAGTAGTTCAATTAGGGTAAAACCTTCGTTCTGTTTCTTTTGGTTGAGGTGTTGCAGGAACTTGGCTTTAAATTCTGTCTTCATGAGAGGCTTCTCCTTGAGGGGTGGGATGCTTGTTTCTTATCTGCTGATATTAACTTACCCACGTTTCGTCAGTTTGATATCACCCTCAATCAAAATTTTTTCTAACAGCCGATGATAGATTTCTATCAAGTGTATTCATAAATTTATTAAGATACCCAATTTCATTGACTTTGATATCACTCTCAGCTAATTTTTTTATTCTGCAAAATATAGCAACAGCCAGTGCAGTTAGGACGTAGACCAAAGATGTTATCGTGAGCGGCTCTGGTGTGTTCTGCTATGGCTAAACCCTACAGTTACGACTTGCGTCAGAAACTGATTCAAGCTGTCGAGTTAGATGCACTTAAGAAAAGCGAAGCGAGTAAACTGTTCAACATCAGCCGCAACACGCTCAACCTGTGGTTGCAGCGCAAAGCCAAAACGGGAGATGTAATGGCATTGCCCAACCGCTAAGGCGGTAACAATCATAAAATTACAGACTGGGAGCAGTTTCGGGCGTTTGCCACGGCTAATGGCGATAAAACTCAGGTGGAGATGGCTCAACTGTGGGAGGGCGACATCAGCGCTCGTACAATCTCAAGAGCGTTGAAGAAAATTGGGTTGACTCGAAAAAAAAAACCTACTGCTACCGAGAACGGGATGAATCGAAACGGCAAACTTTCATAGAGCAGTTGGCTAACGAGGCGGATGAAACGATTGTTTATGTGGATGAAGCGGGCATGGACAACCGAGAAGACTACGGTTTTGGCTGGAACTTAAGAGGGCAAAGGTTTCATGCCTTAAAGTCAGGACGACGGCAGGGGCGAGTGAATATGATTGCGGCTCTTTGTCAGCAGAAACTGATGGCTCCGCAATACCCATCGAAGGTTCCTGTAATCGGGTTGTTTTTGAGATTTGGTGGAAAGCTGCCTAATTCCTTTGCTCAAACCAGGGCAGGTAGTGCTCATGGATAATGCCACGTTTCATAAAGGGGGTCGCATTGAACAACTAATTCAGGAAGCTGGCTGTCAGTTGGGCTTTGTTGCATAACTAGAGAAAGAGACAGAAGTTACCTTTTGAGAGCAGGAGACTAAGCTTCAACCTTGTAGCTATCGGGTTTAGCCACACGAATCATGCGATTGAGTACA